>JBNKZR010000484.1:0-5315 GCA_050301735.1 Polyangiaceae bacterium | reverse complement strand
GATGTTCGCGGCGCCGATGCGCACGATCGACGCCGCGCGCTCGCTGGCGTCCTCGCGCAGGTTGGTCACGAGCGGCCCAGCGGAGCCCTTCTTCGCGGGCGCGGCGGGCAGCGGCGCGGCTTCGGGTTCGGCACCGTCGATCGGTATCGCGGGGTCGGCTTGCGGCTCGTCTGCGGACACGGGGGCCGGGGCGGGGGCCGTGGGCTGCGCAACGCTCGGCGGTGCAGCGCTCGCTGCAACAGTGCCAGCTGGCAGCGGCGCACCGCTCGACGCGCTGATACCCAGGCCGTCGGAGCCGGTGATTGGGGCGCCAGCTGCCGGAGCCGCACCGGGACTCACTGCACCCGTCGAAGGGTTGGGCGATTGCGCGCCTGGGGTGCTGGTATCGAAGGTGTTCTCCTGCGATGTCTGAGCTCCCTCGTCGAGCGTGTCTCGAGACGAGTCGCTGGCGGACTCACCGCAGGCGACGAGCCCGGTGACGGAGATCAGCGCGAGCACCGCCGCCAGGGGGCGTCGCCGAATGAAAGGATTGTTGTTGTTCATGGGCTTGCTCCTCATCGTGTTCTCGCTCTCGATGTGCCATTCGGCACATATGGCACGAGCGATTGAGCAATGTTTGTGCCGAGATTGGCTCGCTGTGCCAAATTGCGCATTAACCAATTGTAATTATGATGGTTTAATGGTCCAAATCGAAGGAGGCGCAAGCTCGTGACTGCTTGCCAGGATGAGCCGGTGGCACATGGGATGTGACTGATTTGGCACACAATACTCGCGGGGTGCGGCTCCTGGCGTCAGTCGCTGGAGGTCGCCCCAGGACATCGAGCGTTTCCGTCTGCCCTCTCATGCCTGTCGTCCCCTCCCACGGGATGTTGACGGTGGGAGCCTGCCCCAGGGATGGATGGCTGCAGATGAATGTCCAGCACCCCTACACAACCTGAGGTTGCGGTCGGGAGCGCGCTTGGCTACGGGGATTCGATGGAGTGCGGAACATGCGGTGCGGCCCTGTCGTCGACTGACGAGCGCTGTCGCTACTGCCAGACCGTGACGGCGTACGGTCATGAGGCGCTGCTGGCTGAGAAAAGGCGGGCACGAGAGCAGACGCGTCGTCAGGAGGAGCAGCTTCGCCGCACCAAAGATCGCGCTCGCGGGGAGGTCGACCGCACGGCGCGACGGGCTTTCTCATGGCTGCTCACGGGCTTGTTTGCCGCCGGGTTGCCCAATCTCCTTCTGGGAGGCTGGGCGTTGCTGCAGGCCAAGCGGGATGGGGTCCGTGTGCCACTGCGGGCGGTGTTCGCGTTGGTCGCCGGGGTGTCATACCTGGGGCTCTTCGCTGTCGCGTTCAGACTGGGCATGGAGGAGTATCGCCATCATCAGCAACGGGTCGCAGGTCTCGATGCGGAGGCAGCGAAGCGCCGCGGAGATGAGCACCTTTCGGTCGTGACGGCGTGTGTGCTGTTCGAGCAGCAAGTTGCCAATGAGCCGCTGCTTGGCATCGTCAGCCGCACGAGCTGTCAAGGTCCTCTCGATGAGCGCGGTCAGTCTGCGCTTCTCGAAGGTGTGCGCGTCCGGCGCTTGATGGACGAACGGCAAGGAGCGGTCTGCTTCGAGCGGGTCGCAGGCAAGTGGCAAGTCGGTGAATTCGCAGAGGCTCCCAGCTGTGGTTCCCCAAGCCGCTCGAAAGTTCCCCAAGCGCGGCAACCCAAGCCCAAGGTCAAACCGCGTTCGGGCGGCAAGGCGACCATCGAGCGTCCCGACCCAGCGCTGCGGCGCAACCCCTAGGCCGTTCAGCGGCGTTGCCGAACGCAGCGTCGGCAGCGTAAGCGACTGCTACGGCCCGACGAGCGCGTCGATGGCCACCACGTCTCGAAACTCAGCGAGGCGAGCTACCATCGCTTCACGGGTGCTCCACGGCAAGACGTTGCCTCGCGGTGTGGCGTACTCCAACAGCAGATTGTCGTCCGTCGAAAGCAGGTTGCGCGGGTCGAGCTCTGCTGCGGTCGCCGTCGCTTGGACGAAGTCATCCAAGCCTCGGCCCAGAGCGAGCACGTCGGCGGTCAGCGAGTGCAGCCTGCGCTCTGTGGGCAATACCTCACGCAGGCTATCGAGGCTTTCCAATTGGGTCAGGCGTCGTCGACTCGCACGCAGCGGCGCGTGGGATGCCACCACGATGCCTTGTCCTCCTCCGTAGAACAGCGCGACGTGCTCGAACTCGCTGCGCAGCGTTGCCAGCACGCTTGCCATCACGGGTTGGGTCATGTGGTGCAGTTGGACCCACTGTTGGAAGATCCCTTTCGGCTTCAGTCGTTTGGACACGAGCCGATAGAAGTCCTGAGAGTACAGCGCTGCGGCGCCGGCGAACCAGACGCTCGACAGCTCCATTCCGATCAAGTCGTAGTCGTCGTCGTGGGTCAGCAAGTGATTGCGGCCGTCGTCGACGTGCAGTTCGACGCGCGGGTCGTCGAGCGCGCTACGATTCGGCCCCGTGAAATGAGTTCGAGCGGCGGTCACGATGGCTGGAGATATCTCCACCACTCGAACTCGTCGCCACGGGTAGCCTGCGAACGTGCCCAGCGTCGTCCCGGTGCCCAGACCGATGACGAGTGCGCGGTCGAAGTGCTCGACGAACAGGGAGGGGTAGTGGGCGAAGAAACGCTGAGCGTGCATCTCCATCCCATCGTTGCCTTGAAACTTGCCGTTGGTGAGCAGCGTCTTGATTCCGCCTCCCTCGGTGACGCTCGTGATACCGCCGTGCACGTCTTCGCGGGCGAATATGACTTCGCCCCGCGGGTGATAGACGTCGAAGTAGACGTTGCTGCCGGCAGTCAGGCGCTCCAGGTTCCAACGGGGCAACAGCACTGCTAGCAACACGACCCCTGAAAACGCCAGGGACGCCGGCCGCCGCAGGTCTCGCGCGGACCAACGAGGTTTCGCTTCTGATGGGCTCAGCCAAAACGCGGCCGCACCGAGTACCAGCGCGACGAGGCGCAACGTCCACTCCGACCCGAGTACTGGCAGCATCACGTATCCGGCAAGCAGGGAACCGGCGACGGCGCCCAGAGTGTTGCTGACGGTGAGTGAGCCGACCCAGGAGGCCACGTCACGTTGCATGGCGACGCTGCGAAGCAGCAATGGGAAAGTGAGACCCATCCAGCACGTCGGGAGGGCCAAGACGGCGAACGCCACGCTTGCTCTCACGAGTTCACGGCCGGCAAACGAGGTGACCCAACCGCCGAAGGCGCCAAAGACGTAAGGCAACGAGTCCCAGAGCGGCAACACCAGCAAGGTCGTGATGGCCGACGCCATCAAGCTCGTGCCGAGCGCAGCCGGTCCGACACGTCGCTCGAACTTCGGGGCCAAAGCCGCGCCGACGAACAGGCAAACCAAGAAAATCGCCAGTATCAGGGCAAACGCATAGGCGCTGTTGCCGACGACGACCGCGAGCAGGTGCGTCCCAACGACCTCCGCGATGAACACCACCGCACCCGATATGGCGGCCAATGCAAGCAGCCTGCGCCGTTTCGTCTGTGTCCAATCGTGAGCGTTGCTGAGAGAGGTGGCTTCAGCGGGCTCGTTCGTTTCTGGGTCGACGTACACGGGGCACAAGACGCCGAGCACGAGGGCGACCATTCCGAGTGCGAGCGTGGTCGCCGCAGCGCAGTACAGTGTGGCACTGAGGCCGAGGCGCGGAAGCAGGACGTAGGCCGCGACGAGGGCGCCGCAGGCGCCCCCGAAGGTGTTGCAGGCGTACAGTGCGTTGAGCCGCGAGCGATCACCACCGGCATGGGCGGAGCTGTCTGCAGCACGCAGCGCGGGAGCCAGGAGCGGTAGCGTCATTCCCAGCGCGGTCGTCGGCAATATGACGACCAGTCCCGCCACGAGCCAACGCAAGCCCGTCAGCACCAGCAACGAACCTTCGAATTGGGTCGCCAGGGAGACGTAGGCCGGGGTCAAGGCGTCGAACACGCGAGGTGCGGCAGCAATGGCAACCGCGGCACACATTTCAGCCAACCCGTACGCGAGCAGCGGGGCTCGAACTCGGCGCGCCAGGCGTCCACCGAGGTGAGCGCCGAGCATCAAGCCGGTCATGAACGCGGCGAGCACTGCGCTGACCGCGTAGGCCGTCGCTCCGAAGATGCCGCTCAAATACTTGGAGAAGCAGACTTGGTCGATCAACCCCATGCCACCGGAAAGGGTGAACAGCAGCATCAGCCAACCAAAAGAGGCACCATGCAGGAGCCCCATACCCTGCTCGGCACGCAAGTGGCCGCCCGTTCTCATCTTCGCCGTATCGTCCAACGTCGGCTAGAATGCACAATCTTCGCGTTCTTGTCTGGCATCCCCTGGGAAAAAATGAGCTGCCGAGCACTGGCTTGCTCATCCGGCGTCGAGCAGGCATGCTACGCGCGTGACCGCTTCCGCCATCGGCCAGATCGAGTGCTGGCTCGTCAGCTCCCTCACCGAAGAAGGTTCTCGCGTACGGATTTGTCTGCCCGCCGTACCGCGCCCCGGAGAGACGGTCATCGTCCGAGGGGGCCACGGCAGGCACTTCTTGGTCAAAGAGGTAGCGTACGCCGGTGAACAGCACCACAAGCCCGTCGACGATGAGGCTCGTCCGGGGCATGTGCTGCTGGTGGTTGTCGAGAAGTAGCTCTCCGCGGTCTGCACACTGGGCAAGCACGAGGCACGGAGACGCAATGTGAGCACAGCCGAGCTGATGCTGATAGCTCAGGAATCTTCCGCATTCAGGCGACTGGCCATCCTTGCAGCGCAGCCGAGACCGGACGCGCTCGATTCGGTGAGGCCGAGCCTGGCTGGACCATCGCCGGGTTGCTAGACTCGCGTCATGACGCACACCGCCATCCCCCGACGCTTTGGCTCGCGCGGCGCTATCGCTCTCTCTGCACTACTGGCCCTCGTCGGCGTCGGTGCGTGTGGTGAGCGACCACCGAAAGACGATCCATTCGCGGGGATGGGCGGTACCAAGACGGATGTCAGTGAGGAACCAGCCGCTTCGACCGACACCCCGAGCCCCTCTGATACCGGCGAGCCGAGTCCAACCAGCACCGGCGAGCCGGCTCCGACGGGGGGGACCGGCGGCACTGGTCCCGCTCCCAGTGGCACGAGCGGAGGAGGGGAGATGCTGCAGTGGTACTCGACGTGTGGCGATCCCGTGTGTAGCCCGATGCCGACAGACTTGGGGTTGGCAGCTTGTGACGCAGCAGCGGCTGTGGGCGCCAGCTGTACGACTGCGGGCGAGCAATGTGACGCCGAGTTGGGCTGCGGCGCGGCGCTCATCTGCGCCGCGAGTGACCCCA
>JBNKZR010000483.1:0-5345 GCA_050301735.1 Polyangiaceae bacterium | reverse complement strand
TGACCATCAAGGCGGTCGTCATCGGCTATGGATGGGACTGACGGACCGAGAACCCGGATGCACGGCGGACGGCCGCGGGCGTGACCAAGTGACGCCGTCGACGAGGCGCTGCACGGCATCCTCGCGTTCGCTTTGACCCAGGGCGAGCGCGGCGGCTTCGCGTCGTTGTCGTTCGCCGTCAGTCAGCCAACGCACCGCGAAGGAGAGCCCGAAGTCTGGCGCGGCCGCCAACAATGCCATCATCCCGTCCGCAATCACGACAGCATCATCGTCACCAGCCTCGAGTAAAAACAGCAGCAACGGTGCGCCCGCTCGCCCCGCATAGTGCCCCAAGCCGCGTGCCACGCCCGCTCGCACGTGAGGATCAGCGTCTGCCAGCGCGACAGCCGCGTGAAGAAGCGCGTCGGAATGTACCATGCGCAGAAGCGCGTAGACGGCGCGTTGCCTCACGCCGCCAGCCGTGTCCACCCTGCCCCCCATCACCGGCTCGAGTTGGTGGCAGTGCACTCCCTCGATGAACGGGTCCGGATCGAAACCTTCCAATTGGTCGAGCGCCGTCAAGGCCGCTTCTTTGGCACGACACCCTGGGTCCTTCGCGCCGCCAGCGCTGAAGCGCTCCCACACTCGGATCAACCGCTCCTCGTGACCCGACAACTGCCGCTCCCCGACGATCTGCGCAGCCGTCGCGGCAACGAGCCAGCTCTTGTGCTCCAATGCCCGCTGCAGCAACTCGTCGCCAACTGGATCCCCCCAGTCGCCTCCGCGCGCGAGCAGAGCATCCACCAGCTCGTCGACCCCTGACCGCTTCCCACTGCTTGTGCGCCTGCCAGCCACGGCCGCAGCATAGCGAGCGCCAGGCCTCGCGAACAGGGCGCGACCTTCAGGGGCTGACATTGCCTGTCCGCAACGCGGCCACTGAACTGGGTCAGCTTCGGTGCGCGACGTCACCGAGGCCGGTGCGCCGAGGAAGCAGCACCGCAATCGCGTCGAGCAGCTGAGTGAACGAAAACGGCTTCGGCAACACGAGAAGACGATTGGGCTGCTCCCTCAATCCTTCTACGCGTGTCGTGCCATCCGCGTTCAACAACACGACGCGCACCGCGGGGTGGCTGTCGTCGAGCAGTGCATAGACCTCGGCACCGCTCATGTCCGGCAATTTCGAATCGAGGAGTACCAGTTCGACCTGCTCGGTCGAATACAGTGCCCGGGCTTCACGACCCGTCCCCGCTTCTACGACGGTGTAGCCGCTCTGCCGCAGCAAGCGAGCAGTCATCCGCCGCACGACCTCATCGTCGTCGACCAAGAGCAGCCGGCGACCTCGCTTGTCGGCGGGAACCGCTGACGTTTCCACGGTCCGCGCCAAACGCAATTCGACCGGGTCTTCGGCAGGCAGCATCAGTGTCGCGCGCGTCCCACTGTTGGGCCTCGACTCGATGCGCAGTGAGCCCCCATGTCGATGGGCAATGTCCGTCACCGCCGCGAGCCCCAGACCATCCCCAACCCCCTTGGCCTTGCTCGTGACGAAGGGCTCGCACGCGGCGCGCACCGCAGACTCCGTCATGCCCGGGCCAGTGTCTCGCACGCTCAGTGCCGCAAGAGGGCAGTCGCCAAGCATGGTCACCGAAAGCTCCACATTGAGGATGCCCCCGAACGGCATCGCTTCGATCGCATTCGAGCACAACGCGAACAATGCCACACGCAGGTCGGACTGATTCGCGATCACGAGGGCCTCGTCGTCAACCTCGCGCTCCACCGTTATTCTTCCACCAGCCATCTGGTCGATGATGGGGTGGGCTTGAGCCACGAGCTGCTTGAGGTTGAGCACTTCGTAGCTGCGCCGCTCAGCCGCCGTCAAAGCCAGCACCTGATCCGTCAAGTCCCGAGCACGAGCCACGACGCGCAGCACGTCATCGAGCGTCTCCTTGGCTTCGACCTCCGCCGATGTACTCTGGGCCCGCAACTCCCTGATCGTGCGCAGCCCCGTTTGAACGGCAGCTAGCGTCTGGCCCAAGTCCGGCGCCGACGCCGCGCTCACTCGCCCAAGCAATCCGTCCCGGTGCTTGGACCATAGATCCTCGTTGAGCACGGCAAACAGTCGGCACTCGAACTCCACGCCCGGACCCAACGCGACGCGGTCCCCGCGCGCCAGGGTTCGTCGCTTGACCTTCGAACCATTGACAGACACCCCATTTCGGCTTCCGCGGTCTTCGATGAAGAGACTGCCACCACTGTCTAGCCACACCAGCGCATGAGCGCGTGACACTCCCGGATCGTCGATGACGACGTCAGCATCCTGCGCACGCCCCAGCACGGCCTGAGGATCGATTTCGTATGTCTGGTGGCGCACCACACCGCGAATGCCCACCAACTGAGCCAGCCAACGGCGCCCGGTGGGTAGACGTTCTCGCGTCGTGTTGGTGGCCGGCTCAGAGTCTGTCATGCCGTAGGTGAAATGAACGAGGCTAGCTGCAGGCCGCAGAACCGTACCTACCCAAGGGCCTGCCGTTCTCGAGCTGCTCCGTGGTCAGGGGAGCGGACAGGGTTCGGCTCCGTCGGCAATGGGAGCGTCAGCCACCACACATTCGCCAGCGTCTGATCGCGAGAGCCCATCTGATCCAATGTCGACCGTGCCTGGCGGACATGGCGCGTAGCACGTGTTTTGAACCATCAGGCCCGCGACCGAAGGGTCGTAACTACACTCACCAGTCGTGTCTCGCTTGCCCGCGATCACACACGTGCGACCAGCCTCGACACCCCAACCATCGAGCATGAGATTCCCGGGGCCTTCGCACAAGGGCCAGCACAGACCGGCGACCACCAGCCCGTCGACGACAGCCGCGCCGTCCGAGAGCTCAGCGTCGTCGGGAGACGGTGCGGTCGACGCATTCGGAGCAGGCTGAAAACCGCCGCCGAACGGACCGACTGGCGCGCTGGAGGCGACCGCGAATTCGTCGGTACTTGCGACGCCACCGTTCGCGTCGGTCGTCATCGAATCCTGCTCCTCCGCTGCGCCAGCGCCCGCCGGATACTCAAACGAACCGCCCGGCGGACGATTGGGACCGATGTCGACGGCATCGTCCCCTTCCGCCGCGACATCGAGTTGCTCATCGATGTAGTAGGGGTCGCTGAAGCATCCGGGGAGACACACCACCGCGGCAAAAAAAAAGTAGCGAAAGCTCGTGGGCGACGACGACGGCATTTGAGCGGAACGGAGGCTGATTTCACGCTCCTCCGACAGTCGGTTGAATGTGACCCGCTCACATCCGAAAGTCGAACGACTGTTTGTCGGCACGCACCGATCGCCAACAGCGCTGACCCGATTCGAGCCTCCTGCACCGAACGGGTGAACTCATTCAAGCATCGTGAACCCGACACTGGCACCGATGTAAGCTCTTCTCCCGAAGGAGTCCCCCACGAGCCAAAGCACAGCAAATCGTGGGGATGGCGACCAACGAACATCAATCCGCCTGAAGCCGAATCGCAACAGGTTTACCCCGGGCTGCGAACGAGCACCCCCAACGCAGTTGAGCTACGCTCAGAGCTGTCGCGACCGGGTCGCGACGCGAGCGTGATGACCGAAGACGTCGACACAAACGAAGAAAGCCGCCTAGCAGAAACGATGGATGCCGGGGACTATGCGGACCCGGAATCGTACCGCCCGTATCTCGCCGGCGAGGTCATCGGCGACCGCTACAAGTTGGAGACCCAAATCGGACGCGGAGGGATGGGAGTGGTCTGGGTCGCCCATTCGTTGGTGCTCGGTATCGACGTCGCCCTCAAACTCATCCGAGCAGACGCCGCAGGATCTGGCGTGGCTTCGCGAATGGCGCGGGAAGCACACGCGGCAGCGCGGCTGGGGCACCCCGCCTTGGTCCGAGTCTTCGACTTCGGCTGGACGAATCGCGGCGACCCGTTTCTGGTCATGGAACTGGTTCAAGGGGATACGCTTGCCGAAACCATTCGGCGAGGCTCGATGAACGCGATCCGCGCAGTGCAAACCATTCTCCCGATCGCCGATGGGCTACGCGTTGCGCATGAACGGCACATCATTCACCGTGACATCAAGCCGGACAACATCGTGCTGTCAGCGGACGCGCTGGGACGACGGCAGCCCAAGCTGCTCGACTTCGGCATCGCCAAAATCGGCCAAAAGACGGAGAACACCGGCAAGATCACGCAAATGGGCGCCGTGCTCGGAAGCCCGGAGTACATGTCTCCCGAGCAAGCCCTCGGGCTCGAGGACATCGACGGCCGCACCGACGTTTGGTCCTTGTCCATCGTGCTGTATGAAATGCTAACCGGGAAGATCCCGTTCAGCAGACCCAACTACAACGCGCTGATGCACGCCATCATCAACGATGACCCCGAACCTACCACCAAACACGGCGAGGGCGACGGCAGCCTGTGGAGAGTGCTGAAGAAGGGTCTGGAGAAAGACTGCGATGCTCGCTGGTCCGACATGACGGAGTTCGGGGTGGCGCTAGCGCTCTGGCTCTACGAGCACGGAATCAAGGAGGACCTGTCGGGCAACTCGATTCGAGCGGTATGGCTCGACCCTTCGATGGCGGACTCCGGGCAGTCACCCGCAACGTACACGCCAGCCCCTCCATCGGCGAACTTCCGCCGCAATCGGGCCGCCCAGGTCGGACAATCCAGTGGCGTGGCCACGACCACTTCGCGTCGGACCGCTGCGGCGATGGCCAGCGGTTGGGCACCAGGCCTGGTCCAGGGCAAGAAGAGTCGTGTCATCATCGCAGCGGGGCTGGCTGGCATCATCGCACTGGGCGCGGCACTGACGAGTGTCGCACGAGGTCCTTCCGGTTCGTCCGAAGCAGTCGTGAACACCGACGCTGTCGATGCGAGGAGTGCGCAGACTGAAGCGCCCCGACGAGTGGGTGAGCCCGTCGCCCCAACCAGCCCCGCCGCCGCGCCAGAAACTACGACGATTCCCGATAGTCAGCACGCTGGCAAACCGCGGTCTGCCCCCCAGCAACCCACCGACAACCAAGTCGCCGACGGCCTCACCACGAGAGCAAAGGACCGAGCTAGCCCAGCGACGATGGAAGGCTCGTCTTTGCCAAAAGCCCCGGAACCGGATCGCAAGCACCTGCTGCCCAAGAAGAAGAAGAAGAAGCTCCGCCATGACTTCGGCTTCTGACCTCGGCATTCGGCGGCTCTGGCATGCCGCGCGCGCAGCCGTTTGCCTGTTGTTCTGCACGTCGTGGGCGAACGCGGACGACGCGGAAATGCGAGCGGTCGCCAGGGACCTCGCCGTGCAGGGGGCGGAGGCCTTCGAACGCGGGGACTACCAGCAGGCTCTCGATCGTTTCGACCGCGCCGCGGTG
>JBNKZR010000482.1:0-5405 GCA_050301735.1 Polyangiaceae bacterium | reverse complement strand
ATCTGGTCGAGGCAGACGAACGCCGGCGTGAACTACGTGGGATATCAGCAGGCTGCTCTCCTGACGGCTGCTCGCTGAGCTACTCGGGACGCTTCTGAGTCAGCGGCGACGGAAGTCGTCGTCATGGCCAGGTGCGGTACACGCGATAGACGACCGGTCCGTTTGGAGGGCGGGGGTTGCTCCGGTAGGAGTCCGGTCCGCCACGGCCGAGCGCACGCAAGCGTGCGATACGGTCCGCCGTCGCTGGATGCGAGTCCAGCCAGCCCGGGGTGCGAGGAGCGCGAAACAGCAGTCGTAGCCAGGGTGTCGAGGCTCCCTCGAGTTTGGCCAGGGCCGAAGCCAGCGCCAAGGGGCGGCCCGTCAGTTCGACCGCGTTGGTGTCGGCGGCGAACTCGCGCGTGCGCGACAGTGCCGACTGCAGCAGGCCGAACAGCACCGGGACCACCCAGCTCAACAAAAGCAGCAGCAGCCAAGTTCCGAGGCCCTGTCCGGTGAACAACGTCGAGATCAACCCCATCCACACGGACACTCGCAGGAGCGTCGTAGCGGACTGTGTGGCGGAGCTCGTCCAACGAGTCAGGCGCGTGTCACCGTTCTTCAAATGACTGAGCTCATGGGCCATCACGCCTTCCAGCTCTTCGTGGTTCAAGCGACTGAGCAGGCCCCTGGTCATCGCCATCGCACCCCGGCCGTCGCTCGTTTCCGTCGCCAGGGCATTGGGCAAGGCGCTCGGCAACAAGTACAAATGGGGAGGCGCGATGCCGGCGCGGCTCGCGAGGTGGTGGAGCATGCGTGCCAGTTCTGGCGCCTCGTAGGGTGCAATGCGTCGCGCCCTTTGAACCCGCAGCAGGAGCTCACCGCTCGCCGTGACTGCGGAGCTGATGGCCACCAGAGTCGCCGCAATCACGACACCCCAAATTCCCAGCAGCACGTAGCTCACGATGCCGGACAGTCCCATCATCGCTGCTGCCAGTGCCATGGACCTGAGGTTGTCTTGCGCGTTGAGCGCTCGCGCCAGCTTTCGACCCAGTTCAGACATGAGCGTCTCCGCAAGGTGCGCACGGCAACTGGGTTGTCAACCCGTTCACCGATGACGGCAAGGGCTAGGCTGTTGCCGTTCCTGCGTCGCCGATCGGATCGAGCAGCGTTCGCAGTATCTGATAGCCGCGATGGACCCGCTGCTTGATTGCCGCCGACGTCGTTTTCAGTTGGCGAGCTGCTTCGCCGCCGGACAAGCCGGAGACCTTGGTCAATCCAATGGCATCGCGGTACTGCGGCGGCAGTTGCTCGAACGCCTGACGAATGCCGTACAGCTCGTCGGCTTGGCCAGCGGCAGACAGCGCCTTGTCATCCTCAGGCAGCGAGCCGTCGTTGCTCAGGACTTCGCGTCGCGCGCCGAGTGGACGCTGCTCGTCGATCAGGGTGCGCTTGGCGATGACCTGGATCCAAGGTAGTACTGGCGACCCTTTCTGGTAGCTCTCCTTGGCTCGAAAGACTTTGAGGAATGTCGTTTGAACCACGTCGCGCGCCTGCTCCGCGTCTTTGGAACGACCGATGAGCTTGGCAAGGAGATTGGGCGCTACGCGCTCGTACAGTTGGTTGAAAGCCCCGTCGTCGCCATCGACGAAACGGTCCATCAGTTGTTCGAGGGAGGGAGATGCGCCCAGGGAGATCGAGCTAGACATGATGTCTATGCACTAAGCAGCGATCGTGCCACTGGCGGGAGTTGCCGTAAGTATTAGAAATGATTCGTTTTTGGTCACGCCGTTCTCGATGCGGCGCTGCCGCTGCACCTGTTGCACTGCCACACCTGCAACAATTCTGAGGCTTTTTGGCAGCCCCCGTGGAGTTGAGCCACGATGTGGTTGTGGGAAAGACGGAGTTTTTGGAACGCTTGCTCGAGGTGATGGAGCGCAAGGTGCATTGGGCCTGGCCGCTCTTCACGTCGGGCAGAGTGAACAAGGAGCGGCTGCATCTGCACTTCGAGCAGGAATACGCCACCTACGTGCGCGACTTTCCGGTGATGGTTGGCTGGGCCTACGTGCAATGTCCCGTGGCAGCCGTACGGCGCGAGTTGGCCGAGAACCTGTTCGAAGAAGAGACGGGTGGACTGGTGGCGGGTCGTCCGCATCCCGAGCTGTTCTTGGAGTACCCCCGCGGCCTGGGAATGGACCTCTCACGTTTCGAACACGTCGAGTTGTTGCCGGCGGCGCGGGCGTATCGCGAGGTACTCGACGATTGCACTCAGCGACGAGGTTGGGCCGTAGCATCAGCTGTGGCGACCCTATTCGTCGAGGGTACCGCCTACGAGCGCGGTGAAGTGGATGAGGACGCGCCGAAGCGCCCGCTTCCTCCTTTGGAGGAACATCCCCTGGTGCTCCACTACGGCCTACCTCTGGAAGCGCTGAAGTTGACGAAAGCTCATCGGCAGGTCGAAGGGGAGCATCGCAAGAGCGCCTGGAAGATCATTCTGGAGCACGTTCCCGAGGACGCGTGCGAAGCCGTCATCGAGGGTATGGAAGCGACGTTGGTCGCTTGGTTGCGTTATCGCGACGACGTGGCGGCGGCTTGTGGTCTGACGCGCCCTTGACGGCAGTTCACTCGGCAGTGTCGCCCAAGCCCCTCACAGGGCACGCAGCAAGAGGCCGATGGCGGCCAGCGCGCTGGTCGCGAGCACGGCCCGTGATAGCAGCTTGCCCTCCACCCACGGATGCAAGTGACGGCTGAGCAGCATCGCCAGCACCACGATCGGAACGAGTAGCGCGCCCAAACACAGATCCAATCGACTCATCTGATGGGATGCGGCGCGCACGCTCAAAGTAACGACGACACCGACGGCAAACACGGCTCCCAAGGTGGAGCGCAACTCGGGGCCGCGAGCGTCACGCAGCAGGAGGGCCACCGGGGGGCCGCCGATGGCCGACACGTAGCCGGTCATGGTCGAGAATGTGCCGATCGCCAGATCGACGAGTGGCGAGCGGCGCAGGCGAATGGGGGTCGATAGGATCCCGACTCCTAGCAGCACGACACTGGCTATGAACACGTCGAGCATCTGCTGCGTCGCGATCAGCAGCAGGCCCATGCCGAGCAAGACCCCTGGAATGCGACCAACTAGGATCCACCCGGTTTGCCGCAGGTCCGAGTGAGCCCGCTCGCGCCAGGCAGCGTACAGCGTCAGCGGCAAGGCCGAGATCATCTGGGGCACCGGGACGAGCCTTGGGTCGAGCAGCGCGAGGATCGGCACGGAGAGCACGGCGTAGCCGAAACCAATCGTACCTTGGAGAAGTGCTCCCAGGAACGTGACCCCGAGCACGACCAGCCACTGCCACGCGTCGAGGTCCATGACACCTCAGCGCGTCAGGTCGCCAGGACAGCTTGCTCGATGATGGCAACCCGCCGTTTCATTCCATCCAGAAGAGGCGCTTGTAGAGGCGTTCATCCCAAGGGAACACTTGGTCCTTGTCCACCTGCCGCGTCCATTTCTTCTCACGTCGGAGGCAATCAGGCAGGGCCTTGCGATTCATCATCGTCGCCCGGCGGCAAGCTTCGTCCAGCGCACCTTCCGCGGCATCTTGTGTTCCGGAGTACATGCCGAGGTTCAGCCGCTCGGCACACATCGGGGCCTTTCGGTAGTTGTCCGGCGTCTTCGGCTGGTACTTCAGTGCCCAGTCCGTCACGCCGTCCACGCCCACGCAGACTCGTACGTGACCATTGTGCCCGTAGATGAATAGCTCCAGCGAGAGGATCAGAGCGATGCCCACGACCCAGAGCCAGAAGCCTTTGCCGTCGTTCGCTCCCTCGTCATCCTTTGCCGCCGCCTGAGCCTTCTCTTCCTTCTTGGCGGTTTTGTCTTCGGTCGCCTCATCGCTGGCGGTTGCGTTGCTGTCGCTCGTCGCGGCATCGTCGCCGTCTGCGGCATCGTCGCCGTCTGCGGCATCGTCGCCGTCTGCGGCATCGTCGCCGTCCGTCGTTGTGTCGGAGCCGGCAGCTGCATCGCGCGCGCCGTTTTCGCCAGCGTCGGGGTCCGTCGCCGTGCTCGGCTCAGCGACTGATTCGGTTGTGCTTTCGGGGGAGTCGGTTGCCTCCTTGGCGTCCTTCATGCGGCGAGCTTACAAGCTCGTCGCATGGCCGCGTCAACAAAGGCAGTGGCATCTTTTCGCACGGCGGCATTCGATGCGGCGCCTGCGCCGTGCCGGTACTGTTTCAGGCTCGACCGACTGGTTGGAACGGCCCGTTCCCGGTTTCACGTCCGACGCAGGTCGCTGTCGGGAGCGGAATCACCGCTAGTATTCGAGCTCCGACTCGATGTCGCAGACCTGAGTGCTCGGCCCCGCCGGCGACGGGAGACTTTTGCCAGGGGCTGCTGCGTCTCGAAGAGAAGTTCGAGACCAATGAAAGGGTCGTGCGCCGAATCAATAGGGCGGCCGTAGCCGCAGAATTGCTGCGACTTCCCCAAACCAGGGGTCGCAGCGATTCTGCTACGAACTTTGGATTCGGCACACTAGGAACTAGGACGCGCTGTTCGAGACCGCCGCAGTCGCGACTCGGCGATCGTCGAGCAAGCGCGAAGGACTGAGGGCCGCGGAGAGTGAGTCGAAGCGCCCGAGCACGCTGTTGCTGAGCACCTCGCCCGCCGCCAGGCCCCCGGACATTCCGAAACCGCCCAATCCTGTGAGCCAGAACAACCCTGGGACACGTTCGTCACGTCCCACGGCGGCCTCGCCGTCCTCCGTCATCGTGCGCAGGCAGGCCCACGCTCGCCGCAGCCGAGCTCCCGCCAGACCCGGCGCGAGTGACGGTAGCCGGTGCGCCAACAGTTCGACCTGTTCGTGGTCGACCGGTGGTAGGCACGGCTCGTGGGGTTCGTGGTCGCCGGGGCAGGCGAGATAACCGTCGCCTTCACGTCTGAAGTAAACGCCCGTCTCCACGTTCCAAGTCACCGGGGGGGACACGTTCGTCGCAGGCGGCTCCGCCTGGAGCTGCGCGAGATGACGTCGGTGCGGCACCAATCGCAGCGACCCACCGCAGCTCTCCCCCAAGCCGCCGCTCCACGCTCCAGCCGCCAGCACCACCTCCGATGCCCTGAGCTGCGTCCCATCGTCGAGGGCGATGCCGCGTACTACTCGGCCTGCGCCCGTCAGCACCTCTCTGACTGTAGCTCCCGTTCGGATTGCGACACCGAGCGCCATGGACTCTCTTCGTAGGCGTTCGCCGACGGCGTGGATGTCGAGCACTCCCCCGCCAGGCAATAGGAGTGCTCGCTCGGAGTGTCCATGTGCGAGAAGCTCACAGCGCGCTTCGAGTTCACCGCGCCCCAGGTTCACGTGCTCCACGTTCAATCGCGCCGCGGTGCGTCGTAGCGAGTCGAGGGACACGTCGTTGCTCGCGGTGAGCATCAAGCCGCG
>JBNKZR010000481.1:0-5429 GCA_050301735.1 Polyangiaceae bacterium | reverse complement strand
TCCGACGATCCGTGGGGCGCGGTGCTTCGTTTGGGTCGAAGGGGTGGGCGTCTGGGCTGGGCGGTGGGTCTCGCAGGAGGGCTGCTGGTGCACGGCGCCGCGGCCGGGCGTGGCTCCACCCTCGGCGACTTGCTGCGCCTCAGAGCCTTTTCCGCGATGGTGAACCAGGGGGTAGAGGAACGGCTGAACAAGATCCTGGAGGTCGAACTCGAGGAACCGGAGCCCGAACCCGAACCCGAACCGGAGCCCGAACCCGAACCGGAGCCTGAACCCGAACCGGAGCCTGAACCGAGAGTCGCCCCCGAACCTGAGCCCGAGGTTCCACAAGACACGCCGCCGCCGCCTCCTGCAGCGGCGGAAGCCGGCAAGGTCCTGACGGCAGAGCCCGATCCCAACGAGCCGGTGGACTTGACGGGCAATGCCTTCGTGACTGGTACGGGCGAACGTTACGTTGGCGGAGTGACCGCGTCCAAGGGCAAGAGCAAGAAGGCCGTGTACGACCAGAAAGCGCGCCCGGACGGTGTGGTCGGCGGCAAAGGAAAGACGCCCATCAAGCGCGAGCCGAAGAGGGACCTGTCGCGACCGGCGCAGGTGCTCAACAAGGCGGCCATGGGGAACTGCCCGTTCCCCGCCGAGGCGGACGTCGAACAGATCAACTTCATGAGGGTGCCTGTCGCCGTGACTATCGGTTCCGATGGACGCCCGAAGTCGGCAACAGTGCTCAAGGACCCCGGCTTTGGCTTCGGCCGCAATGCCCGTCGATGCGCCATGCGAGGACGGTTTGTTGCGGCGCTAAACAGTGACGGCAAGCCCGTCGCCGGAACCATCACGTTCAGCTTCCGGTTCACACGCTGAACGTCGGAGTTCGGGAGCCCCAAGTGCGTCGGAAGCACCTGCGGCTTCAGCGCACATCGGCCAACTTGCTCCCCCACCCCGGTTTGGAGCTATGCTTGGCGCAACCATGAACGACCACGTCGAGCGGCTGCGCGAAATCGAGCTCTTCAGCGGCCTCAAAGAAGAAGCCCTGCAGAGCATCGCGCGCGTCGCCAGCGAGGAGCACCACGCGCGGGGCACCAAGATATTCCAGCACAACGACGCCGGGGACAAACTGTACCTCATCCTCGAAGGCAAGGTGCGCATCAGCCGGGACGTCCCCGGCATGGGTGAAGAGGCGCTTGCCATCCTCGGCCCGGGCCAGCTCTTCGGGGAGATGGCCCTGTTGGACGAATCATCACGCTCGGCTGATGCTCGGGCGCATGAACGTTGCCGCCTGCTGGCCATCGCCAAGGACGGCTTCGACGATCTCTTGTTCATGAACAAGGACCTGGCGTACGAAGTCCTGTGGAGCGTCGTCCGCATGTTGGCCAGCCGACTGAGGGAGACCAATGACAAGCTGACACTCCTGTCGACGAGCGGGAAGTTCTGAGCTGATCCAGCTTCAGTCCTGCATTTCAAGCACTTTCGTGGGAAGTAGCCCGAAATGAAGCAGAAGTTTTGACTTCCTAACACCCGTTCAGTAAGCTGCGGCCACAATGCAGGGTCTGACGAAGCGCCAAGCGCAAACGCTCGATTACATCCGCCAGTCGATTGAGGAGCGTGGCTATCCGCCCACCCTTCGTGAAATCGGCGAGTACATGGGGATCCGGTCGACGAACGGGGTCAACGACCATCTCCGGGCGCTGGAGCGGAAGGGCTATCTGCGCCGCGAGGACATGAAGAGTCGCGCCCTGCGACTGGTTAACAACAACGACGCTGACAAGGCAAAGAGCGCAAGTCCCGCCAACGACGACAACGAAGACGTCGTGGATGTTCAGGTGCTCGGCCGTGTCGCCGCTGGTCTGCCACTGCTCGCCGAAGAAAACGTGGTCGACACCGTGCGTGTGGACCGGATGTTGGTCCGCGGCGGCCGCGAGGTCTTTGGACTGCGGGTCCAGGGCGACTCCATGATTGAAGCCGGCATCCTCAATGGTGACTACATCTTCGTACGCAAGCAATCGACTGCCGAGCGAGGGCAGATCGTGGTAGCGCTGATTGGCGAAGAGGCGACGGTCAAGTACTACTACCCCGAACGGGACTACGTGCGGTTTCAACCTGCAAACTCCGCCATGGCTCCCATCTTGGTTCGCGCCACGGACTTCCGTCCCACGATGCTCCTGGGCACGGTCGTCGGCGTCTATCGCCGGCTCTGAGCCCAACGACCGCAGCACCAAGCGAGCCCTGCAGCTTCTCGCGGCTGAGACTCCGGCCCGCGTCCAATCCGCCGAGCGATACGGTATCAGACCGACATGTCATCGCCCTGAGGGCCCCAGTTACTGGAGGCCCTCTCGGCTTTTGTCGGGTCGAACTTCGCCGTCGAGCGCATGCCTCCTGCTGGCTGGGAGGCGGCTCGGGAGCGTTGACCCAACGCGCGAGTAGGGCGCTGCAAGTGCGCGTTGCGACGAACATTGCGCTGTGGCCGGAGCGTCCGGAAAGCGTCGGGTATCTCGTAAACCGCGGGCGATTCTGAGCGTTTGCGCACCCCACCTCCGTTGACTCGGCCTTCTTCCCGTTGGTAGCCTCAATCCGCCGGGAGCAGCGAGCGCCGGAAGCCTCAGGGAGCGAGAGACAGCTCAGGGAGCGAGAGAGACACTGTGACCAGAGCGGCGTCGAGCAACGCAAACGAGACAAGCAACAGGCGGTTCCGCGGACTGGGGCGCAAGAGGGCGATCCGACCGCTACTCGTCGGTGGCATGCTGGCTGTTGGTGCAACAGGGCTGACGGGCTGCGGCAATGCCGTGTACGCGTTTCAGTCGTCGAACGCTCAAACGAAGCTCGAAGAAGCTCGCGCGCTGGGCGCAGACAAGTACGCCACGTACGAATACACCCTCGCGGTGGAATACCTGAAGAAGGCGGATTCCGAAGCCGCCGAAGCCGACTACGGGGATGCTGCCGACTTCGCGACCTTGAGTGAGGAGCATGCGGACAAGGCGATCGCTCTGAGTCGGGACGCACATCGAGGAGCGGGTCGTTGATGTACACACCGCAACTGCACCTCTGCAGGCGGAAGCGCCTCGCGCGGCAGCGCTGGAGCATCACTGCCCTCGTGCTCGTCGGGCTGATGTTGCTGTCTTGCGGCAGCGCTGCCCCACTCCGCGGCAAGCTAGCGGGCCTGCGCGAAATCGCTGAACAGGCGGAGCGCAATGGCGCCATCCGTTGTGCGCCGCGTGAGCTCGCTCTCGCCAGGAGCCACATCGAGTTCGCCGAAGTGGAGCTGCACCAAGGATTCATTTCCAAGGCCAAGCACCACGTATGGGTTGCCGAACCCAACGCGCACGCGGCTCTCGAGCTGTCCCCTCCCCAGCACTGCACGGACCGCCAGATCGTCGAAGTCGGCGACCGGGACGGGGACGGCTATCTGGACCCGGACGACGGGTGTCCTGACGACCCCGAGAACTTCAACGGCTTCGAAGACGAAGACGGCTGCCCCGACAAGCCTGACACTGACGGCGACGGGCTCATCGACGACCAAGACAGTTGCGTCCTCGAGCCGGAAGACATCGACCAATACCTCGACGCCGACGGCTGTCCTGAAGTCGACAACGACCTGGACCGTGTGCTCGATGCAGACGACCAGTGTCCGAACGAGCCGGAAGACCCAGACGGCTTCCAGGACGAAGATGGCTGCCCCGACCTCGACAACGATCAAGACGAAGTGCCCGATCTGTTGGATCAGTGTCCGAACGAGATCGGCTCGAAGACGAAGGATCCCATCGGATGTCCCGCGAAGCCCGCGTTGGCGATCATCACCGACTGCGAAGTGCGGATCACCCAGCAGATCCACTTCGAGTTCGACAAGGACGTCATTCGCAAAGACAGCTACCCGGTACTGGACGCCGTCGTCGACATCCTGAACAAGAACCCCGAAGTGAAGCTCGAAATCCAGGGCCACACCGACAACGTCGGCTCTGCCAAGTACAACCAGAACTTGAGCGAGCGCCGGGCCCAGTCGGTCAGGATGTATCTCGTTTCCCACGGCGTCACGCCGGACCGCATCACGTCCAAGGGCTACGGCTTAGAACGCCCCATCGTGCCCAACGACACGGCAGCCAACCGGGCCCTCAACCGGCGTGTGCAGTTCGTGCGCACCGAAGGGCAAAGGCAGGGATGTGAAAACGTTGCGCCCTAGCGTTCCAGTGCAGGGCCTTTGACAGGCAGTTCGCGCGGCGTTGTCGCTGCGCTGAACCTTTCTCGGAAACCAGCAAAGTGAATCTCAAGACTCTCTTCGGGCCCATCTGTATCCTTATCTTGGCGCTGGTTAGCAGCCCCGCCGTTGCCGCTCCTCTCGACAAGTCCGCCAATGGAAAGATCGACGAGGCCATCAACGTGCACTACTTGTCGACGAATTTCGACAAGGCCGAAGGAGTCCTGCTCGGAACACTCAAGGCCTGTGGCGATCGCTGCTCCAACAAGGTTAAGGCGCGGGCGTGGATGTACATCGGCATCGTGCGCGGCGCCGGCAAACAGGACCTGGATGGCGCAGCGGCGGCCTTCATGGAAGCGCTGTCCATCGACCCGAGCATCGAACTCGACCAAGACCTGTCGACCCCGGAGCTCAAGGAGTTGTTCGACGAATCGGGTGGTGCCGTAGCCACCGACGACAGCGGGGACAGCGACGTCAGCCTCGATACCGGCTCGGGTGTAGACGTAGCGACTGGCGGCGGAATGGAGTGCACGCCCGATGTCGCCGAAGTCGAAACCCGACGTCCCGTCCCGGTCGCTTGCAAGACGTCCGACCCCGCAGCACGCATGGTGCTCTACTTCCGTGAGTTCGGTGCCCAAAAGTGGACCCAGAAGAACATGGGCAAGGGCGGCGAGTACTGGCAGGCGACCGTGCCGTGTGGTGCCACGGGTATCCAAGGAACGCTGGCTTGGTACGTGGTCGCCTCCGATGCCCAAGGCCAGCCCGTCGACAGCTACGGTTCCGAAGCGGCCCCCAACGAAATCGCGCTCGTGGCCAGCAGCGGCATGGAGCCCCCCGCCTACCCCAATCAGAAACCCCCAGCCCGTTGCGTCGACCTCGCGGAATGCCCCGAGGACATGCGTGGCACCCCGGCTTGCCCCGATAGCGGCGGTGGTGATCTCAGCAGCGGGGGCGGAGGCTGGGGCGACTCCTGCCAGGACAATAGCGAGTGTTCCGAAGGTCTGGCTTGCATGGACGGAACCTGTGAATCCGCGCCGTCTTGTGACTCGGACGCCGACTGCAGCGGGGGCGAGTGCGTAGAATTCGTCTGTCACTACGGCGACGACGCCGACGACTCGTGGCTCGAGGACCTCGCCGAGGCGGCGGTCGCGAAGGCGCTCGAGCCCGTGGTCCGCCGGGTCACCGGGGTGGTCCGCCGGCGGATGACCCGCCACGTGATGACCTTCGACCTGCCGGGCACCTCGATGCC
>JBNKZR010000480.1:0-5463 GCA_050301735.1 Polyangiaceae bacterium | reverse complement strand
CATCATCGCCGGCCTCGGGGCGTCGACGGGGGCGAGCCGCGGCTTCCTCCTGCCGGTCGTCGTCGCCGTCTCCTGCCTCACCGCCCTGACGACGCCGGCGATGATCCCCGCCAAAACGACGAGTACGACAAACCAGGGCTCGACCATCACCGCGCAGGGCCGACCCTAGCTCCCCTGCGCGGTGGTGTCGATCCGCTTGTGCCCGGTGTCAGCCCGTATTGCGCATGCCCGCGGCGATGCCGTTGACGGTCACGACGAACGCCTCCCACAGCATGGCGTCCGGAGGGCCATCGCCCGGCTCCGCACGTATGCGTCGCAAGAGCTCCACCTGCAGCACGTTGATCGGATCCATGTAGCGGTTGCGCAATTCGAGCCCCACGCGGATCTCGGGGTTGTTCTCGAGTAGGTGCTCGTGGCCGCTTGCCCTGAGTACGGCAGCCTCCGTCTTGCGCAGTCGGTCGCGCAACTCGCCGCCCAGACTGTGCAACTCTGCCGGCACCAGGCTCTTGTCGTAGCCCTGGGAAGGAGCGGGATCCGCCTTGCCCAAGACCATCTCGATGAGGTCGATGGTGGAGCGGAAGAACGGCCAGTTCGCGTACATCGACCGCAACTCTTGCTCGTGCCCCTGCTCGATGGCGTGGGCAACAGCTGCCCCCGTGCCCAACCACGAGGGCAGACACAAGCGATTCTGCGTCCAAGCGAAGATCCAGGGGATGGCGCGCAGAGTCTCGATGCCGCCCCCGGCGCGGCGTCGCGCCGGTCGGCTGCCTATGTTCAACGAACCCAGCTCGACCTCAGGTGTCGCCTTGCGGAAGTATTCGACGAAACGCGGCTCTTTGCGCACCACCGCGCGATAGCTCTCGCATGAAGTGATCGCTAACGTCTCGGCAAGCTCACGCCAAGACGCTTCGGGTTTACGCGGCGGATCCAGAGTCGCATCGATCGTCGCAGAGACGTACGTCTCCAACGTCGTCATGGCGACACGCGGCGTGCCGAACTTGGCCTGGATCATTTCGCCTTGCTCGGTCACGCGCAGCGTGCCGATGATCGAGCCGGCCGGCTGCGATTGGATGGCCAAGTGGGTGGGACCACCTCCCCGAGCCACTGTACCCCCGCGACCGTGGAAGAGGGTCGGGTGCACGCTGAACTCCTGGCACGCCGCGACGACGTCCTCTTGAGCCTTGTACAGCTCCCAGTTGGCCGCCAAGCGCCCACCGTCTTTGGCGGAGTCCGAGTAGCCAACCATGATCTCTTGTTTGCCCTGAATGTGCTGCAGGTACCAAGGGATCCGAAAGAGGCGGCGCATGACGTCGCCTGCTGCTCGCAGGTCGTCGATGGTCTCGAACAGAGGAGCCACGCGTTGAGGCGTCTGATTACCAACGGCCTTCTGCAGCAGCTCTACCGCCAACACGTCGGAAGGCTGACGCGCCATCGAGATCACGTAGGCGCCCAGGGGCTCGGGACCGATCTCCTTGGCCACCCGCATCGTGTCGATCACGTCTTGCACCTCGGGCGTCATCGGCAAATCGTGAGGGATCAGCGGTCGCTTGTTGGCTAGCTCGGCAATCAAGAACTCCTGCCGCTTCTCTTCTGCCCACTCCGCGTAGTCGCCCAGATCCAGGTGCCGGGTGATGGCGGACAGCGCGTCGGTATGCCGACTGCTCTCCTGGCGAATGTCGAGCCGAGCCATCGTCAAGCCGAAGCACGAAAGCCGCCGAATGGTGTCCAAGAGCCGACCGTGCGCGACCGATTGCTGCCCCACGGCGCACAGCGAGCGGTGGCAAAGAAGCAACACGTCGCGCAATTCGTCCACGCGCACGTAGCACTCCTCATCGCTCGGGCTCCGCCCCTCGAGCAGCGCCTCCATCCGCGCCTTGGTATTGACCAAGCGGTCACGCGCCTCGCGCAACAACTCACGATAGGGTTCAGCCACGTCGCCCACGCGAGCCCGCAGCTCGGCGTTGCACGACCGTGACGACAGCTCGGATCGTAGAGCATCGATCTCTTTGGCGAACAGAGAGGCCGCCATCCAACGTCCGAGCCACGTTGCTTGCATCGTGATCTGAGGGGTCACGTTGGGGTTGCCGTCGCGATCGCCGCCCATCCAGGAACCAAAGCGAATGGGAGCCGCATCCATCGGTAGGCCGCGCCCCGTGTGCTTTCGCAGCGTGCGGTCGAGCTCACGCAGCCACACGGGAAGCGCGAACCAAGCTACCTGCTCCAACATCACGAGACCGCCACGAGCTTCGTCGAGCGGTGTCGGCTTTTCGCGGTTCACTTCGTCCGAATCCCAGATCGAAGTGATTTCTCGAGTCAGTGCCTCCTCCAGATCGAGATCGGAAAATGCCCAGTGGCGCTCAGCGGAGTCGCGACGCGCCAAGAGCTCGGTCAGCGCGTTGTACTTCTGCAGCATCGTGCGGCGCACGACCTGGGTCGGGTGCGCCGTCAACACCAGCTCGACCTCGAGGCGAGTCACCGCGTCGTGGAGCTGGTCCTTGGTGACGCCCTTTTCCAACAGAGCGCCGAACGACTGGTCGCAGCTGTGGACGAGACCGCTCTGCCATCCGGTGCCCGTCTCTTCGCCTCGCGACGCGGCGAGCACTTCTCGCTGCCGATGGTGCGATTCTGCGATGTTCACCAGCGTCAGAAACAGAGAAAAAGCCCGCGCCACGGGCAGCGCTTCGCCGACCGGGAGACTGGCGAGAGTGCTCGATAGTCGCTCCGCCGCGATGGCGTCGCCTGAACGGGCGCGCTTGGCCAAGGAGCGGACGTCCTCGACTCGGTCGAAGATGGCGTTGCCCGCATGCGTCTTGAGCACTTCCCCAAGCAGCGCCCCGAGGTTGCGAATGTCTTCACGAAGCGCTTGAGGTTGTTCCGGCATTTCTTTCTCCTCGCTGTGGCTCCGCAGCACTCGCTGGCGGAGTCAGGTGTCGTCGAGTTCTTCCAGCTCTTCGTCTAGGCGCTTGTCGAGCGCTTTTCGATCGGCTGGAGGTTTCTCTTTCGTTTCACGTCTTGCGGGCTCGTTTCCCGTCGCCTTGCTGGGCTTGATTAAGACCCGTAGTAACAAGATCAAGAGCAGCAGCGCGACCACCGTCACCAATACCGGCAAGACTGAATCTAGGGCCGTGCTCGGCGCGCCGGTCAGATCCTTGTCGGTTCTCTTCTTCAGTGCGGCGCGGATCTCCTCGCTGCTCATCCCTTCGGCGACCATGTCGCGGATGTCTTCCCGCCATTCGGCGGCGTAGGGGCTGGGGCAGGAATCCAACGTTCTGCCGGGGCAGAACGGACTCATGATGGTTCGCGAGAGATCCTGGGAGCGGCGCAGCTGCTCTTCGTTGCTCTCTTTGCTGGGGTTTTCGGTCTGCGCCCACCCCAGCGACACGACGCCTAGCTGAAACCAAGCGATGGCGACGATTGCCAGAACCTTTTGCGCCGAACTCCACATGGCGCCGAGCATAGTCACAGCCCTGGCCGAGCGGGAGCCGAATCGGCCCTGGCTCAGCCGGAGTCGGATTTCCAACCCGGACCGTCCTAGAGTACAAGCCCACGCCATGCAGCGGATATCGGAAATCCCGCAGGCTTCGTTCGAGCGAATCGAAGGACTCCTGTTCGACCTCGACGATACGGTGCTCGACCACGGCCGGTTGGCGCTGCCGACCTACGCAGCGCTGTGCCGCCTCGCAGAGCGAGAGGTGCGTCTGGTCGGCGTCACGGGCCGCCCAGCGAGCTGGGGACAGGTGCTCATCAGGCAATGGCCCGTGGACGGCATGATCACCGAGAATGGTTCCATCACCCTGCACCGAGAACGGGGCCGAATCGTGGTGAGCGACCGCTGTACACCCCAGCAGCGCAAGGAACGACGAACACGCCTGCACCAACTCGCCGATCAGCTGATGGCCCGCTTCCCGTCGCTGGTCCCAACGGACGACTCCTTCGGTAGGCTCGCCGATTTCACCTTCGACATCGGTGAGAACCAGAACCTCGAACCCGCTGAGCTCCAACGGGTCAGCACCGCAGCGCGGGAGCTCGGCCTCAGAACCGTGCATTCCAGCGTGCATTTGCACATCAGCTTGGACGTCGATGACAAGGCCAGCGGCAGCCTACGATTCCTGAGCCGGATCTTCCGAGTCGAGCCCGGTCTGGCCCGCTCTCGCTGGGCGTTCATCGGCGACAGCGGCAACGACGCCGCCTGCTTCGCCGCCTTCGAGACGACGATCGGCGTCGCGAATCTGCGCGGCCCGTTCTCTCTGCCGCCCCGCTACATCACGCGCGGCAACGCCGGAGAGGGCTTCGTGGAAGCCACGGAGCATCTCTTTCCTGCGTGAACCGGCGCAGGGCGCCAGACGACACGCCCCCCCGAACTGAAGTTCGAAGCTCCGCGGTCGCGTGCCCGACTCAGCGAGCCAACTGCGGGAAGGTTTGCGCCACTTCACAACCCAACACGATGTCGATGCGTGAGCTGGGGTCGGTCATGACCGCGTCGCACGAAGTCGGGCACAGCAGAATGCGGGTCGGATCTGCGTTGTCGTTGTAATACCAGCCGGCGAGGTCTTCACATTCACCCTCGGCGTCCACTCGACCGAGTGTAGCGTCCTCGCCGCTGAGCGTGAGGGTGACGTTGACCTTGTCAATATCGATCGCGACGTCACCGCTCGGCTGCGGCATCTGGATGTCGCAGGAGGCGACCTCGCCGCGGATTTGGGTGAGCGCGTCGAGCAGCTCCCGACCTGCGTCTTGAGAGCCGATGAAGATGCCGTCGCCCGTGCCACCTGCGCGAGCGATCTCGTTCATCTGGTCCTCGCGCGAGCCCTCCAGACCGATGGCGTAGACGAGCACGCCTTGGTCGTTTGCGTCCGCGGCCACCGCGGCGATCTCGCCGATGTTCTCCGTGCAGTCCTGATATTGCGGCACGCCGTCGGTGACGAACAGCACGACCACCTGCTCATCGGGGTTCTGCGCCTGGCGCGCAACGGCCCATTCGGTGGCGCCCGACAGCGCCGCGAACATGGGCGTTCCGCTGAAGTCGGGGTTGGCGGCGTTGACCGCCTGCACCAGGGCGGCTTCCTGCGCATCGCCGGCCGCTGCGGAGAGCTCCCCGAGAGCCACCTGGGGCGAGCTGCACGCCGACACGGTGCCATTGCCGCAGGCCTCGGCATCAGCTTGACACTATCTAAATTCATAATCGGCTTCGTCATTTCTGACCTCCTGTCGCTTAACCCCCGCAGCGCTCTTTTTAATGATTAATACAACGCCCCACGTTAGCCATCCGACAGGCATAAAAAAAGCCCGCCGGGAGAACCAGGCGGGCTTTTCAATTCGGATCGGTTAAACGATCAGGCCATCGCCTTCACATGGGCATTCAGACGCGATACGCGACGTGATGCCTGCTTTGGATGAATCTGATGCTTGCGACCGGCACGATCGATCAGCGATGCTGCTGTTTTCAGCGCTTCGCTGGCCGCA
>JBNKZR010000479.1:0-5463 GCA_050301735.1 Polyangiaceae bacterium | reverse complement strand
TGGCGTTCGCGGACGAGGTGCCGCCGGGTGGCGCGGCGCTCAGGTCGTCGCCCGCGCTGGAGGACTCGCCATTGTCGCAGGCGGTCGCCGTGCCGATCAGGGCGATGAGTGTTGCGGTGATGGGCGTACGCGGAATGAGCATGGCTGAGACATCCTAGCGCGACGTCGCAGTGGGCCATAGCGTCAAGGGTCGTCGTCGATGCGGAATCCGCCGTCGCGTCTCAGTCGCAGCCCTGCGCGATCTTCGGCTTCCCCTCGATCAGCTCTGGCTCAGCAGTGGCCCGCGAACCTTTCAGCCTTTCGCCGGGGGGCGCCCGGCCAGACTGAACCGCCCTCGCTGGACCGCGTCGGTCGCACGCGACTTTCGACAGGGGCAGCAAGTCCGATGCTTGGCTGCGAACGCCGTGCCCTTTGGCGTTCGGGGAGGGCTCGCGAAGTCTCGAAACTCGACTGCTGAGTGTGTTGACGCGCGCTGAGCACGCAACGACTCTCCGACCACGAGCGAGGCACGTGTTCGATGCAATCTTTCTGACTCCGTGAACAGGAGCGTCCCTTTTGGGAGCGGCCTCTTCGCTGCAAGCGTTTCCGGCCGACAGTTTCGCAGTGCCAACGCCGCATTCGTCCGGTCATCGAGCGTGCATTCAGTGGCTGGTGCGCGAACACGCGACAAAAAAACCACCGCCGACCGCTTTCCAGGCGTAACTATTCTGCGTTGTTGGTCCACCAAAGGTACAATTCGAGTCATCCGATGATTGCTTCCAACATTCGTAGAGGACCGCCACTGATGCGGTTTGGTCGGTTTCGGTGTGCCTTGGGTCTGGCTGCCGCGTTTATGGTCGCCTGCAGTGGGACCCCTGACTCCGTTGGCTCCGCTGTGCCGCCGGCTGGGGCCGGTTCCGGGGCAACCCCAGGGGGCGGAGCTGCGCCCTCGGCGGGGGTCGGAGCTCCTGGAGTAGCCCCCTCTGCGGGGGTGCCCGGCGCTGGCACGACGGCGCCAGGTGGTTCCGCGGGTGCGGTTCCGACGGGCGGAACCCCCACGACAGGGCCCAGTGCCGGTGATGAACCTGCAGACATGGTGGAGCCCGTCGATCCGGGTCCAGTCGGGATCGACGTTGGCACCAAAGCCATCCACCGCCTGAGCAACGTCCAGTACGACAACACGATACGCGACCTGCTGGGCACCGAGCTTCGCTTCAGCGAAGGTTTCGTTCACGAGGAAGCGGAGGGCTTCGACAACATTGCCATCTCGCTGTCGATGAGTCCGCGGCAAGTCGACGACTACTTCCGCGCAGCATCGGACCTTGCCGTGGAGGCATTCGCCGATCAGGGCGTGCGAGACCGCATCTTCACATGCACACCCGATGCGGCCGACATGAGCTGCGCGACCACGATGGTCGAGACGTTCGGCTTGCGCGCGTTTCGCCGGCCCTTGACGGACGCGGAGAAAACGCGTCTGGTCGCGGAGTACCAGGACGCGCTCGACCTCGGTGAGGACGCGATGGGCGCCATGCAGCACGTCGTGCAGGTGATGTTGGCGTCGCCTCAGTTCCTGTACCGCATGGAGTTCGATCCGAACCCCGCCGACGCCACGCCGCACCCGCTCAGCGGCTACGAGTTGGCCAGTCGATTGTCGTACGCCCTGTGGAGCAGCATGCCGGACGACACGCTCTTTGCACTGGCGGAGAGTGGAGCATTGCTCGAACCGGCGACCCTCGAGGCCGAGGTCGACCGCATGTTGGGGGACGCAAAGGCCGACGCGCTGATCACCGACTTCTACGCGCAATGGCTTGGTTCAGATCGTGTAGCGGAGCACTCCGCCAGTCCGACGATCTATCCCAGTTGGAGCCCCGAGCTCGCCGAATCGATGCAGCGCGAGATGGAGCTCTACTTCGACGAGTTTCTGCGCGGGGATCGGCCCTATTCGGAGTTGCTCACCGCCGACTTCAATTTCGTAGACGCCAATCTGGCGGAGCTCTATGGCGTGGACGCACCCGCCCAAGACGGTTTACAGCGTGTCGAGATCACGGACGACGCGCGCCGTGGGTTCATGGGGTTGGCGGGCTTCCTGACTCATACTTCCAGAGAAAGTCGCAGTTCGCCCATCATTCGCGGCAAGTGGGTTCTGGATGCACTTTTGTGCCAACCGCTGCAGGTGCCCGCTGGCTTGGTCGTCGAACCCTTGCCAGAGCCGGCGGAAGGTGAGGAGCCGACGACCGTGCGAGCGTTGATGGAGCAGCATCGGTCCTCCGCCGCATGCTCCGGGTGCCACAGCTTGATCGATCCCATCGGTCTCGCGTTGGAGAACTTCGACGGCATCGGTCGTTTCCGCGACGCCTACGAAGGCGGACTCGAGATCGACACGGTGGGTACTCTGCCCGACGGTAACATGGTCGACAGTCTCGAATCCCTGAGCGACGCTATCAGTGCGGACCCCAAGTTCGTTCCCTGTGTCGCTCGCAAGTTCAACACATACGCGCTGGGGCGTTCAGTTGCCGACGAAGGTTACTTCGGGCAAATCCTCGAGGCATGGCAAGCCGGGGAGCTGACGCTGCGCAGCCTGATCAAGCAAACTGTCTTGAACGACACTTTCCGCATGCGCCGCGCGGAGGAGCCATGATGTCTGATAATTCTCGAAGAGCGAACCGTTCGGCCCGTTCCAAGCTATCCCGCCGCGCGGTCTTGCGCGGTGCGGGCGTGGCGCTTGCGCTGCCTTGGTTGCCGTCGCTGACTCCGCCTGCGCGTGCGCAGACTGCTCCCTTGAAGCGCCTCATTCCTATCTACTTGCCCAACGGAGCGTCCGTCTTGTGGTGGGAGACCACGGGCAGCGGGGCAGGGGACGCTTGGCAGCTCTCACCTCTGTTGGCGCCGTTCGAGCCGTTCAAGGAGAAGATGCTGATGTTGCGCCAACTGGGCAACTTCACCTGGCGCCGCGACTTGCTGACGATGGACCCCGCGTGGACCACCTTTCGAGAACGCAACGACTTCTGTGGTGTCTGTCGAATGCCCTCGGGCGCGTACATTTCACCGTCGCACTCGCGCAATCCGTCGGCGCTACTGAACTGCATCGATGGGGACTTCTTCCGGCAGAGTCGCGGACAAGACGCCGCAAGTAGCTCACAAAATGGCGAAACCGTCGATCAGTTGATCGCCCGGAGCGTTGAGCAGCAAACACCGCTGCTCAGCATGCAGGTCGGAATCCTGGATGGTCCTGGTGACCTGGACCAGCGCCACAGTGCGATGTCGCGCAACATGTCCTGGAGCGAGAACGGCACGCCGCTCGGCAAGGACCTCGAGCCCGCCGACGTGTTTGACAAGTTGGTTGGTGCCGGCGCCGGGCAAGACAGTGCGGACCCAGCCGTGATCGAGGCCGCTGAAAGGCGTCGCGCGTTGGACCTCAGCGCCCTCGATACACTGAGTGAAAGCGTGACCGAGCTCCAGCCGCGGCTGGGGCAAAGCGACAACGAACGACTCGATCAGTTCTTGACTGGTGTTCGCGAGTTGGAAGAAAGAGCGAACACGATCATCGAGGTCGAGGCTAGCTGCGAAGCCATCGAACAGCCTGGTAGAAACCTGCAGGCGGATGAGCGCGCGAGAGCGATGAACGACCTCATCGTGATGGCCTTGGAGTGCGACGTGACCCGCATCATCACGTACATGCTCGACAACAGTCGTTCCGACTTGGTCTACAACTGGGTTCCGCGAAAGGACTTCCAGAACGGTGGCAACGAAGTGGGCGGGACCTCGACGGCCTACCACGAGTCGCAGCATCACAGCGGCATCAGCGCTGACTTCGCGTCGATCACGAACTGGAATGCCAACGTCGTGGCGGACTTGCTCCAGAAGATGGACGCCGTTCAGGAAGAAGAAGGTACGCTGCTGGATAACAGCCTAGTCATGTTCGCTAGCGGCATGCACCACGGTGACCACGCCGCGTTCGACCTGCCATTCCTGCTGTTTGGGAGTGGTGGCGGCACGTTTCGACAGAACGAGTTGGTCAGCTTTCCGGAGGCCATCGAAGACATCCGTCAGGTGCGGGACGTGCACTACACGGTGCTCAACAGCTACTTCGAGCTGGGGGTCGAGAGCTTCGGCGAAGACATGCGTGGTATACCGAACGAGCTCGTTGCGGAAATTCTGGCATGAACCTTGCGCGTTCGACTTTCGACCGCAGGTGCCTCTGGGCGCGACGTGGTGCATGGTGTTGCGCTTCGATCTTGCCCGTCGCGCTGGTGCTCGGCTGTAGCTCCGAGAGCGAGCCGCGCGACGACGAGGCTACTGGGGGTGGTGGTGCGATGCCAGCCCTCAGCGCCACCTCTCCCCCAGGGAGCGGGTCGGGAAGTCTGTCGCCGCCAGGGAGTCAAGCCCCGATGGGCAGCGGGCCCGCAGCCACGGCGGAGTCCCCATCGCTCGGTACGCCGCCACAAGGCACCACGGGTCCGACGGTGCCGACCACGATGATGCCCGGCGGTGGCACTGGCACCCCGGGCGGCGGCGGCAGCGCCGGTAGCGCCCCGAGCGGCGCCGAATCCGGCGAGATGCCGGGGGGCGGTGGAGCGGGTGGAGCGAGCCCGAATGGTGACCCCATGGCCATGGGTGGTAGCGCGGGTGCCGAGGCGGGTGACGGGCTCGGCGGAGCAGCCGGAAGCGGCGGAGCCACAGACGTCGAGGGTGGTAGTGCAGGCGCTGGCGGAGCGGGCGGCTCTCTTGGTGACGGTGGCGAGGGCGCTGGACCGAACGTCGATCGCGCCGAGCAGCGACTCTACGAGTTGCAGTTCCGTCCCACTGCGGCGGACCCGGGGGCGAGCGCCGCCACTGGGAACCAGTACGCCTATCTGGATACGCGCGCGGAGCCCGCCGGAAAACTCGTCATCTACCTCCACGGCGCGGGAGCGTTCAACGATTGCGGAAACCTGCCCCTGGGTACCATGGTCGCTGGCTGGGGGTTCCACTGGTTCGCGCCATGCTTCTCCAGCAACTATGGTGTCGACAACTGTGGGGACGACATCGAGGGGTGTCGCCTCGAAGCGTTCGAGGGCGAAGATCATCACCCGTTCATCAATATCAGCCGGTCTGACAGCATCGAGGAACGCATCGTGCGCGGCTTGGAGCACCTGCAGCAGGAGATGCCTGCTGGCGACTGGGAGTACTTCCTCGATGGGAATTCTCCTCGCTGGTCCGAGATCATCATCACCGGGCATTCACACGGCGCGAGTACTTCCGGGGTGATCGGCATGTACCGGGAAGTCCATCGGGTGGTCATGCTCGCGGGTCCCTACGACCCTGGACAAGCTTGGCTCAACAAGACGCCGGTGACACCTCGCGATCGGTTCTACGGCTTCAGCCATTCGGGGGACGGACAACATCAGGGCCATCTCGCGGCTTTCGCATCTCTCGGGCTTCCGGGTGAGCCGGCGCGAGTGGATTCGGCGGAGTCGCCCTACGGCGGCTCCCACCGGTTGTACA
>JBNKZR010000478.1:0-5466 GCA_050301735.1 Polyangiaceae bacterium | reverse complement strand
GGCAATGAAGACGGGGGCATCGCCGTTTCGCTTTTCGACGTGAACGATCTGAGTGCCCCCACCATGATCGAGCGAGTCAACTTCGGTGGCGACTGGAGTAGCCTGCCGGAAGACCAGGATCGCATTCACAAAGCCTTTGCGATCTTGGAAGAGCACGAGCTACTGCTGGTGCCCTTCTCTGGCTGGTCCTATGACGAACAGCAGGATGAGCAGGGCATCGAGGAGTTCTGCGGCGCTGGCCGCTACGTCTCCGGAGTGCAACTCATCGACTGGAAAGACGACACGCTGCAACTTCGGGGAGTGGCGCCGGTATATGGTTCGGCCCGTCGAGGCTTCATCGAAGACGAACGCCTGCTGACGATGAGCGACGATCGCGTCGAGAGTTTCGACATCGACGACCGCGATCAGCCCGAATCCTTGGACCGCGTGTCTTTGGCATTGCAGGCCGACCAGGTCGCCGCGCAAGGCGACGTCGTGGCCCGCATCGGACAGAACTGGTACACGTCCAACCAAACAGAGTTGACCATCTCGTCGCTGGCCGACGCCAACAATCCGGATGCGGGCAGGATCATCGAGCTGCCTGAGATTCAGACCGAGAGCTGCTACTCGAGCAGCTGGATCCGCGACATGCTGGCGGCAGAAGATCGCGTCTACGTGGTCTACGAAGAATACCGCTGGGACAAGGAGACCGAAAAAGACGAGCAGTCCACCCGCATCATCACCGTCGATGCGTCGAACCCGGACCGCGCCGAGGTCCTCGGCGTCGGCAGCCTCGACTTCCGACCGAGCTACGGCTACGGCTATGGCTACGGCATGGTCGACACGGGGAGCGACCTGCTGCATCGCGGCGCGACACTCATCTTCTCCCAAGCCACCAGCGAATGGGAGGACGACACGGACACGGTCAACGTCACTTCGAGCATCGAGGTCGTCGACTTGAGCGATCCAGACCAACCCGAAGTGCAAAGCGTGGCGCTTTCGGACTCCAACGGCAGCACGGGTCTGGTGCTCGCGGGTGACTTCGCCGTCAACAGCTACTTCGTCCAGTCGCCGACCGATCCGGAAGTCGTACGCTTCTACCTCAATCGTGTCGACCTCAGTGGTGACGAGCCCGAGTTGCTCGAGCCTGTGAGCATCCCCGGCTCGTTGTTGTCGTACGACGCCGATGCCGAGCGCGCTCTGACCCTGGAGTACGCTTTCGAGCGCGAAACGGCGACCCCTCAGAAGTGCTACGAAGAACTCGGCGGCTCGTTCGAACCCGAAGACGGCAACTACGACTACGACTACGAAAGCACGGAGGGCGACTGCGTGTTCCTGCGTCACACCATCCATTTGGTGGCGATCGAGGATGGCAAGGCTAGTATCGAAGACAGTCATGCCTTCGAGCGAGGGACGTTGGTGGGGCGCACCGCGCGCGGCGATGACCGACTCTTCATCGCCCCGACGACGTACTACGGCGGAGTGAGCATCGGGGTGGGGGTTGCCGTCGACATCGCGGAACCCGGCGGCGATGCGCTGTTCTGGGGTTACTACGGCTACGACACCTTCGAGAATTCGACCGCACCTCTGTACGTGGTCAGTGGGTTGAGCAGCGGGGAACTGTCCGTGGGCAGCATCGAGCTCGAAACCGGCCAGAACTACTACGGCAGCTTCCAGCGCCTGGCGGCCAGCGGCCAGCGCGCCGTGGTGGCCACCGGCTTCTCCGGCAAGCTCGCCGTGGTCGACACCGCGGACGTCGAAGCACCCGAAGTGGTGCGCGACGTGGACGTCTGGGGCTCGGTCAACGATCTGGTCGTCAGCGACGGCGTTGCCATCGCGGCCATGGGCTACGATGGCATTCAGACGATTCGCATCGACGACTGAAGCAGATGGACGAAGAAGGGCGAGTTCCTGGTCGGAACTCGCCCTCGTCGACGTCGGTCTTCGGAGAGCCGCGTGAGTTCACGGGCCCTGTTTTCTCAGGGCCCGTGCTGCGTCACAGAACCGTACCGCCCTTTTCGTCGCACTCGGCCTTGCTCACCTTGATCCAGCCCTTGCCCTTGCAGTCGTTCAGACCGGCACAAGAGTGACCTCCCTCGACACCGCAGGCGGACTGGCCCTTGCAGTCGTGGATACCGAGACACTTGACCGTTTCGGCGGCGGGGGCGCCACCGGAGGCGGCGGCATCACCGGCAGGCGACTCCGCCGGAGTTTGAGAACCGCCGCAAGCGGCCGCGAAGAGGGCGGCAGCAGCCAATGCGAATGAATTAGTCGTGTTGCTCATCGTTGCTCCTGAAGCTGGTTGAGTTGTGCCTTGAAGTACTGCGCTCGGGCGAGTTGGTTACTCCGCTTCGTGACAAGTCATGCAAGAAAAGCCACTTCCGACTTCGGTGTCGAGCAGCTTCGCCATTTCGGGGTTCACCTTGTCCTGCATGAAAGCGGTGACCTCAGCGTCGTACTCCTTCGCGGCAGCGACGGGATCGGCGGGCGGCAGCGCATACAAGCCGTTGGGCAACTTGAAGTTCACGGCCTCCCCATCCTCGCCGTGGCAGGTCTTGCACCCGAAGTCAGAAAAGCCTTCGGCATCGTATTCCTTGAAGAGCTTTTCCATCGTGGGGAGCACGACCGTGCCCATGTACTCGAGGCGCTGATCGTGATCCATGTCGGCCCAGGCCACCTCCTCCTCGGCTGCAGGGGCGGCTTTTTCGCCGGCTTCAGACTCACCAGCGACCGACGACGGGTCCTCCGCGGCGGGGGTGCCGCCACCACAAGACGCCGCCACCGCGACGACAGCCAACGAACCAACCAAATAAGACGAACGCATCCGACCAAGCATCTTTCAAATCTCCCGTTGAGAAGTGAGCTGACCCGCTCCAGCCGCTCACCGTGTCGAGCATTACGCCGAGGAGGGACAGGAGTTTCAAGCCTTCCACTGGCCATCTCGGTCCAAAACCCGCGTCGCCACATGACCAGCGGACCGGACGTGACACCAACGGCCGATTTCGCTGACCCGAAGCGATACCCGCGGCAAGCGCCACTTGCCGGAGGCCACCGAAGGCCCGACACTCGCAGCGATGGGCCTTCGTCACGCGGCCAGCCTCGTACTCCTGTTGGGTGTCGAGGCGTGTGCTCGTCGAGCGCCTAGCCCAGAGCAATGTGAACGCTTGGCGATGAGCTGGTACGGGGTTGGCGCGAGCGTTCGACAGCGAGTTCCCGAGGCCGAGCTGGCAGTGCGGGAGCTGACGCTGGAGTGCCTGCGCCGGCCGTTTCCGAGAGATTTCGTGCGTTGCGTGCAGGAGTTGGGCCGCAGCCCCGCCTGTCGGAGCTACTGGCAGGGTGAGTTCGCACAGTTGCGTCAGGTTCCGTGAGCGGCGGAACCTGACGCCGCTTGGACCAGAGCGGTGCGCACAAGCGGGTGCCAGCGTCGATTGTTTCTGGCGTGGGCCGGCGGGGTGCGATACCTCGGCACGATGAAGATCGCGAACGACATGGTGGTCGGTATCGACTACACCCTCAAAGACGACGAAGGCACTCTGCTCGACAGCAGCGAGGGTCACGGCCCCCTGCACTACCTGCACGGGCACGGCAACATCGTCGAGGGCTTGGAAAGTGCGCTGGCCGGACGTGGAACGGGCGACAGCTTCGACGTCACGGTCGCCCCGGCGCAAGGCTACGGCGAACTGGACGAGGGTCTCGTCTTCGAGGTGCCGAAGGATCGACTTCCGAGCGACATCACGCCAGAAAAAGGCATGGAGTTGATGCTGAGCACGGACAGCGGCGGAACGACCGTCGTGCGCGTCAGCAAAGTGAAACCCACGTCGGTCGAGCTGGACGCCAACCACGAGCTAGCCGGCAAGACCCTGCACTTCTCCGTCACGGTGCGTGAAGTGCGCGCGGCCAGCGGTGAAGAACTTCAGCACGGTCACGCTCACGGCCCTGAAGGGCACCATCACCACTGAGTCTCACGTCACTGAGTCTCGACGATGTCGAAGGTGAACTCGTCACCAGCGACTCTCACCTCGACCGTCGCCTGCGCTGGGGTCTGCCCCGCGAGTAGATGTTCCGCCAGCGGATCTTGGATGTGGCGAACGATCACTCGCTGCAGCGGCCGGGCCCCTAGCGCCGGATCGTAGCCCAGCTCGACGAGGTGGTCCTTCGCCGCGTCATCCACATTCAAGGTCAAGCCGCGACGCGACAGGAGTTTCTGAACGTTCGCCAGTAAAATGTCGACGATCTTGCGCAGGTCGCTCTTCGACAGCGGGCTGAAGACGGCGATGTCGCCGATGCGGTTGAGAAACTCGGGACGGAAGAACTCCCCGAGACGCTCGAGCAGCACGTCTTTGAGCGCCTCACGACCTTCCTTCGACTCGAACACCGTCGGCTCGGCGTCGATGATGCGCTCGGAGCCGATGTTGCTCGTCATGATGACGACGGTGTTGGTGAAGTCTGCCAGACGGCCTCGCCCGTCCGTCAAACGACCATCGTCGAGCACCTGCAGCAGCAGGTTGAATACGTCTTGATGCGCCTTCTCCACCTCGTCGAAGAGCAGCACCGAATAGGGCCGACGCCGCACGGCCTCGGTCAAGAAGCCCCCCTGGTCGCTATCGGCATAGCCCGGGGGCGCTCCGAGGAGTCTTTGCGCCATGTGCCTCTCCATGAACTCACTCATGTCCAAGCGAGTCAGCGCTTGCTCGTCGTCGAACAAGAACTCTGCCAATGCCTTGGCCAGTTCGGTCTTTCCCACACCGCTGGTGCCCAGGAAGAGAAACGAGCCGATGGGGCGCTTGGGGTCGCGCAGTCCGACACGTCCCCGCCGCACCGCCCGTGAGATCGCCCGCACCGCATCGTCTTGCCCCACGACTCGACGCGAGAGGCGTTCCTCCATCTTGAGCAACTTCTCCGCCTCGGCTTCCAACATCTTCGCAACGGGGATGTGCGTCCACTCCGCCAACGTCTCGGCGACGTGCGCTTCGTCAACCACTGCCGGCTCGGGGTCGATACCCGAATGGCGAGCCTCGCGTTCCGCAGCCTGAAGGCGCTTTTCCAGGTCGGGGATCGTGGAGTGCTCGAGCTTACCGACGGTAGCGAAGTCTTCGCTGGCTTTCGCTGCTTCGCACGCGCGTTTGGCCTCGGTCAGCTCCCGCCCGAGCTGTCGCACGGCAGCCACAGCCCCACGACGCGACGCGATGGCGTTGGCTTGCTTTTCCACGCTGGGCTCCAACTCCGCAATGCGGGCCTCGAGCTCGGCGAGTTTGTCGCGGCTGCGTTCGTCGTCGGCCTCCAATAGCGACTGGCGTTGGGCGCCCAAGGACGCCAATTCGGTGCGAGCAGCATCGAGGGCGTGGGGCACACCGTCGGTTTCGACGCGACGAGCCGCAGCCGTTTCGTCCAACACATCGAGAGCGCTGTCCGGCAAGAAACGATCGGGCACGTAGCGCTTGGCCAACTGCACGGAGGCGACGATGGCAGCTTCGTTCACTCGCACAC
>JBNKZR010000477.1:0-5472 GCA_050301735.1 Polyangiaceae bacterium | reverse complement strand
CGCTGAGCAAGAGTTCAAACACAGCCTAGCCGGTGAGCTGGGCGTGGTACCCTGCGGCAATGCACGTAGTCGCCTGCTTGGACCTATCGCCGCTCACCGAAGAGGTCGTGGTCGCGGCAACGACCTTGGCTTCGCGCTTGGGTGCACGGCTGACCCTGCTTCACGTCGGGGCTCCAGAGCCCGACTTCGTAGGCTATGACGTTGGTCCGGATACGGTGAGAGACGCCGTAGCCAACTCGCTGCGCCGTGAGCATCGGGAGCTCGAGTCCTGGCGACAGCGGGCCTCGAGCGATGGCGTGGAGACTCACGCCCTGATGGTCCAAGGCCCGACCGTCGACAAGCTCCTGACGCAGGCCGAACGACTCGGCGCTGACTACCTGGTGCTCGGTTCCCACGGCCACTCCGCGCTCTTCGACCTGATTGCTGGCGGCGTCACCCAGGGGGTGTTGAAGCAAGCGACGGTGCCCGTCCTGGTCGTGCCAGCCCAGAGCTCCTGACATCTCCTGCCACGGCAGCGATGCGCTCCCGCGAGCGCCGTCGGCCATCGCATTCGGCGACGCGGTGAAGGAGCCTTCATCGGCGGGCTAGAGAACTACAGTCGACGGCGCCGCCAATCACCCCGACTTGCGCCGAGTAGCGCTGTCCGCGGGAAAACGTCTGCCAACGTTGGCGATCGAAGTCGCAGTCCGCCGACTGTCCGTCCTTGGTGCGCAGCAAGACCGTGTACTTCTCCGTTCGAGCCCCCGGACGCCTGCAACCCACCCGACTGCACTGCGGCCCGGTATCAAGCGCCGGCCACGATGGCGCGGGTTCGAGGGCCTGCCCCTGAGACGTCGCCTTCTTCTCGACGCCCCACTCGTTCACCTCATAGTCACACTTGTCGTCTTCGATGGGCTTCTGCTTGAAGCGCGGCGTGCACTTCTTTTCTTCCCGCATCGTTCCATCGCCCTGGTCGATCTTGGTCACTTTGCAGTCTTGCCCATCGGGCACCTTCTCATGACTACGGACCGCCCGATAAGTACGGAGAGTACGGGCTTGCTTGGGCAGACTGTCACACCAATCGGAATGCCGCGCGGGACCAAACCGTTCGATGGCAATCTCCCGCTCCCAACGGTGCCCGACGACTTCGAAAGCTTGGTCTTTCTTCCATAGCAGGACCACTAGGACCGCTGCCACGAGCGCCAGCACCACCCCACCGACGAGCCACCCCTTCTTCGAGGGACGACCTTCGTTGGTCGCGCTGACGCCGGCTGGCTCGGCGCTGTCGCTCGCCGCGCTACGGAATTGTCCCTCCTCATGCGTGACTTCCGCGCGCACCTTGCCCTCCGAGCCCTCGCTCAGCGGTGAGCCACATTCCCGACAGTGCTTGCTCTGACGGCCGTTGTACGCCTGACAATACCGACACTGAATGTCTTTGCCGAAGAAGACGTGGTCGGTCACCCTCACCTTCTCGTCGTCAGCTGGGAAGTAGCGCTCTTCTGCGTTTTGGGGAGCCCCGCAGTTGGGACAGTGGCGATGGGTCAAGCCCAAGAGCTTCTTGGAACCGCAGTGCTTGCAGTCCCACAGCATCTCGTAGGTATCATCGCTTTGGTGTTGGGGTTCGCCCTCGTCCGTCATTCGACCCTCGCTCCTGAACCGGGAGTTTACCTCCCCCAAGTCAAACGGCACCAGAGAGGCGGCGCTGAAGCCTTCCGCCCCACGACGTGCACCGGCCGGCGCGTCTCACCGAACTGCTGAGAAGGGGTGCGCTCGGGACACCTTGTCGGACATACGTTCACCTGATCCCGGGTTCGACTCGGTCATGCCGGCCGCTCCAACCGTGCCCGAGAGCGGTGCCCGAGCGGCTTCCCCCAGGGCAGCATGCCGACGATGCGGGCAGACGAACAGCCTCGTCTCCTAGGCCCGCGCGGTCTAGGGCGGCCTTGATGCTCCGCGGGCCCATCGTCACCCGACGCTTTCGACGCCGCCGCGCGCTCGCGATCAGCGCAATACCGTCCGCTACTGGCCGCGCGGAAGGCCCCGGGGCGCTACCGCTCGAGGAGACCGACGGCGCGGGCATCTCAGCACAAGCCGACGAGAGCCTCTCGCGCGAGGAGCCCGACAGCGACGCCGGACCCTAGCCTCCGGCAGAAGTGGTGTTGAGCATCGACGACGATGGCGAGTACGGACCGGACGAGCTGGGGTTCGAAGGCCGCCACGCCGCGCTCGAGCGCGCGGCTCACTGCCACAGAGCTCTCGCCCGCCGCTTGCCACCCATCCATCACTCGCCGTAGAGCACGCGTGGCTTGGGTCTCACTCTTTTTGCGCGGGGCTCGATTCGGCGAGAATGCGGTCGAGTTCACCTTCTGCGTCCCCCGATTCGCCGACGTAGATGGCCCAAACCAGCGCGCCCCCCTTGCCGTCTCGGCGCGGTACCACAGCAATCACCGACTGACTGGAGTTGGGCCCGGCGAAGGACTTGCCGTCAAAACTGATCTTCAGCCCTTGGTGCGTGGTGACGAAATAGAACTGGCGCTTTGCGCGAAAAACCGCTGGCCCGTCGGAGCCACCCTCCATCGTTCCCAGGAAGCCGAACTGCACGGGGACCACGTCGCCAGGCTGGAACTCGTACCAAACGACGTCTTCCGACTGAACGCTCTCGAGTTCCGCTTTCGTGGCCGTGGCAACACGCACTCGCGGCCCTTGGGGCGCCATGCAGGCGGATAGCAACGCTGCTGCCAGCAACCCTTTGATCCCCAATGAGATGTTCATGGCTCGATTAGACGCCAGCAGGGTCCATGCGTCAATACCGCCAGACGCGCAAACGGGACGTCCTGCAGCTCCGCGGCGGCAATCTGGCGCGTAGACCTACCTTCACTCACTTCGTAGCGCTTCGATGGGATCGAGCGCGGCGGCTCGACGCGCAGGTAGAAATCCGAAGACCACACCGATCCCCATGCTGACGGCCAAGGCCGTACTCAACGCAGGGATCGAGATCGTCATCGGTATGTCGAGAGCGCCAGCAAGCAGTTCGATGGTGATGGCTGCGATCACGGCACCCGATACACCCCCGCAGAGACTGAGCACCGAGGCTTCGACCAAAAACTGAATCAAGATATCCCGCTGCCGCGCGCCAATCGCCATGCGGATCCCGATCTCTCGCGTGCGTTCACTCACGGACACCAACATGATGTTCATGATGCCGACGCCGCCGACGACCAAGCTGACCAAGGCGATGGAAACGAGCAACACGTTCAACACGCCGAGGATGCGCCCCTGTACCGCGCGAAACTCGGCTTGGGAGCGCACGCGAAAGTCGTTCTCGACCCCCTCCGCCAGACCGTGACGCTGACGCAGAATGCTGGTGGCGGAGCGCTTGGCGCGGTTCGAGTTCTCCGCGCTGTCACTGCTGATGAGCAGGCTGTCGACTTGGCCGAACTGAGCTGGCCTGAGCTTGGAGCGAGCAGCCTTGATGGGCATCAATACTCGTGCATCTTCGTCGCGACCGAACGTATCCTGCCCTTTGGGCTCCATCAGACCGATGATGCGGAAGGGGTGCCGGCCGATGCGGACGACTCGGCCGACTGGATCCTCGTCGCCAAACAGCTCGTCGCTCAGCGTCTGACCGATGACGCAGACGCGGGCCCCCGTGTTTTCAGCTTGCCGATCCCAAACGCCGCCACGTGCCGTCTTCCACTCACGGATGGGGAAGAAGTCCAGCGTAGTGCCCACGATCTCGCCGTTCACGTTGCCCGTCGCAAATACCAACTGCTCTCGCGAGACGAGCATCGGCGCGACGTAGGCAACTCCCTCGCCATGATCTCGAATCGCATCCGCGTCGGATTCGCTCAGCAGTGCCAGGTCGTCCGAAGAGACAGCGCCACTCCTGGCACGCGTCGTGGCCTGAATGACCAGAGCGTTCGAGCCCAACTTGTCGACTTGAGCCGACACCTTGCGACGAGTCCCCTCACCCAACGCGACGGTCACCGTCACTGCCGCTACGCCGATCAAGATCCCAAAGGCCGTCAAGGCGGCGCGCAGCGGCCAGCGTGCCAAGGCTCCGAACGCCATGCGCAGCGTGTTGAACAAATACAAGGGTGCTGCGGCAGCTCCTTGTCCGACACCACGACGCTCGCTCACCACGTCTCCTCACTCGTGTCGTAGGGCCTCGATGGGATCGAGGCGCGCGGCACGATGTGCCGGCAAGAAACCGAAAACGACGCCGAGCACCAAGCTCGTGCCCAGAGCAACCCACACGCTCAGCAAGTCGAAGCCCAAGATCCCTTCGAACCACCCCTGCATCGCCAACACGACGACTCCGGCCAGACACAACCCCAGCACACCACCGAGCAACGTCAAAGCGACGGCTTCCACCAAGAATTGCAGGCGGATGTCCGCGGGACGCGCACCGATCGCCATGCGGATCCCAATCTCTCGCTTTCGCTCGTTGACGGAGACGAGCATGATGTTCATCACACCCACTCCCCCGACGAAAAGCGCAATAGCGGCAACCGAGAGGAGCAGGATCGAAATGACGCTGGCGATGCTGTCTTGCGTTTCTTGGAACTGCTTCTGGGTTCGAATCATGAAGTCTTCTTCGTCGCCCTCGGCGATTTGATGCTGCTGACGCATGATCTCCGTCACTTGCCGTTCGGCTTGCCCCACGACTTCAGCATCCCTGGCCTGACCCATGATGATTTGAACTTGCTCGTTGACGCTGGGCGAGACTCGCGAGAACCAGCTCCCGATGGGCATGACGATGCGGTCGTCTTGGTCCGTGCCAAAGGGCGACTGCCCCTTGCTGGCCAGGGTGCCCACCACGCGATAACTGTGTCGACCGATCCTCAGTTGGCGCCCCACCGGGTCGACGTCACCGAAGAGTTTCTCTTTCACCGTCGTGCCAATCAAGACCACCTTCGACTTCTGGACGACGTCCTCGTCGTTCAAGTCGCGTCCACTCGCCAAGCTGTAGCCCCGAACTCGAGTGTAGAATTGGTCCCCGCCCACCACGTCGATCTGTTCGTTTTCGAATTCACTCTGCACCGGCAAACGTACCGATGCGTAGACGGTGACCGCCGACAGCGTGCTCGCCTCTCGACGCAGTGCCTTGGCATCGGCGACCGTCAGCCCCCCGGGCCCTTCGAACACCGCGCGCGCGCCGCTCTTTGCGGTCGGGCGAGCAAAAACGTAGACGACGTTTTCACCCAAGGTCTGGATTTGCGAGCCGACACGTTCGCGGGCGCCTTGGCCCAACGACACGACAATCACCACGGCGGCGATCCCGATCAAGATACCGAGCGAGGTAAGCGCAGTCCGCAGACGTTGGCGCAGCAACGACATCATCGCCAAGCGGAGCGCAGCCCATAGCGCATTCACGACGGGACCTCGTCGAGTTTGGCCAGCATACGACGCGCGTCGACGGGTTCGTTGTTGGTATCACTCTCGATCAACCCGTCTCTGACGACCAGCACTCGCGAAGCGCACGCGGCGATG
>JBNKZR010000476.1:0-5494 GCA_050301735.1 Polyangiaceae bacterium | reverse complement strand
CCTCCGACGAACTCATGCCCTCGGCTGAGCTGCCTGCTCTGCCCGAAACGGAAGCCAAGCGCAATAGCGCAACGGCTTTGGCGACCTCGTTGGCCAACCCACTTTCCGTAATCGCGACAATCGCGACATCACCCCGGCCCAGCCACTGCCCGAACCGTTGCTTGTCGCCCCAAATCATCAACTTGCCTCGCTGCCCCAGTTCCGTGACGAACGCCTCACGCTGCAGTGAGCTGACGTCCGCCGCGAGCAGCGCTACCTGCACCCGAGCCAGATTTTCACGAACTACATCGCGCCCAAAGAGCAGCGCGCCGCGAGCCCGAGACGCTTGAATCAATCCGCCGACGCGCCGAGTCGCAGCGTCGGTCAGTAAAGCATAGAACTGCTCGGCATCGGTTTGGATGTTGGCGCGGAAGCTCCGAGCGAAACCTCGGGTCAGCGCCCGTGCGATGCACTCGGGCCGAGGATGAACCCACGCCCCACGCCCGAGGGCGCTGGATTTGAGATCGACCACCAACCCTCCATCTGGCGCGTGGATGCAGCGCAACAAGTCCGACTGACACGCCTGCTGACCACACCCGACACACGTACGCGACGGGGCCTCAGCTCGCGCTCGCCGTTCAGCGCGCGTGAGCTGGCCCGGCGGACGCTGGCGCGCAGCCCGCGTCGATAGCGGTCGCTCTGCGCGCACGCGCCGCTTGCGGCTCGTGCCTGGGGTTGTCGTCGCGCGTCTATCCATTCAGTTCGATCCCGTCGTAACCATTCTTTGGGCAGCGTGCTCACGCTCCCGCATCGGCAGCCGGTGGCTCGCCGTCCTCTTGCGCACTCTCTGCTGCCTGAGCTGCGACGACCGCAGCTTCACGGGCTGCCTCCTCGCGAGCGGACTGTCGATCTCGTTCCAGTTCCGGCAGATCGCTCTCGATGAAGATCTTCGCGGCCTTCTGTACCGCGCGAGCCTTACGATTGAGAAGCCCCGTCTTGATCGCGAGGCGATCGGGGTCCTCCCGTAGGATGTCTCGCAACGTGCGATAGCCGCCCTCCTCCAGGAATTGCAGCGTCCGGAGACCAACGCCGCGCACCAGACGCAGCAACTCACGCTCGGTCGGCGGTTCGCGTCGCGTCTTCAGCTCCGTGAAACGTTCCTCCCGCATTCGCTCCATGGTGTTGGTCGCGTTCTGCTTGAGGCCGACCGCTCCAGCTTCGTCGTCGACCCCTTCGATGCCACGAAGCTCCTCGACGGAGGCTTCCGCCACTTCTTCCAATGCCCTGAACCCGAGCCGATACATCGAACGAGCGATGTCTTCGCTCACGCTTTCGATTTCGCGGAAAGCCGCCAGTGCCTCCTCTTCGAGGGCCTTGAACTTGCTTTCGCTGATGATGTCGAGCTTCCAGCCGGTGAGCTGCGAAGCGAGACGGACATTCTGGCCCTTTCGGCCGATTGCCAGCGACAGCTTCTCGTCCGGCACGACCAACTCCATGCGGTTGTCGGCTTCGTCGACGATCACCTTGTTCACCTCGGCGGGCTGAATTGCCGCGATGATGTAGCGAGCCACATCGTCGTCGTAAGGAACGATGTCGATCTTCTCGCCGCGCAACTCTTGCACGACCGCCTGAACGCGTGACCCCTTGATGCCGACACAGGCACCCACCGGATCGACGTCAGAGTCGCGCGTGGCAACGGCGATCTTGCTGCGGGACCCCGCCTCACGCGCAACGGCCACGATACGCACTATACCCTCGTAGATTTCGGGCACCTCGGACTCGAAGAGCTTCTCCACCAACTGTGGGGCGCTGCGACTGAGAATCACCATCGGGCCGCGCGCTTCGCGGTCAATCTCCTTGACGTAGGCAACCACGCGGTCTCCGGGGCGATACGTCTCGCGCGGAGTCTGCTCGCGGTACGGGAGCACGCCCTCTGTCTTGCCCAAATCCACGATCACCGTGTGGCCTTTTTCGAAGCGGCGAATGATACCCCGAATGAGCTCACCGCGACGATCCTTGAACTCGTTGTAGATGAGGTCTCTTTCGGCGTCGCGCACTCGCTGCAACAGCACCTGCTTGGCGGTTTGCGCCGCAATGCGGCCGAAGGTCGAGCGCGCCTGCTTCAGATCGAGCAGCGATCCGTACTCCTTGTCTTGCTGGTGAGCACGTTCTGCGTCGTTCGGATGCCAGAAGATCTGAAACCCGATTTCCTCTCCCACCTCGACGTCAGGCCAGTACTCCTGAGCGACCGATGCCGGGATCTCGGCGGCGGGATTGTCCACCTCGTCCACCACCGTCATGTATTGAAAAAGATCGATCGCCCCCGTCTCGGTGTTGAAACGGGCCTCCAACTCGCGCTCAGCTCCGAAAGCGGCCTGGGCGGCCTTGAGAATCGCTGCCTCCATCGTCTCGATGAGGACTTGGCGGTCGATGCCCTTCTCTTGGGCGACCTGCTCGACGATGTGGCCTAGGTTGGCTTCGAATCCATCTGATGCTGCCATGGGTTTTCACTCCGTGTGTCGTCAGCTACGACGCGTGGTTACCTCTGTTGATCCTTGCCTCGTTTGGGAGCGTGGGACTTGCGCCGTCCCGCGGGCTTGGGAGACGGGCCCCACCCCTCGAAGACGAGTTGCGCCGTGTCGATGTCGTTGAAGTCCACGCTGAAGACGCCGGCATCTGCCTCGATCTGCACGCGGCCATCCTGCTCGACTCCCAGCAGCCGTCCTCGCAACGACCACTGGCCCTCCATCGGCTGACGCAGCTTCATGCGGGCAGTCTCCCCCGCGAACCTCTCGTAGTCGGAGAGCTGGTACAGATGCCGTTCCAGTCCCGGAGTGCCGACCTCCAAACGGTACGCCGCCTCGATGAGGTTGGCCACATCCAGCGCCGCCGACAAATCCCTGGACAGCTCCGAGCACTCGTCCAACGTCACCCCGGCTCCGCCCGTGCGATGCTCCGGACGCTCCACGGTGACGTAGAGTACCCAGCCGCGATTGTCCGTGCGCCAAATCAGCTCCACCCCAGAAACGCGGTGCGCGCGTAACACCGGCTCGATGGTGGCCAGCAGCGCTTCGCGATCCAAACCTTTCAGTTTTTCGAAGGCAAAGGACATGGGGGATACGCACGGGGTTGAGGAAATTTCGTGAGGCGGTTGGCGGATCCAGAAAACAAGAAAGCGGACCCAAAGTCTGGGGTCCGCTTCTGGACTAGCCCAAGTTTTTCGGCCGTGAGCCTAACGTAGGCCCCGACCAGACGCAAGGAGCCGAACGAGGCGGCCGTACGGAGACTGAACCGGTGTCCGGTAGCGCTGGATTCAGGGCACTCGACCCAGACTCAGGCGGAGGGTGCGTCCTTCGGGTTCTGGGGCATCGGGTAGACCTCCTGCCCGATGCGCAATCCCACGCCGCCGTCCGGGAGTTCTTCCAGAGCACGTTCCAGCGAGAGCTGCGCGAAGCGCGAGAAGCGCGCCTCGAATTCGCCGCCCTTGACGCCCGTGTAGAGCGCGTCTGCAGCCCCCAAGCGAAGCGCACTCGGCTCCAGGCGCTCCTCTGTTCCGTCACTCAAACGAAGCATCGGCCATCCTGCGTCCCAGCCCACCGAGCGCACGGTGAAGGGCACGTCGTCCACGACGACGTAGGTCCAGTCGTAGCCGTTGCTCAGGATGTACCGACCATCGTCGGGATGCCGACGCACCCAGCGCGCGAACGCCAGCTGCATCCCTGGGTGCGCGATCTGCTCTCCGTCGTGCCAAAATTGCCCCTCACGATCGATGCGCAGCGTGCTCTCGCGGCTGCGCCCAGCCGGCGCAGGAAAGCGGAAGAACTCGGGATGATCGCCGGGCTTCATGGGACTGGAGCACGATCTAGCACGTATCGAAAACCGCGCGGGGACGTGATAAGGGCGAGGCTTCATGGTCAACAGCGGCAGTGAACGCGACAACCGCGCCTACTACGACGTCTTTTCGAAACGGTACGAGCGCTCGCGGGGCGAAAATGCACCCGGCGGCTATCACGAGCTGCTCGACGAACTCGAGGCCGACATCGTGGCTCGCTACGGCACTGGCCGGGACGTGTTGGAGGTGGGCTGCGGGACTGGCCTGGTGTTGTCGCGCATCGCGCGCTTCGCGACGAAGGCCGTCGGTGTCGACCTCTCGCCAGGCATGCTGGAGAAAGCGAAGGCCCGCGGTCTGACCGTGGCTGAGGGCTCCGCCACCGAGCTTCCCTTCGAAGACGAAAGCTTCGACGTCGCCTGTTCGTTCAAGGTCCTGCCGCACGTGCCGGGAATCGAACGCGCCTTGGCAGAAATGGCGCGCGTCGTCCGCCCCGGCGGACACGTGCTTGCCGAGTTCTACAATCCGCACAGCCTGCGGGGGTTGCTCAAGCGCTTCGGGCCCAAGGGAAAGGTCGGTGACGACACGACCGAAGGAGACGTCTATCTGCGCTTCGACACCCCAGCGGATGTCGCACGCTGGGTGCCCGACGACTGCCGCTTGGTCGCCTCCAGGGGCATCCGCATCGTCGTGCCGCTGGGCGCAATGATGCGCGTTCCCGTGCTGGGCAGCCTGATGCGCAAAGCAGAATGGGCCCTGTGCGACACCCCGCTCGCTCGTTTCGGAGGTTTTTGGGTAGCCGTGCTGGAGAAACACTGATGAGCCGCAGTGTGCGGCAGCGGCCAGGAGCTTGGTGGCTGCAGACGCTGCGCAAGCGCGCCGAGGCCCGCCGCGGCGGCTGGACGAGCGCCGAGACGAAGCCCAGCTTCGCCAGCGAGGAGCTGCGCCGAGCGACTTTCAAGTACTTCAACGCTGCATTCCACGCCGAGCAATCCGACGCGGGCCAAGCCGAACTGCTCGCCGAAGCCGTCAGCGAGTGGGACCCCGAACTGGGCGAGATCCTCGAGCTCTACGGCAAAGAGGAAGATTGGCACCGCCAATTGCTGACGGGCTTCCTGCGTGACATCGGCGGGGATGTGCAGCCGATGGGCAGAGTGACCAGCCTCTTCTTCCACGCCTACGCTCGCGCCAAGCGCATGGAGTCGATCGTGCTGACGAACCTGATGTTCGAGACCATCGGCGCGACGACCTATCGCCTGACGTTGCCGAAGGTGACGGATCCGACCATCCGCCGGATGTTGAGCACGCTGGCAAGCGACGAATCCTTCCACGTGCCGCTCAACGTCTACTTTCTGAAGCGGGTGTTGGAGCGCTGCTCCCCAGCCGACCTGCGACGCCTCAAGCTCGTGCACCAGCTGCTATTCGTCGCACTCGTGCTTCTGCCCACGGCGAGTCGCCCCAAGTCGAAAACCTTCGACGGACTCTCGACGCTGGAGTTGTCGCGTGCCTACGCGCGCGAGCTCGACCGTCTCTTCGCGGGCGAAACGAGCGTGCCCCTTCGCTCTCCGCGATGGCTACTCGCCATCCTGCGAACGAAGCGTTCGAACCGAACGCCGATCGTCGAGCACGACCCCGAAGCGCTCAACCACACCGGCTGACGCACAACGCGCGTTGCACAGCGTTCCG
>JBNKZR010000475.1:0-5496 GCA_050301735.1 Polyangiaceae bacterium | reverse complement strand
GCGGTTCCAGACAAACAGCGTCGCAGCGGGTGAAGGGGTCCGTCAGCCAGTGGCCGGTATAGACCTGCAACCCAGGCTGATCGGACTCGACGTCCATTTCGAAGCGGCCCGGCAAGCGCAGAGTGGCCATCCGCCGCATGCCGCTGCCCGAGGTGAGTCGACTTCAGAGAACGGCGAACTACACGCCGAAGGCCGTGAGTGAGCCCGGTGTAGTGCCCCATGGTTACCTGTCCTACTACGCGGCGAAACGGGCCTGTGAGGCGGCAGGCAAACGGCTGTGCTCCGAGCACGAATGGGTGGTCGCCTGTCGCGGACAGCAGAACACGCAGTTTCCCTACGGCGACAAGTATCGACCTGAGCCCTGCAACGTCGGCCGGGTACTTCATCCCGCCGCCGTGCTCCACGGACTCGCGTCCAGTGGGCATCTCGACCCCCGTCTGAACCTGCTGACGGTTGCGGGGGATGAGCCGGTCCTTCACGTCACCGGGGCATCGCAAGCTTGCGCCAGCCGCTGGGGCGGGGACGCCGTCTACGACATGGTGGGCAATCTGGACGAGTGGGTGGCGGATGAGGCCGGCGTGTTTCGTGGTGGCTTCTACGCCCGTCGCACGACCAGTGGTTGCGACAGTCAGATCAAGAACCACTCTGCGACCTACTTCGACTACTCGACTGGTGCTCGTTGCTGTCGAGATGCGCGGCGAGCTGACTGACCTCCGGGCTAGCTGGAGTCGAGTCCTCGAACCCCATGCGGGCACGACCCTGTCCGATGCCGCCCCTGCTGAGCTTCAAGCAGACGTCGACGATGACTTCAGCAGTGCTCTGGATGAACGTGGGCTCCGGCGTGGCCGCCTGCAACAGGACCCACTCGTCGGGCCGTTTGTGTCCAGTCGGACGGCAGCAGAGCTTTTCGTCGCTGAGTTCGAGCGCGCATTGCTCGATGGCCGTATCACGCTCCATCCGCCTGAGGCCATCCCACCTGCGCCTCCTTGCCCCGTGCTGTGGCTGTCGCGCCGTCCTGACGCGTCGCGTCGTGTAGCTCATGAACGCGATTTGTAAGCGCCAATCGCGTTCCTAAGGCTCATGAACGTGATTTGTAGTGTTCGCGGCAGGTAGCGCGATCCACACGGAGTGGGTCGCCGCGAAACACGGCGGAACGAGGCCCGGAGCGGCACGCAACGAAGCGGAGGGTTCAATCGCGGACAGCGACAGACGTCACCCTGCTTTCCTGCGAGATGGACGTTCGCAGCGGGGGCAAGCAAGTCCTCGTGTTGGGCCCCGATGCAAAGCCTACGGAGTTCTACGGTCGGTACATCGAAGTGACACCGTGCTCGCGCCTCGTCGGGACCAATGACGAAAGTGACAACGGTGCCGTCACCACCGCGACCTTCGGGGAAGAAGGTGGCAAGACACCCGGTCCTGCACGAGCTCTATCCTTCGAAGGAAGCTTTCGAGGCTGAGCAGGGCATGGAGGATGTGATGGGCGAGACCTTCGAGCAGCTGGATGAGCTTCTGGTCACCCTGAGCGCGAGCGCGGGGCGGTCATGACGTCGTCGAGCTACTGGCGCGACCCCCCGCCCAGACGCAGCAGCAATGTGCTGGGTGCCAACGTACCGGTCAGGCAGAGCCGACGCGACTGAGCAACGACACCAATTGCTCGAGGCAGGCATCGACGGCCTCGATGATCTCGTCGGCCAGTTCTCGTGGGGGGCCCCACTCCGACCAGACTGCCGCGATCAGACGCGCGTCGGGATCCGCTGGACTCGGTAGGGTTCGGAACACCAACACCGCGTCCCCCGCTGCGTCGCAGGTCAAGGCGATGTCACGCCCGGGCACGTTCGTCAACACAGTGCCGGCCAACCTGGGGCCCTGCGGAAGAGTCAACTCGTATCGTTTACCTTGTGCAGCTATTCCGCCGGCGCGGCACAGCCACTTGCACAGGTGCGGGTCGGTCAGCGCGAGGTAGACCAGCTGTGGGCTGGCGGTCGCCTGGCGTACCAGCCACTCCACTCGGCGCTGTCGATCGGGGTGCCGCTCGACACAGTGAGCCAACTGCGCCAGTGCCAGTTGCCACGATGAGCGCAGGCCCTCGATGTCATCGTCGGGCTCGAGCCCCCGTTGCACCAGGGTTACGCGACCGGGCTCGAGCAGGAAGTCGACCTCGGTCTGTCCTTGCCGCAGCGTGAGCTGTCTTTCGGGCTGGAACTCGATGATGTCGAGTTCCACCGTCGACTCGAACGCAGACCAGTGCAGCCGCAGTCTGCCTCCGCGCCGGGCGTCCCCTTCGGCCTCGTCAGCTTGCCAATTGACGATACCCCTGGGCTGTGCACACGTTTTCCAGATCAGCGCGAGCGGAGCGTCAATCGCCTGCGAAAGTTCGATGGAGCGGGGCATGCCGGGAGGATCTGGCGAACCGTGTACCATCGCTGCGCGACAAGCAAGCCGCCGCGGGTGCGGCCCCCTGTTCAGCGGCAATTCGATGGCTCCAGCTCGGCTGGGCTCGCAGTGCCCGCGGTGACAATTTTTGTTCCGTCCCGCGTTGACCCGGGGAGAGGCGTGGTTAGCTTCAGCCACATCACAGAAACCTCCGACAATGGCTCGTTTCGGCTTCTCAAAGGGACCTCCTCGGTCCCATCGCCCAGCAAATGACATGCGGGGTCCTCACCCGGTCAGGGCAACCAGCATGAGAAGCGGCCAGGGAGCCGAGAGCCACAGCTAGGCGCTCGCCTCTGAATCAGGCGAGCTGAGAACTCACAGCGCGACGTCAGGATCGCGGTCGCACGCGACCCGTCAGCGACCAGGGAGAATTGAACAATGGGTAAGATCATAGGAATCGACTTGGGAACCACGAACAGCGTCGTTGCGGTGATGGATGGCAAGGAGCCGACCGTCATCGTCAACGAGGAAGGCTCGCGCATCACGCCGAGCGTTGTGGCCTGGGACGACAAAGGCGAAGTCCTGGTGGGTCAGATTGCGAAACGGCAGGCGGTCACCAATCCGGAGCATACCGTCTACTCTTCCAAGCGTTTCGTCGGACGCCGCTTTGACGAGCTGGGCGACGAGGCCAAGCGGGTCCCCTACAAGATTTCGAAGGGCAAGAATGGCGATGCTTGGATCACCGTGCGGGGCAAGGAGATGGCGCCGCCCGAGGTGAGCGCTCGCGTGCTGGGCAAGCTGAAGAAGGCTGCCGAGAACTTCATCGGTGAAACCGTCACAGAGGCGGTCATCACCGTGCCCGCCTACTTCAACGATTCGCAGCGTCAGGCAACGAAGGACGCCGGCAAGATCGCCGGCCTGGACGTCAAACGCATCATCAACGAGCCGACGGCAGCCGCGTTGGCATACGGGCTCGACAAGAAGGAAAACGAAATCATCGCCGTCTACGACTTCGGTGGCGGCACCTTCGACATCTCGATCCTCGAGGTCGGGGACAACGTGGTGCAGGTGATTTCGACCAACGGCGACACGCACCTCGGTGGCGATGACATCGACAGCGCGATCATGACCTGGCTGGTCGACGAGTTCAAGAAGAGCTCGGGCCTCGACGTCAGCAACGACAAGATGGTCATTCAACGCCTCAAGGACGCGGCGGAGCAAGCCAAGATCGAGCTGTCGTCGACACAGGAGTCGACGATCAATCTGCCGTTCCTCACGGCGGACGCCAGCGGACCCAAGCACCTGCAGGTGACGCTCACCCGCTCCAAGCTCGAGCAGATGATTCAACCGCTCGTCGAGCGTTCGATGGAACCAGTGCGCAAGGCGCTGGCGGACGCCAAGAAGAGTGCCAAGGACATCGACGAGGTGGTGCTCGTCGGCGGTTCGACGCGCATCCCCTTGGTGCAGAAGACGGTCACCGCGTTCTTCGGCAAAGAGCCGCACAAGGGCGTCAACCCCGACGAGGTGGTTGCCATCGGTGCCGCGGTACAAGGTGGTGTTCTCGCTGGCGACGTCAAAGACGTCGTTCTGTTGGACGTCACGCCCCTATCACTCGGCGTGGAAACCCTGGGCGGCGTGATGACGGTGATGATTCCCCGGAACACCACGATTCCGACGCAGAAGAAGGAGATATACTCCACGGCGTCGGACAACCAGCCCTCTGTCGAGATCCACGTGCTGCAGGGTGAACGCGCTCAGGCGGGGCAAAACCGCACGCTGGGCAAGTTCCACCTCGATGGCATCCCACCGGCACCCCGTGGCATGCCCAAGATCGAGGTTACCTTCGACATCGATGCCAACGGTATCCTCAGCGTGACGGCGAAGGATACGGCGTCCGGCAAAGACCAGAAGATCACGATCACGGCCAACAGTGGTTTGGACGAGTCCGAGATCGACCGCATGGTCAAGGACGCGCAAGAGCACGAGGCCGAGGACAAGAAGCGGCGCGAGGAGATCGAGCGACGCAACAAGCTCGATAACCTTTGCTACACGCTCGAGAAGCAAATCAGCGACAACAAAGAGAAGCTCGAAGGTGCGGATCTATCCACCATCGAGGGGCTGATCAAAGAAGGGCGCGAGGCCGTGGAGCAGCAGGACGACAGCAAGGTGCAGAGCGTGCTCGAGCGTCTGGAGAAGGCGGCACACGAACTCGCGGGCAAACTGTACGAGACGCCGCCGGGCGCCGCTCCTGGAGGCGGTGAGGCAGCGGCGGGCGGTGAGCCCGGCCCAGAAGCCCCCAGCGACGTGGTCGACGCCGAATTCGAAGAGACGAACTAGTTCTGACGATCCGCGCTCGATGCTCACCGCATCCGAGCACGCTCAGAGTGGAACCACGAGGCCCAGCCAGCAACTGCTCGCTGGGCTTCGTCGATCCCGAGGCTTCGCTGGCCGCAAACCCTTTGCACCACGCTGGGGCTGGGATAGCGTTGCGCATATGCGCTGGCTTACGCTGTTGGGCTTCTGGGGGGGTGTTGGTTTGGGAGTTGGGTGCTCGTCGGCGCCTGCGCCGGAGCCCGAGGTTCCCACGGAGGTGCCGAAGGCCGAGCCTCAACCCATCGATCAGGTAGAGGCTGGGCCCGTCGACTCCGTGCCGGCGCCGAGGGAGCTCTTCGGAGTCGCGCGACTGAACAATCCCCAGCTGATGACGGAGCTGATTTCGGATTGGATGAACGTGCCGTTCCCAATCAAGAGCTTGCTGCAGAAGGAGCTACCCGAGCTTCACCAGGTGCTGCGCTACGACGTTCCCGTCGATTTCGCCATCGCGCTGGACCCTGAAGCCTTCAGCGAGCCGAAGTTCGTCGCTGCGCTGTCGGTGGCTGTTTCGGATTACCAGGCGACTTTGGACGAGCTGCGGTCGTCGGGGCACGCGCTCGAGCGAATTTCGAGGACGATGCAGCTCGTGATGCTGAAGGGCGATCAACCCTGCGTCGTTGCTCGTGCCAACGGTCCGACCGCGGCTCGCTTCATTTGCAGTGATTCTCGCAAAGACTTGGACGTGCTGGCGCCCTACATGGCCACGACGATGCCGACGGAGAACTACGGCAGCGACCAGCTGTTCGTGGA
>JBNKZR010000474.1:0-5505 GCA_050301735.1 Polyangiaceae bacterium | reverse complement strand
GGCGGGAGGGCAGTCGACAGTGAACGCCACCTACGATCCCGACGCGGCAGCCGACTGTTTGAGCGAGGTGCAGAGTGCGGACATCGTGTGTGAGGGCGGACTGGACACGCCAGCTTGCGGACGGGTCTACGTTGGTACGCTCGAGCCGGGGGCGGCCTGTTCAGCTGACGCGGAGTGCGCCAAGCCGGAAGTGGGCGGTGCGGAGTGCGATGTCTTCGACGAAGTGTGCGTCGTGAGCCGTCGCGGTGACGAAGGTGACGCCTGCAATCGGACCTGCGAAGACCTGGATACTGGCGGTTGGGTTTGCAGCGGAACCGTTTCGGGAGACCTGCCCGAGTTCACCGACGTCGAGTGCTACATCAACGACGGCCTGTCGTGTCAGGCAGGAGTGTGCGTGGCCCTTTCCGGTCCTGGAGAGGCTTGCTCTTTCGATGAAGACTGCGCCCCTGGCAATCGTTGCGACGGTGCGGGCGCGTGCGTCGCCCTGCTCCCTTTGGGAGCCGCCTGCCAATCGTCTGACGAGTGCAACCCGGACGCGCACTGTGCCGGATCCGAGAGCTGTGAGGCTGACCGTGCCGAGGGCGAGCCCTGCGGCGCTGACGCAGAGTGCCTTGGGGGGGCTTGCGACGGAGATGTTTGCGGACCGGACGACGCGCTTGGAGGGCTGGCTGACTTGGGTCTGGCGCTGCTATGTGGTGGCGGGTGAACCAGCGCCGGTATCGGAATCGGCGCGGAGGCGACGGCGGTCGCTGTTGGCTCCCTGCGTTCGAGCCAGGGGCGATACATCCAGTCGGGCGACGGCGTATTGCGGGCTTGGTGAAAGCTTCCGCTCAGTTGCTACGCACCTTCTCTTCGTTGGGTACGCTCCGCCTTTGCCTGCCTGTGTAGGCCTTGCGCAGCTACTACATCGGACTTTGGCTGTGCCTGCTTCTGGGTCGTCGTGTTTCCGTTCTGGACTTGTGGCCGCCCTCCCAAGAGTCGACGTCGAGTGTGCTTGTCTGGTGCTAGGCTCAACGGGTATGTGGTCAGAGCCCAGTCAAAGGGTACAATGACGAGGCACGCGAATCTGCTGTGGCCATCGCTTTACGAGGTGGGCCGCAGGGCACGTGCTCCGCGCTACTTCAATCGCGAGTGGCTGCCTGAGGACTACCGCCAGCATTGACAATGCCCACCAGATCACGTCGAAAGGAGGCCCCGCACATGAACCGATCCAAGTTACGAATCACAGGTTGCGCAGCAGCGCTCGCGCTCGCTTGGGGCTGTTCAGACTCCGCCGAGGAGGGCATTACGTCCCAACCGGTAGGCATGCCTGGCCAGCTCGTCAATTCCACGCCCGCGTCGAGTAGCGGCGGCGCTTTGGAGAACGATGGGTCTCAAGCTACCCCTGCTCCGAGTGCTCCGACGGTCGCCGTCGTCCCGCCCGCAGGTGGGGGCGTTGTAGACGGGGAAGAACTCATCGCTGAGACCGGAAGCCCCCCGGATGCCGAGGAGGCCGCTGAGTGCGCGTCTTCTTCCATCGGGACGTCGCTGCAAGGCCTGGTTTTGGTGTTCACGTTCGACGTTTCGGGCAGCATGGGTTCTTACAGCACGCCCTACTTCGCTCGAGAGTACAAGTGGGAGCCGGTCGTTGCGGCGACCAAGGCGTTCTTCTCTGACGCGAGTTCCGCCGGTGTGTCTGCGACGCTGACCTTCTTCCCGAACGACAAGGCACCGCTGGTCGGTGGCGGGGGAGGCATGGCCGGTGACGCTTGCGATCCAGTTGACTACTCCCAGCCCGACGTGGGCATGACGGAACTTCCCACGGACGCGTTCGCGACGGCCATCGACGCGATCACTCCGCTGGCTGACGGCGACTGGCGCCAAGGCACGCCCACGGGGCCTGCGCTCGAGGGGAGTATCGCCGCCATCGAAGCGATGCGTGCTGTCGATCCGGATGAGAAGTACGTCATCGTGCTCGTGACCGACGGTGAGCCGGCGCTCTGTTCGAATCAGCTGGACAACGTCGACTACGTCTCGGGCATTGCCGCGAGCGTGGCTGACCAAATCCCGACCTACGTGATCGGTGTCGGCAACCCCGCCGTCGAAGAGAACATGAATCCGCCGAACGACGGTATCGACAACCTGCACGCCATCGCCGCGGCGGGAGGCACTGGTACGGCGTTCCTGATTGACACCGACAACCCAGCACAGACGACCGCTGACTTCCGAGAAGTCATCGATTCGATTCGCGAGACCAGCTTCACCTGCGCACTGACGATCCCCCCACCGCCTGCAGGACAAGAATTCGACAGTACGAAGGTGAACGTCAACTACACCAACGCCATCGGAGAGACGCCTCTCACCTACGATCCGACCTGTACGGACGCGTTTGCCTGGTACTTCGACGACGTCGACAACCCATCCACGATTCACATGTGTGATTCGGTCTGCGACGCAATCAAGAGCGACACGCAGGACGAAGGTCACGTCAACGTCGAATTCGGTTGCTTGCGTCGCGTCAGCGGCGCGAAGTAACAGCGCGCCAGTCTGCTGCAACCAGGCGGTTGCTCGGATCCTCACCCAACGGGAGCCAGAAAGACTGCACGACGGTCGTGCTGGCTCGTTGAGGGCCCGCCGCCGACTTGGGTCTGGTGCTATTTTCAGCACTGCGCACGCTGGCACGCTCGGCGTCGGTTCGTGGTAGTAGGCGACGCGCCCATGTCCGGTCTAGACGCATCCATCACCGTATCGGCTCACGTCCTGCTGCGCGTGGTGGCCTTCTGTGAGCGACGAGGGTACGAGCCAGAGGCATTCTGTCGCGAAGCCGGTGTCAGTCACGCGCTCCTGACTCAGAAGCAGGCACGTGTGCCGTTGTCGTCGGTGGAGCGCTTGTGTCAACACGCGTTGGATGTCACGGGGGACGACCGCTTCGGTCTACATCTCGCCGAGGACGTGGGGGACGCGACGCACTACGACATCGGGGTGCTCGTGTTGATGGCGAGTCAGACCCTCGGTGAGGCTCTCGCGCGATTTGCCCGAGGTGCACGCTACTGGGGTGATGGCGAGCGGCTCGCTTTCGTACCCAACGACGGGGGACTGACGATTCGCTCCATCTTGCCAGGCGACGACGGGCCATTCCTCCGGCACTCGGAAGAGTGTGCGCTAGCGGAGATCGTCCTGGGGGCACGTAAGCTCTCCGGACAGCCCGTCTCACCCGTCGTGGTGCGATTTTCTCATCCCGCGCCGACGGACCTCTCCGAACACGACCGCATCTTTGGTTGTCTGCTCGAATTCGGAGGGACGCACAGTGAAGTCGTATTCGACGACTCGACGCTGAGCACTCCGATGCAACACGCCAACGCGGCGTTCCTTTCCGTGTTCGAGCGGCAGCTGGAACAGGCGCTCGAACGATTGCCGAGTCCGGCATGTCTTTCCAACGCGGTGCGCAACGTAGCACAAGCGGCGATCTGCAATGGGGGAGTTACTCTCGAGGGCGCCGCTCAACGGCTCGGTCTGAGTCAGCGAACTCTCCAGCGGCGCCTGCGTGAGGAGGGGACGTCTTTTGCCGCCATCGTGGATGCCACCCGACACGAGATGGCGGTTGCATATTTGGCCCGAGGGCTACCTTTGGTGGCCGTCGCCGAGCTGCTGGGTTATGCGGAGACCACGGCCTTTCACCACGCCTTTCGGCGCTGGACGGGCAAGAGCCCGCTCGACTATCAGGCCGTTGGCGACTGATGGCCGGCGCCAAAATGCTGGTCGCGGGCGCCAAGGGCAAACCATTGCCTCGTGGGCATGTCGAATCGCAGACATGACGACTCCCAATCGACCAATCTCCGCCGTCTTTCAGTACTACGCGCTCGCCTGTGGGCTCACTTGGACACTGGCACTTCCGGCGACGCTTGCCTTCGCTCGACGCGAGACACCAGCCGGTCTTGCGGTGGCGGGCGCTGGGCTCAGTGCGTTCGGACCACTGCTGGCGGCTCTCGTCCTGTCGCTTCGAACCGGCACGACCCGGGAAGTGTTTGCTCGCGTTCGCACGCTGCCCGGCTGGTACAAATGGGCGCTGTTGGCGCTGCTGACGCCGCTGGCGCTCCGTCTCGTCGCGGCGACGTTGGCGGCGACGTTGGGCTTTGAGCTTTCGAAGTGGTACTACCCACCAGAGCTGGCGACGCAAGTGGCCGCGCTCGTCGTATTCCCACTGGGCGAGGAGTTTGGATGGCGTGGCTTCGCCTACCCGCGCTTGCGAGAGAGCTTCGGCTTGGTGAAGGGTTCTCTCATCCTGGGCGTCATGTGGTCGCTCTGGCACCTGGGATACATGGTCGACCCGCAGACGGGGGACATCGACTGGATCCGGCAGTTGGAGAGTCTCATCTCGCTGCCGCTGTACTCCGTGGTCATGACGTGGTTCTTCGAGCGAGCTCGAGGCAGCATCGCCGTTGCGATTGGCTTCCACGCCGCTGCGCATCTCAATCACGTTGAACTCGCGCCCCTGTCGGAGGTGGGCTTTCACGTCATGCATTTGTGTGTGGTCGCCATCGCCGCCGCGTTCGTCGCCCGGCAATTGGTGTTTTCGCGCCCCGCCGACACGAACGCTTGAGCGAACTCGTTGGCGGCCGTCGTCACGCGACGGAAGCTGACGAAGCGTCGAGCACGAGTCGCGCTCCTGCAAGCGCCCCACCTGAGCGAGCGCGAAAGCGTGCTCGCGCACTCAGGGAAGTGGCAAGCCCCACTTGTCGGCGAGGTGGGCCTCCACCGCGTCTCGCTCGGCATCGTTCAGCACTCGATCGTAGATGATCACCTCGGCGATGTCCCCCGTGAAGAAGCGGTTGGGGCCTGGGCGGCCGCCGAGTCCCAGAACGCTCTCCCCGACGTCCGGTACACGCGGGTCGCCATCGTCGACCGTCGTGACGACGCCATCGGTGCGTGCCGTCAGGTCGCCGAGACTGGATTCGTAGGTCACGTTCCACAGGTACGGTGTGTCGACGGCCGGCGGCTCGAACTTGGCGAAGTAGAACGTGCCGGACGAACTCATGGCACCAGAGTGGATGTTGATGTCGTATGGGCTGCCGTGGGTCAGCTCGAAGTTCTCCGTGACTTCACTCCCGTGCCGCACGATGTGGGTGAACTCATCCGTCGGGGGCAAGATCGGACTCTGCCAAACGGCAAACACGTCGAAGTCCGTCAGTCCCTCGAAGCCTTGCGCTACGAGGACGTCGTTATCTCCGTCGAAACGAATCACGGGCTGGCCGTTGATCCCGTCGGCGACGAACGTTGGCATGGCGCTGGGATCGGACTGGGTTGCGTCACCCCAGGCATCGACGAGAGCACCGTCGGTGAACGAAGTCGTCGATGCGTCGTACCAAGCCGCGAGCCCGTCGTCGATGCCCGCGGGGGCAAGCACGCCGCCCTCGGAGCCCCCCGCGCCTCCTGCTGCGATAGCGCCAGCCGCGCCCGCCATCGACACTCCCCCGGAGCCGGAGTCGCAACCCGTGGTCGTGCCACCCGTGCCTGTGCCGCCCGTGC
>JBNKZR010000473.1:0-5560 GCA_050301735.1 Polyangiaceae bacterium | reverse complement strand
GCTCGTCAGCTAGTTGGGACCCCGTTTGGTTACTGCGCCGCGCGCCGCACCGCGTACCCGGCTCTGGCCAGGGCCGCCACATTGGCGTCGTCTAGGCCGTCCGGGTTAGCCCCCACGGTGGCTTCTAGGACTTGACGGTAGTTGTCCACCGCCACGTAGTAGTCCGGATCTTCCATCACGTTGATGTCACAGATCCGGTCCGCGCGTTTGATCAGGCGGATGCAATCCGGCGAGAGGTGCCGGAGGTGCAGCGTCTTGCCGGCCTTCTGGTATTTGTCAGCCAGCTTGTTGATCGTCTCGATGGCGCTCTGATCCATGATCCGAGATTCGGAGAAATCGATGATCACTTCTGCCGGATCTTGGGCGATCTCGAACTTGGTGAGGAACGTGGTGGTCGAACCAAAGAACAGTGGGCCGTAGATCTCGTAGTGTTTCGCGCCGTTCTCATCCACCCGCTTGCGAGCACGGATCCTCACCGCGTTGTCCCAAGAGAACACAAGGGCAGAGACCACGACGCCCGCCAACACGGCCACGGCAAGGTCGAAGGCGACGGTCGTCACCGTCACGAGTGCCATCACACACAAATCAGTCACAGGGAACTGGTTGAGCAACTTGAAGGTGCGCCAAGCGAACGTTCCAATGACGACCATGAACATCACGCCAACCAGAGCCGCGATGGGTACCAATTCGATGTAAGAGGCGCCGAAGAGAATGATCCCCAAGAGGGTGGTAGCAGCAACCACCCCAGAGGCGCGTCCACGTCCCCCCGATTGGATGTTGATGATGCTCTGGCCAATCATGGCGCAGCCTCCCATGCCACCGAAGAACCCGTTGACGACGTTGGCAGCCCCCTGCGCCACGCATTCACGGTTGGCATTGCCGCGAGTTTCGGTCAATTCATCGATGAGGTTGAGGGTCATCAGCGATTCGATCAGACCGATTGCCGCCAAAATGACCGCATACGGAAACACGAACTTCAAGGTTGCCCACGTCAAGGGAACAGCAGGCAGGGCGAACGTAGGGAGTCCAGCGCCGATCCCCGCGCCACCTGACGAGGCAACGAAGGAGGCCACCGTTGGCGTCTCGATGTCGCCGAAGATGCACACTGCCGAAACGACACTGATCGCGCCGAGCGCCGCCGGGATCGCTTTCGTGAGCTTTGGTAGGCCAACCATGATGCCCATGGTCAGTGCCGTCAGCCCCAGCATGGTCCATAGCTGGCGCCCCTGCAGCCACTCACCACCCTGCTTGAACATGCCCAATTGGGACAAGAAGATGACGATTGCCAGTCCGTTGACGAAGCCGGTCATGACCGGCGACGGGATCATGCGTACGAACTTCCCGAGCCGGAGCGCGCCAGCGACGACTTGAATACCACCAGCGAGCAGCAAAGTGGCCAGCAGGTAGGACAGACCTGTCGCTCCCTCCATACCGGATGCAGCGCCGAGGGCGCTCCCCTGACTGACCAGGGCTACCATCACCACTGCCATCGCACCGGTGGCACCTGAGATCATTCCTGGACGTCCCCCAAACAGCGAGGTCACCAGGCCCATCATGAAGGCCCCATAGAGACCGACGACCGGGGCCACCCCGGCGACGAAGGCAAACGCTACCGCCTCGGGAACGAGCGCCAATGCCACGGTCAGGCCGGACAAGACATCGGCGCGCAGTTGTTGGATGGGATTGTCGAGGTGTGAGGTGGGAGTGCTGGAACTCTGGGGAGGGTGCAAGTCAAGCCTTCAAGTGTGGTTACGATTGAGCAACGGTGATGCTGCGCGACAAAGACAAAGGGCGCGGAACCTACACATCCAACCGTTGCTGGACAACCGCTCATCGACCGCCGAGGGAACCTCCGACCGAGTTGAACACCAGCACGGTAGCAAGGGCCAGAAAGAGCCGCTCTGGTTCCCCAATCTGACGCTATTACAGCGTATTGCCGTTGCTGCAAAGCCGCCCAACGCTTTGTTCGCACGGACGCCCCAGGCGAGATCGCGAGCGGGCTATCGCTTGTACGATGAGGCCGATCTGCTGCGATTGCAGCAGAGCCTGCTCGGGCCGATTGAGCTCCAGCTCGACAATTGCAGTTCAGGGTTGAACCAAACGCGCGCGCCAGAGAATGGGGGCGGTGTCCATGAAGCCTTCTCCGACGACCGTCGTGGCGTCTGCGGACATGCGCGGCGTGTGCAGGTACATGCCGGAGGGTAACTCGATGCCGCGCGCAGCCAACTCGTCGACGAAGGGACGCAGGCCATCGGTTTCGTCCCAGTAGAAGGTCTGCACCTGGTCGCCTTCGTTCGAATCGACTTCCACCCGGCTGACGCCGACCATCACGCCGCCGCTCTCGTCGACGGAAAACGGTACGATGCTGCTGAACCCGGAGGGCGGCGCGATCGCCTCGGCCCCTACGTCGACCTGCCAACGAAAGCTCGAGTAGCCAGTGGCGCCAACCAGACCGTAGCCCACGACGACCTCGCCGTGGGTTGTGATGTCCATCACTTCGTAGGGAACGAGTGTGCCGACGGTTGGCATCGACTTGGTGCCATTGTCGTCGAAGCGAACGACTGGCCCCCCTCCGTCGGCGACACCAGCGGCGAACTTCCCGTCGCCGCTGATCTTGTGGAAGGACAAGGTTTGCGCCAGCACCGGCTCGCCCCCATCCCAGATGTATCCCCACAGAATGGAATCCGAATCGCGGATCGCGCCGACGACGGTGCGCTCATGAGAAATGTCGCGGGGAGAATTCAGCTCCGCGGGGAATGGCAAAACGCTATCGGCGGTCCAGACGACGTACTCGTAATCACAGCTGCTGCAGGAGCTCTGCGCGCCGACCATCGCGCTGGCGTCGAAGTTGAGCGCCGTGGCCGAGCTACGACTGCCCGACGCTGGAGTGGTGAGTTCGGAGCTGCCCCAGCGCCAGACGTACGCGTTGCGAGCCCCCGGATCGGCGTTCAGTACCTCGTCACCAGCGACGACCGTGCCGTCGCCGGACAAGCTGCGGAGGATTAACTTGCTCGCACCCCCCGCCATGCTCGACGCAGCGTAGATCCAGTCGAAGGTCGCCAAGCACGCATCGGCATCAGCACATTCTACCGGCATGCGACAGATGTCGTTCGTGCTCGTGGTGAGCGGACAGGCCGCCTGCGTCGGCGCGACTGGGGAGGCTGCGTCGAGCGCGCCGCTCACCCGCGGCGGCAATGACGCCAATTCGTCCAGGCTCATCGGATCCGGGTCGTCAGTACCGGTGTCCGTGCCGTCGGTGTCCGTGCCGATGTTGGCGTCCGTGCCGGTGCCGTCGGTTTCGTCAGTGGCGGCGTTGTCCGTCACCGACTCGTCGGTTGGCGTCTCGTCCGTGTTCGATTCATCGGCGTTGGAGACGGGCTCTTCGCTCGGTTCAGCGGGTTGGCTGGCGCCGCCGTCGGGCGCATCACTCGTTGGGTCGGAGGAGTCGGTGCCGTCTGCTGATGGCGTCGTATCGTCGCCCGCAGGTTTGGGTTTTGGGTTCTGGGTGGCGTCAGATCCGTCATCGGTCATCTCATCGCCGAGTTCGTCTTGGCCGCTCTGCGATGCGTCCGAGTCATCGGCTGAGCCACTCGCCGCATCCCGGTCCATGTCGACGCTCTGGCCCGTATCCACACAGTGGTTGGACAGGCACTCGAGCCCCTCGTTGCAAGTCCCATTGGCGTAGCATTCGCAGCGCTCTTCGCCCGCGGAACAGCTCGTCGAATCCTGAGCGCTCCCGAGGCACCCGCTCGCCCAGAGCGTCGACATTAGAGACAGAGTGATTGGGCCGCACCAATTCGAAGCCATGAGGGACCTTAGCATCGAGCGCCCAGTGCAAGCGACTTGCAGGCGTGTCGATGAGGAACGCTCGTGCGGCCGGGGCGACCCTTCGCTGGAGCCGACAGCGCGAAGCCGTGCCAGCCTTCGACGACGGCGACCGAGCGTCGAACTCGGCCGAGGCTTCGCGGAAGGCAACCCAGCCCGAGTTGAACGTGACCGAGGCTTCGCGCGAGGCGACCGAACGACATTTGAAGCCGACCGAGGCTTCGGGGAAGGCGACCGAGCGTTCGGGATTGACGATTTCGGCTTTGCAGTCGGCAACGACGGTTGTCGAGGCGGATCCCTGTCGGCGTTCAAACGTTCACACTGAGCTGAGTGCGTCGAGTTAGGGGCTAAGCAAAGCCTGTGGGAGTGCCGGAGAGTCGGTACAAGGCGCGCGGTCCACGGCGCTCAGGCCGCGCCTACCGCTCGCCAAACCCTACGCGTCGCCCTACTCCACGCACATCCCCGTGGGGCACTGGCCGATGTCCGGCGCGCTGTAGCCCGCGGGCATACAGCTGTCCGAGAAGAGCCAGCAGGTGCCGTCGGGTGCCACTGCGGGCGTCAGCGCGAGATCGCAGCCGCCAGGCACGTCCATGCAACCGACGTCGAGCAAATCGCCGCCGAAGCAATCGCCCTGGTTCGCCTGGGCGCCTACGACGACACACTGTTCGTCACTTTCGCACTGGGCGACCGTGCGGCTCGCGCAGTCGTCGGGGATGGTGGGTTCCGGGCACAGGTCCAGGCCCACGCAGGCGTGAGCGCCAGCTCCGGTGAAACCGTCCGGGACGCAGCTGCTCCCGAACAGCCAACAGGCTCCGGTGGGGTCGAGCGCGTAGGAGATCACTGGGTCACCGTCCCGACAATCCGTGGTCCCCGCTGGCAGATCCTGTCTGTCGAAGCACATGGCAGCTGCGTCGAATGGGTAGCCGGTGATACCGTTGGACGGCTCGGCTACCATCAGTGTGCAGCGACCCGATTCGCAGGTGGGCACGCTGTAGGGGCAAGCATCCTGTGGAACGCCGCACAGTTCGTCGTATCCCGGTTCCGGACACCAGGTTTCGGAAATGACGGTCAGCTCGTCGAGGAAAGCCTCCGCGCCCGTCGCGGCGATGCCGATCGGACAGCGCTGCGCGCATCCAGTCTCGGCGTCCACCGCGACGCAATCGGTGTCCGCGTCGCAAGCGAAGAGCTCGTCACGCTCCGTTAGCCTAGCGTAGCCGTTGGCCTCTGCAGTGCGTACCTCGTCACACGATCGGCACTCGTCCATGACGTCGATCTCGTCTTGTGGGCATTCGTCGGGCAAGGCGCGCGGCACGTCGACTTCGCACCGGCCCTCGACGCAGTACGGCTCGAGGGCGATCGTCGTGCAACCGAGGTCAGTCGGGCCACACGCCTTGGGGAATTCCGGTTCTGGGCACCAGGTCTCGCCGATGGTGGCGACCGCGGTTTCAAACTCGTCCACCGCGCTGGCCGCGACGCCAACCGAGCAGTGCGGTGCGCATGGGGTCGAGGCAAGCACCACGACGCAGTCCGAGCGCTGCTCACAGGCGAACAGTTCGTTGCGCTCACCCAGGGCCTTGAAGGCAGCTTCTTCGCCGGACCGGGCGTCTTCGCAGGTTCTACACGCGCCGTTCACGGCGATGTTCGTGGGCTCGCTGCACGTGCTGAGTTCGTTCACGTCACCATCGTTCACGTCACCATCGTTCACGTCACCATCGTTCACGTCACCATCGTTCAC
>JBNKZR010000472.1:0-5587 GCA_050301735.1 Polyangiaceae bacterium | reverse complement strand
GGTGCCATTGCCGGGCAGGCGGCTCATCGAAACATGGCGGCCAGGGCGCTCCGATGCACCAAACGCAACGGGGAAAACGGCAAAACGGAGAGGGGATCACGGAGTGCTCACCTACGGCATTCCCCCAGCGACTGCCGCCGAGTAGTCAGAACGCCTTTTCCGAATCGAGCAAGAGCGTCACCGGACCGGTGTTGTTGAGGCTCACTTCCATGTGGGCTCGAAAGCGCCCCGTCTGAACGTCGACCCCGAGCGCGCGGCAGGTGGCACAGAAGTGCTCGAACAGCTCCCGCGCGCGCTCGGGCTCCATCGCCCGCGCGAAACTGGGACGCCGACCTTTGCGCAAGTCACCGAGCAAGGTGAACTGGGATACCGCCAGGATCGCTCCACCAACGTCCTGAACGGATAGGTTCATCTTGCCGTCGTCGTCGACGAAGATGCGTGCGGTGGTGACTTTCTCGGCAAGCCACCGGGCGTCGCCTTCGTCATCTCCTTGGCCGACTCCGACCAGCACGCACAGACCGCGGTCGATCTTACCGACGGTCTCGTGGTCGACGTCGACCTGCGCTCGCGTCACCCGCTGAATCACTGCTCGCATGGGCGCGATTGTTGTCACAATGGGTCGGCGCCCACAATGCCGGCCAAAGAAGCGGGCACGGCGCTTGCTTGGAGGGAGTTCGAACCCCACCTTCGACCCACACGGACAGGTCGCCTCTTGCCGACACACCAGCTGCCAGACTCAGAATTTCCGCCCGTTACCCACTGCGCAGAGTGCGGCCAAGCGTCCTGCACGGGCTGTTCTCCCCCTTCGACGCGCGTGAGCATGCTGTGTTGGGAAGCGCCAAAACGTCTTGCGTCGACGGCGTTGTGGACCACCGCTTGCCAAAGTGTCGAAGCCTGGCGTGCTTGGACGGGCCAACTGAAACCGAACTCCGCCGCGCGGGCGCTTTCGTTTGCACTGCTTGCGGAGCTGGGGGCGGCCACCTCCTTCGGCGCGCTCATCGTCATCGCGTCGATGGGAGTGCTGCCGAAGACCACACTGGAGCTCCTCGGCACCTGGAATGGATGGCTCTGGTTCTTTGCGGTGACCACCAGCTTCGCGACGCTGATGGTCGCGCTGCACCTGCTGTGGGCTCTGTGCCTCGAAGCGCTGATCGCAGCCGGGGGACGTGGCACTGCAGCCCTCGGGCACAGCCTGGGCTTCTCGCTCTACATCTGCGGCTGGGATCTGCTGACGTCCCCGGCGGGTCTGCTGTGGGCCGTCTCCAGTCGCGGCGCGCGTCGGGGCATGGCCCTGGTGGCCTCAGCCACGACGGTACCCAAGTTGGCACTCGCACACTATCTGGTCGATGTGCGTGGACTGCCCCGAGCCCATGCCCAGCGGGTGGCGTTGGGCTCCTTCGTGTTGCCTGTAGCAGTGGCGGGCGTCACGACCCTCGGCACCATCGTATGGTGGTGGGTTCTGTGAGTGACTCAATGAGCGAGCGCGACTCGCGAACGCAGTCGAGAAAGCGAGCGACAGTCGCGCTCGCCCATTCAGGGTGTTCCGGCGTCGGCGGAGCCGACTTCATCTTCCAACACGAAGCGCCCCCAGCCGTAGCTGCTACCGCTCATCGTGCTGTCATCGACGGAGGTCACCTCTGCGCTGAACGTCACGACGGTGCCTTCCAGATCCGGTAAGCGGTTGAGATGACTNATCTCGATCAGGAGCGGCACGAGATAACACCACCCATCCTGACGACAATCGAAACGCCGGGGCACACCGGGACCGTTGTTCGGGGCTGGCTCGCGCTCGGGATCGGCGAAGTTGACCAGCGTCACGACGGCATACGCGTCGCGCACCGGCTCGTCACTGCGGGTGCGAAGCGCGAGGCGCGCGGTCAACCCGGCTTGCCCAAGCCCACCGATGGGAATGGAGCAGTTCTCACCCAGAGGCAGGAAGTCAATGCCCGTCTCCGGATCGCGCGCGCCGAGCTCCACCTGCAATGGGCCACTTGCGCCGGGCAAGGGCTCGGCGCCCTCAGGTGTCTCCCCGCACGTGACATCGGGCACGTCCGTCTCCTGCGGGCCGCTCTCGGTCGTCTCTTCGCCGCCGTCCGTGGCTTCCGTCACTGCGTCGGTGGCCCGCATCAGCTCGTCCGTAGCATCTTCGGTCGACGTGCCCTCGTCCCCGACCGCAGAAGCACCGTCATCGCTTCCATCGCCTTGGGCGTCTTCGGACAGCCCCTCCGATTGACTGCACCCCGACAAAGTGAGCGCCAACAAGCACGTCTGCAAACGAGCCCGAAGGCTCGAGCGCGATGGGGTCGAAAGGAAGCGCACGGGTTCTCCAAGGCTTAGCACGCGGATCCGCGGCCCTCCAGCGGCGAGGCTGACCCGCGCGCCGCCCTTTGAAGAGCTCTGTCGCGCTCAGGGTTCGAGAGCGGCCGCCGCGGAGCCGATCAGGTTCGCTTCGTCCGTCTTGAGCACCGTGGCCCGGTAACCTTCCGGCAAGAGCGTGTCCAACGTTCGTTGCACGCGGGAAGCGTACTGAGGATCACCCCAGAAGAACGTGCCTTCTGCCAAGATGCCCACGGGCTCGTCGGCAGGCTCGTACAACGCAATGACCCCGGCAAGCGACGCCGCCACCAAGTCGGCGGAGCGACGCAAGAGTGCGCCCGCGACGTCTTTCGGCAAGCCCCCGGCACCCTCGTCCCGCAGCTGCACGAGTTGGCCCGTGCCCTGATGCGGGTCGAACGCGAGTTGGTCGGGCAGCCCCCGCGCAAAGACGAACGGCAGATAAAAACCGGACACGGCTTTCTCGAAGCGCTGAAAGCCGGGGTTGTCACTCGCTGCATCCACGTCGTCATCCCACTGAGTCAAGTGTGGTGGCGCGAAGTTACCCGACTCCAGGTTGATCGCCATCTTGCCCGAGAAGCCGGGCGGGATTCGGGGGGACTGCTCGGAGGCGAAGAAAGCCGCCATGTTGTTCCCGGTACCGACGATGAGCCCGATCGTGCGCTCGCTCGGCACTTCGCGATGCACGGAAGCGCCCCCCAGCATGCTAGCGACGGTATCATTGAGCACGCGCACGGGTCCGGGCTGGTATCCCGCATCGACGAGTGCGTTGGCCAGCTGGGTGCCGACCATCGTGCCCTCGACGCCGGGAATGTCGATCCCCTTGGTCCAACGCAAGAGACGACTGTCCCGCTCTGGGGTGTTCTCCGACGGGTACGAAAAGCAGTAACCCACGGGCAAGCCCGGAGGGGCTCCGAGCTCCGCAGCGAGCTCGGCTTGCGCTCGAAAGAACTCCGCCGCGGAAAGCGACTCCCCTTCGCGCATGGGCAGCGTCTTCTTGAGCGGTCCGTGGGTGACCGTTCCTTCGCCATTGGAGAGCTCGACCACGGCGGCCCGCATGTTAGTCCCGCCCGTGTCGATCACCAGAGCGGCACCCCCCACCGAACGATCGGGCGAGGTGAAGTAGGAAGGCAGCGCCTTGATCTCCTTGCCCTCTTGGGCGAGGCCCTCCTCGATACGCGCCGAGAGAGCAGCAGCCACGTCTTGGAGCTGCTCGCTCGAAAGAGTCAGTTGCTCGACGATACTCATCGTTGGACCCGTTCCTGTCTAGCTAGTCGATGTCTCATGATTACTTGGCGCTGCGGAGCTGTACGTCACTTGCTGGTGCGGAGCCGTACCGGACGAAACTCGCTGAAGAAGTCGTGCCCTTTGTCGTCCACGACGATGAAGGCGGGGAAGTCTTCAACCTCGATCTTCCAAATGGCTTCCATTCCCAACTCGGGATACTCCAGAACCTCCACCTTGCGAATGCTGTGTTCGGCTAGGCGCGCCGCTGGCCCGCCGATGGACCCGAGATAGAAGCCCCCGTGCTGTTTGCACGAGTCGGTCACCTGCTGACTGCGATTGCCCTTGGCCAGCATCACCATGCTGCCGCCCGCCGCCTGAAACTGCTCGACGTACGAGTCCATGCGCCCGGCGGTCGTCGGCCCGAAGGACCCCGAGGCGTAGCCTTCTGGTTTCTTGGCGGGGCCGGCGTAGTAAACGGGGTGGTTCTTCAAGTACTCCGGCATCGCTTCGCCCGCGTCCAGGCGCTCCTTGATCTTGGCGTGGGCGATGTCGCGAGCGACGACCAACGTGCCCGTGAGCGAAAGACGCGTCTTGACGGGGTGGCGCGTCAACTGCGCCAAGATATCCTTCATGGGACGATTGAGGTCCACGTGGACCACCTCGTCCCCGAGTTCATCGCCCGTGATCTCCGGTAGGTACTTCGCCGGATTTCGCTCCAGCTCTTCGAGGAAGATGCCGTCTTTGGTGATCTTGGCCTGCGCTTGGCGGTCGGCAGAGCAACTGACGCCGAGCCCTACGGGACACGACGCCCCATGCCGCGGCAAGCGGATGACTCGCACGTCGTGAGCGAAGTACTTGCCGCCGAACTGGGCACCGATGCCCGTCTTCTGGGCAACCGCCAGCACCTTCTGCTCCAGCTCCAGATCACGGAACCCGCGTCCCAACTCGTTGCCTTCCGTCGGCAACGAGTCCAAGTAGCGGGCGCTCGCGAGCTTGACCGTCTTGAGAGTGTCTTCGGCGGACGTGCCGCCGATGACCAGGGCGATGTGATACGGCGGACAGGCCGCCGTGCCCAGGCCGCGCAGCTTCTCGTCGACGAAAGCGAGAAGCGACTCCGGATTGAGCAACGCTTTCGTCTCTTGGTAGAGGTACGACTTGTTGGCAGAGCCGCCACCTTTGGCCATGAACAGGAACTTGTACTCCGCCCCTCCCGTGGCATAGAGGTCGATCTGTGCGGGCAGATTGGTACGGGTGTTCTTCTCCTCGTACATCGACAAGGGCGCCATCTGCGAGTAGCGCAAGTTGGCGTGTTGGTAGGCCTCGTAGATGCCTTTGGACAACACCTCGGAATCGTCGCCCTCCGTGAACACGTGCTGCCCCTTCTTGCCCATCACGATGGCCGTGCCCGTGTCCTGACACATCGGCAACACTCCAGCGGCCGCGATGTTGGCGTTCTTGAGCAGCTCCATCGCGACGAAGCGGTCGTTCGCCGTCGCCTCGGGATCCGAAAATATCTTCGACAGCTGGCCGAGGTGCCCGGGGCGCAAGTAGTGGGCGATGTCCAGCATCGCTTGCTTGGCCAACAACTCGAGCCCGGCGGGTTCCACCTGCAGGATCTGCCTCCCTCGGAACTCGGCCACGGACACGTGGTCCGTCGTCAGTAGGCGATAGGGGGTCGTGTCGTTGCCGAGAGATAGGACGGGCTGGTAGGCGAAGTCGTTCATGGGGTGCTCGCTGTTTCGTGGCGCGGAGGGCGGCCGGCGCGAGCCTAAATCAGCCGCGCCGCTTCCACCAGGGCCCACTTCCCGCGGGCCGAACTCGGCGCGTGCGCACTGCCAAGGGTTTTCTCACCAGGATCGTCCAACCCTGCAATGGAACGTGGCAAACGCGCACTCGACGCACGAAAGGTGGGTCGGCCCCCAACTCACACCACGAGGCCCCCGGGGCTCCGGCACTCGAAATCGACACAATGCCTGAAGCCCGAGAGCAAGCGACGGTCTTCGAGCAGGCCGTCGCACGTGAGGCC
>JBNKZR010000471.1:0-5608 GCA_050301735.1 Polyangiaceae bacterium | reverse complement strand
GCGAGCTCTGTGTTGTGGCTCACGTCCGCCGCGGCCACGACGCGCTCCACTTGGCTGAGCATTGGCGAACGGATCAACGTGAACTCTGTGGCAATGCCAGCCCGGAGCATCCGCTCGATGTTCTCGATGCGCGAGTCACCAATCGCAGTCGCCCCGGCGCTGAGCAGCGCGCGCGCGATTTCGGGTGCGCCGAGAGCAGCCTTGGTGATCCCGGTGACCGTGACGCCGCGACGAGCGAGTGACTCGACCAGGGCCTTGGCGTTGCTTTGGATGCGGTCGAGCCGGATCTCGACTCGCGGTGCGGTCAAGCAGCGCCCGGGATGCGCTTGTCGACCAGCTGCGGAAACGCGCTGACGACCATGTCGACGAGGCGCCCACTTGGCCTGCTCAGTGCGTCGGTGACGGGCAAGCCGAGCTCCAGCTCGTGCTCCGCGATCGATTGGGCCAGGGCGGCATCGGTCATGTGCTCGTGGTTGAGCGTGAGCCCAATCACACGTGTTTTCGCGAAGGTCTGGATCAGATGGATTTCGCTCTTGGCGGAGGGCATGGGCACGCTCGGAAAGTCGCACAAGAAGGGGCGGCCGGGGGCGTGCTGCAGAATCACGGCGTCGGGCTGAGCTCCCCTCAGAATGAAGGTCGACGTCAGGTAGGCTGGGTGGCTGAGCGCCCCTTGCCCTTCGATGATGAGTACGTCGGGATGCTCTTCTTCGAAGGCTTCCACGACCGTGGCCTCGAGCTCCCCCGAGCAAAACTGGCAGGGAATGGCGTCTAGGGCGACGCCATGGCGAGCGCCCTGGATTAGACCGGTTTGCCCCGTTCCGACGAGAACGGCGTGTATACCTGCAGCATTTAGTGCTGCGGTGAGAATCGTCGCGGTGGTGCGCTTGCCGATCGCTCCATCGGTGCCAAGCACCGCGATGCGAGGGCAGGTCACGCTCCGGATGCGGCCGCTGAACATGCGCAGATCGGTCTTTGCTCGCGGACGCCGAACGTCGAGGATGCTGACGTGATTGGCGTCGCGAGCCGCCGCGAACTCGGAGTCGTCGTTCAAGAACTCGTGGAGGCCATTGACGACACTCATGCCGCGCTTCATGGCACCCAGCATCAGTCGGCGCTCGGCGGCTGAGAGCATGCCGCTGGCGGGCGCCATGCCGAAGATGATGAAGTTCGGCACGTGACCCGCCGCGTCGAGTGCGTCGTCCAAGGTGGCGCAAACGGGGATGCCATTGGCGGGCTCGCCGAGCACCTCGCCAGCGTCGCTGCCGGCGTGCCGGCTATCGATCACCGAGAGAATGTCGTAGCGTTCTGAATGGCGTACCAGGCCATTGGCGGTCTTGCCGTCGATGGCGCCGAAGTTGCCTTCACAGTACACGACGGCGGTGCCGCCCTTCGAAACCGCTGCAAATCTGTCAGCCGCCGATGGACGGACGACGGACGGGACTGGGGGGGAAACTGCGCTCATGGCACTCCTCGAGGTAGAACTCAGAGGAGGCGACTGAATGTCTCCGGCCAGAATTGGCCGAATATCAAGGAGGTCCCCGCCAAGATGTGACTGGAGAATGGTTGTAGCACCTTCTGCCAACCAGGGGTGGCTTTCGTTGGGACGGCTTCTAGAGCGGGCGCGCCATCGAACTGGACAAAGGCAAGCTCGGTGTCGCGGCGGTGACGATTATCTGTGCTATTGCCGGAGGGTGCGTGTCATTGGGTGCCTTGCGGCTCCGTGTGCGCTGAGCTGCATCTCCATCGACAATGGCCCGACCGACACGGAAGACGTCGCCTACCTGGGGACAGTCGCCTCGCTGTCGTGGTCGAAGACAACGAAGTCTACGTCGTGACCATCGAGGATGGGGCGACGTGGCGATCGAACCAAGGTGTGACGCTCGCCGATGAGCAGCGTTTGGTGTTGGTGAGCGAACCCAACTTCGTGGAGATATATCAGGGGTATAGGCGTCAGGAGTCCGCCCTACCGTTTGGGCGGCGGAGAGCGAGAGCACTGCACGACCATGACGCAGGACCACGACTTGGCGGAGCGGGGTAGCGAAAGAAGCACGCAACATGGGTTCTGTTCGCGAGATGGTTGAACTAGACTAGTGGCAATGAGGCAGCTCTGGTCTCTGCTGTTCGTCGCGGTGTGTTTTCCATCCGGGTGCACGCTGTACAACGCACCCACTGCGGTCGCGGCGCCCGTGTTCGCGGCAACCGCCGTGGCAGCGACCGGAGCGCGCAAAGCGGCTGTCGGGGGGTGTTGGGCCAACTGCTCCAAGGGTTGGCACTGCGACGAAAAGAGCGGGGTATGCAAGCGGGATGCGGAGCGCCCCAAGTCAGTCACGGTACCGCGTGCCCCCAATCAACCCGACGAAGCGAAGCGTGAGTGTCTTCCGCCGTTGCGCTGCGACAGTGAAGTTGTCGGCGAAAGGCCTCGTCCCGCGCCGCGGGAGGGGGAGTGAGGCGTTTGTTGGGCCTTTCAAGCTGCGGTGCGTCCAGTAGTACGCCGTCTGCCCGCCCCGCGGCGGCCGCTGTCTGCCGTCCAGCGGGTGCAAGCCCAGCTCGTCACCGCCCACGGTGAAACCGATGGAGTACTCAGTGTCGTAGTTGGGCTCGATGCCGAGCACCTTGCGGTACCACGCCCCAGCCGCCCCCGGGACGTGTGTTGAGCAGCGGTGCTCGTCGGCGCCCAGCGCGCCATCACCCCCCTGCTTGCAGCACGTCGGCGATCGCGACGTCGTGAGGGCAGCTCTCGTCGGAGAGGATCTCGCTCTGTAGCACGGGCGGGAGCGCTCCGCTGTCGTCGGACGAGTAGTAGAAGCCGAGCCACACTCGGTCGTCGAACGTGCCGAAGGTGAACTCGACGAGGGAGTCTCCGAGCAGCTCGTCGGCGAGGCCCCCCGCTAAGTCCGATGCAGGGCCGTAGATGGCGACCGCGGCTTGACGCCCGCATTCCGTCCAGATCTCGAGCTCGCTGGACATGTCGATCGCACCGTCGTCCGAGATCATCGTCAGGCGCGCGGGGATGGAAAGGCTTCGCGCGCACATCCCTTGATCGGGACCAGGGGAAGGAACCACTGCCGGCTCGCCGGTGGCAAAGAGCTCGATCGTCAGCGTCGTTTCCGTGCCTGCGTAGCTCGTGCTGGGCGCGTCTTCGGGGAGCTGGTCGCAGTTGCCACGCAGCCCGCAGTCGCGATCGTCATTGCAGGGGGCAAACCAGGCGATGTCGAAACGATAGGTTCCCTCGATATTTGCCAACACAGAAGCGGCGCTGAAGCCCAGAGTGGTCACTTCGTCGAGGGCAAAGCTTTCCTCCTGTTCGCAGCTGACGTAGTCGGCGGGGGAGCATTCGAACGCTGGCGGTGGTGTGAGCTCGATCGTGTCGCTGCCTGCCGAGCTCTCCACGCGTTTCCGCGGGGCAGCAGATGCTGAGGTGAGCTGGACACCTTCGGGGCGCCAATGCGAGATGACGAGAGGCGGGTCATTTGCGTGTTCCTTTTGGGCGGGAGGCGTCCGACGCGGCGGGGGTCGTTGGATTGACGTCGTGAGTTAGCGGAAAGAGCTGTAGATTGATCTGCACGACTTGGCTTGCACGGGTGCCGCTTTCGCACAGTTCGACGAGTTCGCGGCGAAAGCGCGCGATGCGATCCTTTAGGTCCGGCAACACTTTGGGATCGACGCACATGGTGATCGAGGAGATGTCCCTCTGGGCAGCTGGCACGTTTTCCATCGCAGCGGTGGCGTGGGCCATCATCTCTGCGTGGTAGTTCCGCAGGTGCATGCCCGCAGTCTGCGCCCCGGTGGACACCACGCGGGCCTTGGGGCGGAGTTTGCCGCTTTCGTCTCGCTGGAGCAGTCCGAGTTCGAGCAGCGTATCGAGGGCCGCGCGCGCTTCGGCGGGCTTGATGGGGGGCCACATGGAGGCGGCGATCCACTCAGCGTCCTGTCGGAAGTGCTCGCTCAGGCACAGCTCGCGGATTGCCGGCAAGTACCAGGTCGAGTGATAGGCGGCCTCCGCCAGCTCGAGCTTCTGGGCGCGTCGATAGCGCCGGAAGCTCGTCAATCGCTGGTAGTGTTGATTGCGGTCATCCGTGTTGTTCGCCTGGTTGAAGGCTACCAACGTGACGAAGTAGTCGGAGGCTTCTCGACCCAGGCCGCAGGTCGCCGCGAAACGCTCCGCCATCGCGCTGGTGAGATTGCGCTGGCCGCTGATCACCAGCTTCAGGTAGTTCGGTGCGCCCAAGCCCGCGGCTCGGGAAAAGGCACGGTAGGAAAAGCCGCGGCCCCGCCGCTTCTTGGCCGCGTAGAAGTCCGACAGGAACGCGCGGTAGTCGTGGTACCGAAAGACGTCGATCGGGCAGCGCTGAGCGGTGGCGGGCTTCTTCGGCACGCCCGTTTTGTGGCACGGACAACCGCGGCCGGCTACTTGCTGCGTCGCGGCTCGTCCGTGTGAGACGGACCGTGGCCGAGCCGCGCTACGGACTCGCCGGCTCTCGCAGGTGCTCAGTCGCTGCCTGAATCGCCTCCGGCGTGAGCGTTCCCGAACGACTCGGGGGCATGCGCGAGAAGTCCTGGGCGTTCATCCTGGCGATCGCCAGCTCTTTCTCTTCGCCCGACATTTGCTCGAGCTGCAGCACGTTGAAGCGATTCTTCGATAGTGTCGGATCACCCCGCCCGTCGTGACAGCGTGCACACATCTGCCGTAGCACCGTGCTGCCGTCCGCCCCCGGAGGAGGAACGAAACTGAGTTTCTGCGCGGCGTCCGCCGTGAAGATGTCGCGCAGATCGAGCAGGCTCTCCCGAGGAGCAACGCCCGACACCACGTCCACGTAGGATTGCACAGCGGCCGTGCGCTTCACCGTGTCCGTGACGTCGATCAACGGGTACGGAACCGCAATTGCTTCACCTCTCAAGTGAGCTTTGAAGCGCGCTTCCCACGTGGGGCTGGCCCCCTCGGCCACCTCCTGCACGATCTGGCCATCGAACGGATTGGGCTGCTCCCCGGAGCCTTCGGAGCGCAACAAGGCCTCCAACTGTGCCGCACTGCCTTCGTCGATGGCATTGACGATGGTCGCGATCGGAATGCCGCCGTACTGGCTATCGACGCGATGGGCGTCGGCGAATTGAGCCGTGAGCACGCGGTCCGAATCCGTGCGTTGGCCGAAGCGCTGAGGGAACCAGTGCAACCAGGGCCCCGTCAGCTCCTGCATCCGCAAGATGCGTCGTGTGCCCGGAGGACCCATCTGGTGGCACGACAAGCAATCGAGCGTGGTCGGCTCCAAGTCGACGTGGTCGTAGACGCTGTAGGCCGTCCAGTCGTGCTCGACGTCCTCGCTGAGCAGGCTCGCCAAGTCACACCCGGCGCCCTCGTAGTTGCACGCCTGTTCGAAGGCGAACAGGTAGAAGTTGAAGTCGTCCGTGACCAAGTCCCGGCTGACGACTTCCGCGAACTGTTCGCCTCGGACAAAGCCCACTGCCGTCATCGTTTCGAGCCGCTGCAAGTCGGAAGCGACACGAGGAAACACGATCACGCGGGGATTGACCGGTGTGACGTGCTTGGCGACCACGGACGTGGAGTTGCCCGACAGTGCGAAGGCACGACTCTCGCTGTCGCCGAGCCCAG
>JBNKZR010000470.1:0-5610 GCA_050301735.1 Polyangiaceae bacterium | reverse complement strand
GACGATGGCAGCGATGAAATCCGTGTGAGCCTCCGGCAAGTAGAGCACCTGCAAGCCCTTGCCGAGCCCGAGCCCGGACAACTCCCCAGAGCCGAAACTCATGACGGATTGGAAGGGCTGATACGCGAGGTCTTGGCGATGCTCCGCCATGTTCAACCACGCCAGCATGCGCTCCCAACGGTAGTTCTCGGTGCGCACCAACCAGGCCGCCGCACTGAAGCCCATCATCGCGACGAGCAGCAGGTAGCCGATCCGGGCGCCGGCGACGAACAGCAACGTGAAGGTGAGGAACAAGAGCACCACCGCGCCGCCGAAGTCCGGCTGCTTCAAGCACAGCAGCATCAGGACACCCGCCATCAGCAGATGCGGCAGCATGCCGATGCTGAAGCTTTTGACGCGTTCTTTCTTCTTCGCCAGCGAGTAGCCGAGCCACAAGATCAGCGATACCTTTGCCATCTCCGAAGGCTGAACGTGCACTGGACCAAAGCGGAGCCAGCGGGCAGCGCCACCACCAGAGTGCCCCAAACCAACCACGCTGGCGAGCAACAGCACCGTGACGCCTGCCAACACCGGGTAGGTCAGAGGCCGCAGCGCGCGGTAGTCGATGCGAGAGACGACGTACATCAGCGCTAGGCCCAACGCGGCGAACACGGCTTGACGCCGCAGGTAATGATAGGGATCGGAAAACGCCACAGTGGCCTCGATCGTGCTGGCGCTGAACACCATCACCACGCCGAAACCCAACAGTGCGACCACCAGCGCCGCGAGTACGTTGTCGACGGGGCCGCACTTCGAAAGCGGCCTGAACAAGCCCGACAATGCCTGCTTCATCGCTTGGGATGTGTCACGACTCGCGCTTTTCGGACAAGCTATTGACGGCTTCGGCGAAGGCGCGCCCGCGCTCGGCGTAGCCCGAGAACATGTCGAAGCTGGAGCACGCGGGGCTCAGCAGCACGGCATCACCGCGTTCGGCCAGCCCGCGCGCCGCTACCACGGCGTCCGCCATCGTGCTGGCCAGACGCACGGGCACCACGCCGTCGGCGGCGGCAGCGATGCGCTCGGCAGCCTCCCCGATCAACACCAGCCCCCGACCTCGCGCCGCGAGCGCTGCGACCAGCGGCTCGTAGCTCCCGTGCTTGTCCTTGCCACCCGCGATCAACACGCACTTGGGCTCCGAAAGCCCGGCGATCGCCGTCACGCTCGCGCCGACGTTGGTGCCCTTCGAATCGTCGTAGTAGCTCACCCCATCGATGTGGGCGACCCGCTGCATGCGATGGGCGAGCGGTGCGAACTCCGCCAGCCCGCGACGGATGTGGCCTTCGTCGAGCCCACAGGCGTGCGCCGCGGCGACCGCTGCCGCCAAATTCTCGTGGTTGTGGCGGCCGTGTAGCTCCACGGCTGACAGCGGCAGGCGCAGTTCGCTGCCACGGGCGACGACGAAGCCGGCTTCGATGCGATAGTCGCCCCCGTCGCCGAACGTGATGAGCCGTCCCCGACCACGCTTGGCTTGCGCAAGGCACATCTCGTCCGCCGCGGGCACGACGGCGATGTCGTCCGCGTCCTGATTCACGAAGGCGTTGCCCTTGGCCTGCACGTAGGCTGCGTAGTCGGGGTAGCGGTCGAGATGATCTTCGCTGACGTTCAAGAGCAGGCTCACGTGCGGTTTGAAGCGCGGCGCGCGCTCCAGTTGAAAGCTCGAGACTTCGAAGACGACCCAGTCGTAGTCGTCGTACAGTGCCCGCGCGGACGGTTCGCCGAAGTTGGCGCCGACGAAGACGCGTTTGCCCGTCGCGCTGAGCATCGCGTGAATGAGCTTGGTGGTCGTGCTCTTGCCGTTCGTTCCGCCGACGGCGATGATCGGCGCGAGCACTGCACGGGCCGCGAGTTCCATCTCGCCGATGACCGGCACGCCGGCGGCTTCGACCTCATCCAACAGCTCGAGCGGCGGCACGCCCGGCGATACCACGACCAGCTGCGCGCCCTCGAACGCACTGTGCTCGTGCGGCCCCCAAACCACCTCGATACCGCGCTCCCCAACGACACCGCGCTCCCCAACGACACCGCGCGCACGAAGGGCTTGCTTGGTCGCCTCGGGCACCTCTTGCTCCGCTCGAGCATCGAGCCCCAACACGGACGCCCCCGCGTCGGCGCAGAGCTCAGCCGCCGCCAAACCACTGGAACCCAATCCCACGACGACGACGCGTTTATTCGTCACATCTAGGCGAGCTAGGACTTCAGGGGCGAGAGCTGTCATCTTCTTGGGGGTTTTGGGGGGCGGGGGCGCAGAGCTCAGCGCAACTTGAGAGACGATAGACTGACCAACGCCAAGAGCACGCTGATGATCCAGAAGCGCACGATGATTTTCGGCTCGGGCCAGCCCTTCTTCTCGAAGTGGTGATGTATGGGCGCCATCAGGAAAACCCGCTTTCCAAACAACTTGTAGGAAGCGACCTGGGTGATGACGCTCACGGTCTCGAGGAAGAAGATCCCCCCGATGATGATGCTCAAGAGCTCGGTCTTGGTCAGCACCGCCATCATGCCGAGCCCACCTCCCAACGCAAGCGAGCCCACGTCCCCCATGAACACTTGGGCGGGATAGGTGTTGTACCAGAGAAAGCCGATACCCGCGCCGATCACCGCAGCGCCGAACACCGACAGCTCGCTCATCTGCAGAATGCCGGGCACGTCCAGGTAACTCGCCAGCTGCTGCCCGAAGAGCACCGCTCCCGCGACGTACGCCCAAACCATGTACGTGCCGGCGTTGATCATGACGGGGCCGATCGCCAACCCATCCAGTCCGTCGGTGAGATTGACGGCATTGCTCATCGCGACCACGACGAAGACGGCAAACGCGATGTAGAGCGCTGCTGGCAACTCGATCGGGAACTTGGAAAACGCCAAGAACGGCACACTCAGGCGATAGCGAATCGCGATCCACTCCGCCGGCGGCTGCGAGTAGTCGAGAAAGACGTAGCAGAGTGCCGCGGTCGCGATGACCGTCTGCCCGAGGAGCTTGTACTTACCCGGCAGGCCTTTGGTGTTCTTCGCGACGATCTTGAGGCGGTCATCGACGTAGCCGATCAACCCGTAGCCAGCAGTGACACCCGCCGTGGCAACCACGAAGTGGTTGGTGACGTCCGACCACAAGACGGTCGGCAGCAGCACACTGAGTAGGATCAGCGCACCGCCCATCGTGGGCGTGCCTGCTTTGGCGTAGTGGGACTCGGGGCCGTCACGGCGCACGACCTGACCAATTTGCTTTTTTTGCAGTTCGCGGATGAACCACGGCGCGAGAACGAACGACAGCACCATGGCCGTGATCGTCGCCATGATGATGCGAAACGGGACATAGCGCAGCACGTTGAGGACGCCGGCCCAGCCAAAGTCTTTGCTGAGGGGATACAGTAGCTCGTAGATCACCGTGTTCGTCCTCGTGCGCCTGCAAGCGTCACTGCTGCACTCCTCGGGCGCGTTCGAGCGCCTCTACCACCAACTCCGCGTGGACTCCACGAGAGGCTTTGACCAAAACCACGTCACCTGCGCCGACGGCGTGGACCGTGTGAGCCGCTGCTTTGGCTGCCGTCTCGAAGAAGTACGCCGCCGGCGCATCGGCGACGATCCAGCGGGCGTCGCCCGCGATGGCGACCACGGAGTCGGGCTCGGCGGCCGCGACGGCATCGGCCAGAGCGCGATGCTCCCGTTCGGCCCACTCCCCCAGCTCTCGCATCTCGCCGAGCACGAGATGCAGACGTGCATCTCGAAGCTGGGCGATGCGCGAAGCAACGCCGATCGCCGCCCTCACCGACGCGGGGTTGGCATTGTACGAATCGTCGATCACGAGCGTGCCGTCCGAGAGCTCCCGCGGCTCGAGGCGACCCGGCTGGCGCGCTGAGGGATCCAAGAGCGCCTGCTCGAACCAAGCCTGCTCGAGGGGGCGCCCAAGCGCCCGTTCACAGAGCAGCAGTCCAGCGACGGAGGCGAGCGCTCCCGGCTCACCCAGGAACGGCGTGTCGAACTCGAAGCTCGAGGGCTCCGCATCAGCGCTGAGGCGTCGTTTGCCCCGCACGTGCATCGTCGAGCGCGACGTCAGCTCGGCTGCCAAGATGCGATAGTCACAGCCCGACTCGAAGCCGTACGCCAAGCTGGGCTTGCCACAGCGTGCGAGCTGTCGACGCACTCGCGGGTCATCGCCGTTGCCGACGGCGAGCTTCGTGCCCGAGTGAAAGATGGCGGCCTCTTCGCGCTCGATGTCGTCGATGCCACCGAGTCCTTGGGTGTGCTCCAAGTCGATCAACGTCAAGACGGAGACATCCGGTTCGGCGATCGCTGCCAACGTGCCAACCTCGCCGGTCTGATTCGTGCCGATCTCGACGACGGACCATTCGTGCTGAGCTTGCAGCCCCAAGAGCACCATCGGAACGCCCACGCGGTTGTTCAGGTTGCCGGCAGCGAGATGAACTCGCCCCGGCAGCAGTCGAGAGAGCAACGCGCCGGCGATGCTGCGGGTGGTCGTCTTGCCAGCAGAGCCGGCAACGGCGATCACCTCTCCCCCCCAACGACGGCGATGCTCACGCGCCAACTGCCCGAGAGCCGTCAACGTGCAGGGCACTTCTACGCCCACGACGCCAGCGGGAAGCTCTTCTGCAAGCACCGCAACCGCCCCTTTGCGGAGCGCAGCCTCGATGAAGGTGTGGCCGTCGAAGCGCTCACCGCGCAGCGCGACGAAGAGACTGCCTTCGAGCGCCGCACGAGTGTCGGTTTGCACCCCGACGAGCTCGGCAGCACCGACGAGCCTGCCATCGGTGATGCGCGCGACCTCTTCCAAGGTGAAGCGGGCGTCGTTCTGGGGGATGGGGGTGGCCATCGTCAGCTCTGGTCTGTGCGCCGGTGTGACAGCGCGTGGCGCGCGACGATTCGATCATCGAAGGAGAGGCGTTGCGCTCCGACGAGCTGGTAGTCTTCGTGACCCTTGCCCGCGATCAGCACGACGTCGTTGGGAGCGGCCCCCAAAACGGCGACGAAGATGGCCTGCTCGCGATCCAAACAGACCTTGTACGCCGCGGGAACCCCTTTCATTCCAGCTTCGATCTCGTCAGCGATGGCCTGTGGGTCTTCCGTGCGCGGATTGTCGTTGGTGATGATGGCCGTGTCTGCCAAGCGCCCCGCGGCTGCCCCCATCAACGGTCGCTTCGTTCGGTCCCGATCGCCGCCACACCCGAACACGACGTGCAAGCGCGCGCCACGTCGATCCCTCAACGAGCGGGCTGCACCGAGGGCACGCTCGAGGGCGTCCGGGGTGTGCGCGTAATCCACCAGCACGGTGATGTCGTCGTCCTGCCCCTCGCAACGCTCCATGCGGCCGGGAGCGCTGCTGACGGACTTGGAGATGGCGGAAAGCTCGCCGAGATCGAGACCGAGGGCGCTCGAGATCCCCAACGTCAAGAGCCAGTTGTCGACATTGTGTTCACCGACGAGGGTCGTCTCCAGCCGCAGTTGCGAGCCACCGACCGTCACTTCCAGACACGTCGAGTGGGGCCCGATCTCGCAGCGGCGCAGTGCGACCCCCGCCCCCGAGGAGCGCCCCACCGCGATCACCCGTCCGCCCAGCTC
>JBNKZR010000469.1:0-5659 GCA_050301735.1 Polyangiaceae bacterium | reverse complement strand
AGGCGCGTGCTTTTTCGAACTGGTGACGCAGGCCGCCGCTCCGCAAAAGGGTACTGCGCGGGCGGGAAGCGATGAGCGACGAAGCAAAGGATTCGACAAGGTGACCTTAGTCAGGCTCTTTTCTCGTACACTGCACGAGGCGAACATCACATACAGCAAGTTGGATTTGGCGAGTGTGGCGCTCGTCGCTGCTGTGGTTGCCACTTGGGCTAGTGTTGCCGGAGGGACATTCTCCGTTCTCTCGCTGATCGCGTGTGAGGTAGCCTTCTTCTCGTTCTACGTCGCGGGCTCCGTCTTTGCCGCTTGTCGTCCCCTGGCTGAGGGAGTGCTCTTCGAGCTCCCGTTGCGTTTGCTGCTTGGATATGGCGTCGTCAACACGCTTCTGCTGATTCTGGCCTGGCTTTCGCCATTCGGCATCATCGTCAACTTCTGCGCCGTTCTCGCGTTGGTGATGGTCGCATTCTTCGTCCCAAAGCAGCGGCGAAGCGTTCGGAGCGGCGCCGTCAGTCTTTGGGCCATCGGGATGTGCCTGGTCGCTACCACGCTGTGGTGCCAAGACTCGCTCGACCCAATTCTGGAACAGGGCGATGTGACGACTTTCAAGCCGTGGGTGGATGGTTTCTACCATGCGGTGCACATTCGCATCTTTGCGGACAGCCACGGCGCATCCACCATCGAAGACTTCCGCATGGCTGGCGTGCCGGCGCGCCTATACCACTACGGCGTCTACATGCTGCCGGCGTTGGTCAAGCAGCTGTCAGGGATTCACTCTTACGCCGCTTTTTCCGGGATATTGGCACCTGTCGGCGTCTTCTTCACGGGGCTCGCAGCGTACGCCTTCTTCGGAACGTTGTGGGGAGCATGGCCGGGACTGACGGCGGCTGCAGCGCTGCTTCTACTGCCAGATGGCGCACAGCAGGGCATGCAAAACCCCTTCATGTCGTATCACTGGCTCACACAGATATCTCCCAGTGCGACGTACGGCTTAGCGTTACTCGCCGTCGCCTGGCTCTTCGTCATCCAAGGGTGCAGAAACGCAAGTCGGGTGCAACTGGTCATGGGTTGGCTGGTTGCGGGGGTCATCGTCATCTACAAGCTCCACTACGCCATCGCGAGCGCGTTTCTCCTCCTGCTGGTCCCGGCGTTGTTCTTTCAGGCTCGTCTCGGCTCGAAGAAACGAGCGTTGTGGGTTGTGTCCGCACTGATCTTCTACGTCGTCGCGCTCGCCGTCGGGCAGAGGGTGCCGGGCGTACCGCTGATTCGCTTCGATGGCTCCAGCAACGGAGAGATCCTGTATCTGATACAGTCTTTTGCGATACCGGGAACGCTGACGGAGTACCTCGCGGGGCGCATGGGACGAAACGTCGCGTGGACCTCGAACCTGGTGTTCGGTATTCCGTACGTGCTGTTCGCGGTGCTGGGGGCGGTGGTTCCGGCGCTGCTGGTCTTGGTCCTTCGTCTCCGCAAGCGAACCACGCCCCTGGAGCGAGCGTTTCCTCTGCTGCTCATCGCCAACTTCCTCCTGATGTTCTTCGGTCTTGCGTTGGACTTGGACAGCAGTACTCCCGACGAGCTCTCTCACCGCCCCCTGATGATCGTCTACTTCTTCGTGGTCAGTTGGGTTGGAGGCGCCTTGGGACTACTTGTCGTAAATTCACGAGTCTCAGGTCGAATCGCATCTTCCGTCATCCTAGCCTTGGTTGCAGTGCTCATGGTCGTGCCTGCGTTTCTTGGACCCGGCGTTCAGGTGATGTGGACGATGCCCAAGATATCTCCCGTTCGGATCCCGACTTCTGCGGTTCGCGTGGCTGAATACATACGATCGCATGGCAGTGCCGAAGACGTCTTTCAAGATTCGCAGTTCGATCGGATCTACGCCCTTGCGGCTCTGTCTGAACGACGGACGTTTGTCGCGCACACACTCACACTCATGCCCTTTCGCGGAGATATGGTGGCAACGCGCTCGACGGCCATCAATCGCTTGATGAGGCTCAAGCAGTCGAAGCTCGTGTTGGGAACGGCTCGCGCCTACGGCCTTCGTTGGTTCGTTCTTCACAAAGGCAACAGCGTCAAGTGGCCTTCAGAGATAGCGGACAACCCGGCTTTTGAGGACGGTTCGCTGACGGTGTACGATCTGAAGTAGTCCGGAGCGCCGCGAGTCTGGAACGCCGCGAGCAGTCGTGGCGTTCAGAAATACTCAGCGAGCCACTCGAGATATGCGGACCAGCACGTCGGCGTCGTTCTGAAACTCGAAGACTGGCACCAGCGTACGCTCCGGCCATATCTCGTATCCGGGAAGGGGTTGCTCGGTGGATAGCTGAACCTGTTGAATGACGTAGACGTCGAGGAAGAGGTGCCGGGCGAAGGCAGTCAAGAGATACGGATCGTTCCTCGCGGCGGCGAAGCTCATCGCCCCGTAGTCCATGATCGTGAAGTGGTTGGGGCGGTCGGTGACGATCAGGATCCGTTTGTCCGGTAGGCTCTCGAAGAAGCGCCAGGTGCTGGCGTTTTCCCGGGTTTGGGTCAGTCGGTTCAACATTCGGTGCTGCGAAGCCACCGGCACCTGGGTGGCGAAGGCAGCGACGGAAAGCAGCGTGGGCACGAGCGGGCGCCAGCGCGCGAAAACGACGCATAGAGTCCAAGCCGCAGCGAACGAGAAGAAGGTATCAAGCGGGATGACGAGACGTGCCGCTGACGGATATTGGGCACGCCCCCAAAAATAGGTGAAGACGATGACCGCCTGAAGCACCATCCAAGCGGCGACGAATACGGCGAAGCGAAGCGATGGGACGGTCCAGTCGCGCGCCCGCACGCGCTCGACGAGCCACTTCAGCCACAAGATGCAGCCGATGACGCCTAGGGCGATCAAGATGGCGGAGTGCGCGGGGTAGGAACGAGTGGGCTCCAGGATGGGCTTGAAGTACTCGTGGGCGTTGTTGATGAAGTTGTCGACGCTGAACGTTACCGTGCCGGGATCCTGCTCGGGCACGTTGCCTCGTAGCAGTGACTGCCAAAGCCGCGGCAAGAGAAACGCCGGCGTGAGCGCATAGACCATCGCGTACGGTCGCAGCCTGTTCCAATCCAGCAGCCGGAAGAGGAGCAATAGTGCCACGACAGGTGGGATGAAAAGGGCTGACTCGTAGCGGATTTCGGCGAAAAGGCAGAGATTCATCCACAGGACAGCCAACTGCGCAGGCTGCTGCTCGCGAATGTAGTCGAGCAGGCTCTTGAGGACGAGCAGAGCAAAGAAGGTGGTGAAGAAGTCGAAGCCGCCGGAGCGTACCGAGATCAGAGTTATGGGGTGCGCCGCCACGCATAGCGCGGTGACGACGCCAAAGGTCTCGCCACCCAAAGACTTCGCGAGGCGATACGCGACTAGCACGAAGCAGGGCAGAACCAACGAGTTGAACAGGAAAACGTTGCTGTACGAATAGCCAAGGACCGTGTGGGTCAGACTGACGAGGAAAGGAAACAGGGTCGGGCGGCGGTCGATGCCAACGTCGATGTCCCAGTAACTTTCATAGTAGTTCTTGCCCGATACGGTGAAGGTTGCGGTCTTGGAGGCGAAGAAGTTCTTCGAAGTACCGACGAGGTTCGCTTCATCGGAGAGCACGCGGAGAGCTGGCTCGATTGCGAAGGTAGCAACGAGAGTGACGACGACTGCGATGAGCAGGCCGGGCCAATTGTCCTTGGCCCACTCGCTGACCTTCGCGCGGGGCAGATGCCGGGCCGCATGCAAGTACGTTCCCGCCCAGCACAGCACCGCGGCCATCATGAAGTAGTAGGTAGTGTGAACGAATAGTTGCTGAGTGAGCGTCAGGTCGTTCGTACTGACTGCGCCGAAGACGACCAGCGCCGCTGCCAATCCAGCGAGGGCGACGTTGCGCCGCGTCCATTGCATCGTCATGCGTTGGCCCCCGCGGCAATCGGCAGACAGTGTCGGTGCACGCCTCCGGGTGTACCTGATCGCGGGGTGCTACGCCACTCAGGGCGCGTCCATCCAACCAATCCCAACGGCGGCCTCAACTTCGTCGAGTTTGTCGAAAGCGGGGCTGAAATGGCTCGGAGCGACTGCGTGAGTTGCGCAGCCGCCCCGAGTCGCCATTCGCCGCTCAGCTCGGGACTACTCCGAGACGATGCGAACGTTATCGATGTAGACGTAGTGGTTCGGGTGACCGACGCCAGTGCCCAGGTAAATCTCGATGTCCGTGGCGCTTTGCTGGGGGTTGGTCCCGGCGGGCGCCTTCCAGGTCGTGAGCTGCATCTCCAGCGTCTGCCAGACGCCAGTATCCAGGAGCTCCAAGAGCGTGCCTTCGTAGCTGGTGTTGCCGACCCACACCTTGGCCATCGCCCAGGCAGTGTTGTCCAGGAGGCTGCTGTCGTACAAGACGTCGAAGACGAGCTTCTTGTTCGTGACATTCGTCCCTCGACCGTCCCCGCACAGGGGGAACCGGACGCTGCCACGTATGTTGGCCGCGTTGGTGCCGCCACTGTACGCGAACCGGAACATGTAGTTGCCCGACTCGTACTCGGTCAAGACGTAGGGCATCGGTCCGAGAGACACAGCGCCCTCCAGGCTGTTCGCATCGAAGTCCCAAATGCCGCAGTTCGCCGTGCCGTCGCTGTTGTTCGAGCACACGCTTTCTGCCAGGCACTCGTTGTCGCATTGGTCTGCCGTACATCCTGGGGTCGCGTGGCGTTGCGAGCAATCGACGCAGGAGGGGCCACAAGCCTCGCCGTTGTCGTTGGCGGCGCACTGTCCGGCGTAGCTTCCGCTGTTGCAGCGATGAGTGTTTACTGCGCACACGCAGCGATCCGTGCCCCCGCAGGCCATCCCGGAGGCACAGCCAGTGCCAGCGCCTGGGCAACAAACCTGGTCGTAGGCGCCGCACTCCGCGCAGATCCCGCTGAAACAGGCGGCCGTGCTATCGGGCGTGGTCGGGGCGGAGCAGGCGTTACCGCAGGACCCGCAATTGGCGACATCCGTGCTCAGGTCGACACACTCGTCCGTGCACCACATCTCACCAGAGCTACAAGCGTCCTCACAATTGCCTGCCCCATCGCAGAACATCCCCGTTCCGCAGCTCGTCGTGGCACTGGAGAACTCCGCGACGCAGTAGGCGGCTTCAGCAATGCATTGGCCGTACCCTGCGCAACGGTTGCTGCTCAAAGCGGGCGGATAGTCTGCGCACGCAGAGTCCGGGGTGCAGGTGATCGGTGCGCAGCGAGAATCGTCGGCGGGCGCGGCATCGCAGAAGCCGTCAGGGCCGCACGCCTCACACACTCCGTCGCAGGCTTCGCTGCAACACACGCGGGCTCCCGATGCCGTGGCCGCACAGTAGTCGGAACCACATTCGTCACCGTCGGTGCAGGTCTCGCCCAGCGTGGCCTTGTTGGGGATCACGCACTCACCGGCATCGCAGGTGCCCTCACCGTTCGCACATGACGTGCCGGTCTGGACGTCCACGCTGGCGCACGAGGCCGCCGTGGCGCACGCGCCGAGGGCGCTACAGTTGCCCGCGCTGGTGAGCTCGTAGACTCGACACTCTGTTTCGGCAGGGCATTGCACATCGCCGCAAGCGTCGTCGGATGCAGCTGCCACGCAGGTTCCCGAGCTGTTGCACTCGGAACAGACCGCACCACACGCGCTATTGCAGCA
>JBNKZR010000468.1:0-5666 GCA_050301735.1 Polyangiaceae bacterium | reverse complement strand
CGGCTGTCCCGAGTCCTTCCCGGCAGGGGCTTGTGATGGAGAAGCGACTGCCTGTGCGTACGACGAGGGTGTGTGTGCCTGTGTCGGGGGAGAGTGGCAGTGCTTCGACCTCGGCGGACTTGCGGGCGCCGGTGGTGGTGGAGGCTTCGACCCGAGTGACTTTGGACTTGGCGGCGCCGCCAACTTCGCCCCTGGCGACTTCGGCGCCGGGAACTGATTCGCAGAACCTCTGCTCCGCAGGGCGGGCTCTCAGTTGCGTCCGCGACTGAGTTCCGTCGAGCCCTGCAAATCAGAGAGCAAGTCGTCGCCGGAGGGCTGACAGACATCCGCCGGCGATGTCGGGCCCAGGGGGGAGCCGAAGACGACACAATTGGGGGGATTGAGTTCGAACAAGCGCCCAAGATCGAGGGTGGCCCGGAGGGTCGAACCGGTGCCGATGTCGAGGCTCGTGCCGTCCAAGGGGGTGAAAGTTAGCCCGCGAGCTTCGCTGACCTCGAACTCGAAAAGCATTGGCTCTCCTCCGAACTCCACGACACCGCTGAAGCGCAGGGCCGCGCCCTCGCTGCCATCTCCACTCGGAACGTCTAGCGAGACTTCGACGCTGTCATATTCACCCGGCGGAAAACGGTATTCCTCGAGGTTTGGCTTGGACATACCAGTCAGCAGATCGAGCTCGATGCTCTCAGAAATGCGGTAGCGGTCGTCCAAGCACTCGACGTTCGTGGAGAGTACGGCATCGCAGTCGACTTCCGTTGCCGGCACCACGTCGATCTGAGAGACGCGCATCGTGGCGACGTCGATGCGGACCTCCCAGTCACCCGGGGGAAAGCTCCCCGGACTGCCGCCGAAGGAGTGGTCCGCGTCAGGATTGGCACCCGCGTCGTTGCTGACGCGCAACGCTTGTTCCGAAGTGGCGAACTCCAGGGTGATGCCGTTGCCGGTCTTGGTGCCAGACTGAGGGACGGCGCCATCCTCCTCGCTCGGGTCGACGCACCCCGACGACACCAGGCAACAGAGCCACAGCGCGCAGCGTCGACTCGACAGCTTGCCGGTCTGTCGGCGTTTCATGGCGTCTCCTTGCGGGTTACCGGCATGACGGCAAAGCAGACGTTGTGGACTTCTGCGTTGTCCGCGGTCGGCTCCTTGCCTCCGAGCGTCGTGAGGATCTCGTCCTGGAACTCACTGATCCGTTCACACACCCATTGGTAGTCGCGTCGGGTCAAGCGCAGCGCGATCGACGTGACGTTGCGTTCTTCCTGGGGAAGGTGCGTGAGGGCATCGGTCGCCAACGCGAGTACGGCACGATGGTAGTTTCGCACCGCTAGCGACTTCACCTGTGGCGGGGTCTCGAGTGTGCCTTCAGGGGACTTCAGATCAGCGCTTTCCTGCTCTCGCTGCAGCAGTCCCAGGCGCTCCAGCAGAGCCAAAGCGCGTCCGGCCTCAGCTTGCTTGATGCGAGGCCACAAGCGGTTTGCGATCGCTTTGGCGGTTTGGGGCGCCCGCTTCATCGTGAGCAGTTCGCGAATCGGAATCACCCACCAGTTCGAGTACAGCTCGAATTCGTCCTCCTTGAGCCGTTTGCGAAGTTTGGATGCCCTCAGGCGCCGCAAGATGTGCGTCTTCTCCTCGTCCGTCGAGGCTCGGTCCAATTGCGCGAGAAGCTCGAAGGCGCGGGTCTCTTGCTCCGATAGGCTCAACCCCTGGGCTACTTTGCGCACCGACTTGAGGGCGAGGTTGCGCTGCCCTTCGATGACGTGCTTCAAGAAGCTCGACGAAGAGAAGCCGCTGCGCCGGGCGAACGCACGGTAGCTGAACGAGCTGGTCGCGGTCTTGAGGTGGGCGACCAAGTCCCGCAGGTACTGTCGATAGTCGACGTAGTCTTGCGGTGACGGACGTTCAGTCATCGCCACCCAGCGTGCCAGCAACGACAGTTGATTGTCATCTCGTCCGGAGCAGAAATCGTTCTCCCAGGAGAACGTCAGCGACGGCAGTGCGTTCGCCTAGGGCACGCTGCCAGAACGTTTGTTGGTCGTGGGTGCGTTGCGAAGTTGATGCTCGGGATTCCTCTGCAGCCCGAACGCGGCTGGGACGGCTTTGGCCGACCCTGCCTCGAGCGAGCGCCTGCCGGCGCATCTGGGGCGCTGGACCGGCGTCAGGGCGGCGGAAGCGGGAACCAGTGATGACTCGCCTGCCGTGCGCTGCTAGACCTGCGGCGCAGCCAACCGGCCCACCACGGCCAAATGAGCAATCCGAGCCACCTTCGCCACAAACCTGAACGCACAGCCACCCACCAGGCCGGCGGATTCCGGCCGCACGCGCGCTCGGGGGAGGTTTTGTCCTCTCGGGTTCGACAGTTCCTTGACAGCGCCCGGCCGATCGGTAACTTCCACCTCCCCGAATTTCTGGGACACGAATATGCCCACCATCCAGCAACTTATCCGCAAGGGTCGCAAGGCCATCATCGAAAAGACCGCTTCGCCGGCCCTCAAAGCCTGTCCCGCGAAGCGCGGCGTGTGCACTCGCGTGTACACCACCACCCCCAAGAAGCCGAACTCCGCACTCCGCAAGGTCTGCCGTGTTCGCCTCACGAACCAGATGGAAGTGACGAGCTACATCGGTGGTGAGGGTCACAATCTGCAAGAGCACAGCGTGGTTCTGATTCGTGGTGGTCGTGTGAAGGACTTGCCGGGTGTGCGCTACCACGTGGTGCGTGGCACGTTGGACGCCTCGGGCGCCATCGGGCCGTCCTCCACCAACAAGGCAAATCGTAACCGCAAGCGCTCCAAGTACGGCGTGAAGCGTCCCAAGGCCTGATCAGACTGAGGAAGTAAGATGCCCCGTCGTCGCGAAGTACCCAAGCGCAAGATCACTCCCGACCCCGTCTACCGAGACAAGCTGGTCGCCAAGTTCATGAATGCTCTCATGTTGCACGGCAAGAAGAGCACCGCCGAAGGCATTCTCTACGGAGCCTTCGAGATCATCAACCAGCGCTTCAAGGAAGACCCTGTAGAGGTCTTCCGGCGCGCACTCGACAACGTCAAGCCCAAGCTCGAGGTCAAGAGCCGACGCGTCGGTGGTGCGAACTACCAGGTTCCCGTCGAGGTTCGACCCGAGCGCCGCGTTGCCCTGGCCATGCGCTGGCTCGTGCAGTACTCCCGCGGTCGCGGTGAGAAGACGATGCGTGAGCGTCTCGCGGCAGAGTTCGTGGACGCCTCGCAGAACCGTGGTGGCGCGGTGAAGAAGAAGGACGACACTCACCGCATGGCTGACGCCAACAAGGCGTTCGCGCACTACCGCTGGTGATTCAATCGAGCGATGCCCCTGGTGGGGTGTCGCTTACCTAGTTTTTGCTCAGGAGTCTTCCGACAGGCATGCAGAAAGCAACATAAGCTCGGGTTACGCAGGAAACATGGAGCGCGACGACGTCGCCTTCCACCCCGAAAGTCCGCTCCGGCGGCGCCTTTCGTACCCCGAATCCCCTTCCGGAATCACAAGCAGCTCTCACAAGGTCGAGAGCTGGAGGCCCGGGGGGGATTTTTTGCATTCTGAGACCCCACCCTCTCCCGTTAACCATGGCCCGCGAAATCTCACTCGAGCGCACGCGCAACATCGGCATCATGGCCCACATCGATGCCGGTAAGACGACGACGACCGAGCGCGTGCTGTTCTACACGGGCATCTCTCACAAGATCGGCGAGGTGCACGACGGGGCTGCGACCATGGATTGGATGGAGCAGGAGCAAGAGCGCGGCATCACGATCACGAGTGCGGCTACGAACTGCTTCTGGACGCCGAGCGCAGGTCCTCTGGAGGGCATCGAGCACCGCATCAACATCATCGACACTCCTGGTCACGTCGATTTCACGATCGAAGTCGAGCGCTCGTTGCGGGTTCTCGACGGTGCTGTGGCCGTGTTCGACGGCGGCAACGGCGTCGAGCCGCAGAGCGAGACCGTTTGGCGTCAAGCGGACCGCTACAAGGTTCCGCGCATCGCCTTCGTCAACAAGTTGGACAAGACCGGCGCCGATTTCCAGATGAACCTGGATTCGATGAAAGAGCGTCTCGGCTGCGTGCCAGTGCCCGTGCATTGGCCGGTGGGGCAAGAATCGGAGCTACGCGGCATCGTCGACCTGATCCGGATGCAGGCGGCTATCTACGACGACGAAAGCTTGGGCGCGAAGTACGAGTGGACGCCGATCCCGGACGACCTGAAGGACAAGTGTGCGGAGCTCCGCGAGCAGCTCATCGAGCATTGCGCTGAGGTCGACGACGACCTGATGGAGAAGTGGATGGAGGGTGGCTTCGAAGCCATCTCCAGCGAAGAAATCTATCGAGCAGTGCGCAAGGCGACCGTCAGCTTCGCATTCGTTCCCGTCACCTGCGGTTCGGCTTTCAAGAACAAGGGTGTACAGCCCCTGTTGGACGCGATCGTGAACTTCTTGCCGTCGCCTCTCGACATCCCGCCGGTCGAAGGCATTCACCCAAAGACGGACAAGAAAGAGACGCGACCCGCTGCTGACGACGCCCCGTTTGCGGCCTTGGCGTTCAAGATTGCCAACGACCCCTTCGTCGGCAATCTCACGTTCTTCCGGGTCTACTCGGGCACGGTCTCCGCCGGCAGCGCCGTTTTCAACTCGGTCCGCGGGAAGAAGGAGCGCTTGGGGCGCATCCTGCGCATGCACTCGAACAAGCGAGAAGAGCTCAAGGAGTGCTACTCGGGCAACATCTATGCGGCGGTCGGCCTGCGCGACACGCGCACGGGTGACACCCTGTGCGACGACAAGCACCCCATCGTGCTCGAGCGAATGGAGTTTCCCGACCCGGTGATCTCCGTCGCCATCGAGCCGAAGACGCAGGGGGACGTCGACAAGCTCGGGATCAGCCTCGGCAAGTTGGCGTACGAGGACCCGTCCTTTCGCACCTACACCAACGAAGAGACGGGCCAGACGATCATTGCGGGCATGGGCGAGCTCCACCTGGAGATCATCGTCGATCGCCTCAAGCGTGAGTTCAAAGTCGAGTGCAACGTCGGCAAGCCGGAAGTGGCCTACCGAGAGGCGATCTCCAAGAAGGTCGTCTGCGAGCATCGCTTCGTGCGGCAATCAGGCGGCCACGGCCAGTACGGTCACGTGGTGTTCGACCTGGAGCCTGGTGAAAATGGCAGCGGCTTCACGTTCGAGAACGGAATCGTCGGCGGTGTCATCCCTCGCGAGTTCATTCCTTCCGTCGAAAAAGGCATCCGAGACGCGATGTTTCGGGGCGTGCTTGCGGGTTACCCGATGGTGGATTGCAAGGCGCGTCTCTTCGACGGCAGCTTCCACGAAGTCGATTCGTCGGGCCCGGCTTTCGAGGTCGCCGCCTCGATAGCTTTCCAAGACGGCGCGAAGAAAGCAGGGCTTCACCTGCTCGAGCCGATGATGAAGGTCGAAGTCGTCACGCCCGAACTGAACATGGGCGACGTCATCGGCGACATCAACTCACGTCGCGGCAAAGTGCTGGGCGTCAACCCACGGGGCACGAATCAGGCAGTCGAAGCCGAGGTCCCGCTGGCCACGATGTTTGGGTACTCCACGGACTTGCGCAGCAAGACACAAGGCCGCGCGACGTACTCGATGCAGTTCTCCCACTACGAACAAGTTCCAAAGAACGTCCAAGATGCAGTGGTT
>JBNKZR010000467.1:0-5718 GCA_050301735.1 Polyangiaceae bacterium | reverse complement strand
GAGGCGGGACGCTACCACCTGTACGTCTCCTACGCCTGCCCCTGGGCACATCGCACACTGGTCGTACGCGCTCTCAAGGGCCTCGAAGCCGCCGTCGGCGTGAGCGTCGTGCACCCGCACATGGGTACCGATGGCTGGCACTTCACGTCGGTGGACGACGACGCGGAGACGGCAGACGACCTCTACGCTGCCTCCAACCTGCGTGAGTTCTACGATCGCTCAGCCCCTACCGGACGACATGCAGGGCCCATATCAGTGCCCGTGCTGTGGGATCGCCAGCGCGAGACGATCGTCAACAATACGAGCGCGGACATCATCCGCATGCTCAACGCCGAGTTGAACGCCTTCGCGCGGGATCCGGAGCTCGACTTGTACCCAACGGAGCTTCGCGCCGAGATCGACGAGCTCAACTCGTGGATCTACCCGAGCATCAACAGCGGCGTCTATCGAGCCGGCTTCGCCGAGACACAAGCTGCCTACGAGCGCGCGTACCACGAGTTGTTCGCCGCATTGGACCGTGTGGAAGACCGACTCTCCCAACACCGTTATCTCACAGGCAACCGCCTCACCGAGGCAGACATTCGCCTATTCACAACCCTGCTGCGCTTCGATCCCGTCTATCACAATCACTTTCGCTGCAACAAACGCAAGCTGGAGACCTACCCAAACGCCTGGGCTTTCACCCGCGACATTGCCCAGCTGCCGGGCGTCATGCCCACTATTCATCTCGACCACATCAAGACGCACTACGACCAAAGCCGCGCCAGCCTCAATCCATCGCAAATCGTACCCGCCGGCCCCGACTACGATCTCAGCGCGCCCCACGGGCGCGGCGACTGAAGCGGCGCCCTAGAGCCACCGTCGTGACACCAGCGCCCCGCGGTCAGCTCCTCGAACTCACTAGTACGCGTTCTGCCGCGTGGTGGTCCCGAAGATGGTCTGCCACACGATGCGCACGTCGAGCCACAAGCTCTGTCGACGGATGTACTCCAGGTCGAACGCCACACGCTGAATCATCTTCTCCAGCGTATCCGTCTCCCCGCGCCAACCATTTATCTGAGCCAGGCCGGTGATCCCCGGTTTTACCTTGTGCCGCAGCATGTATTCGAGGATCTGCGTGCGATAGAAGCGGTTGTGCGCGACCGCGTGCGGTCGCGGCCCGACCACGGACATCTCGCCCCGCAGGACGTTGAAGAATTGGGGCAATTCGTCCAACGACGTACGCCGCAGGAACGCGCCCAGGCGCGTCACGCGTGGATCGTTGGCGGTGACTTGACGGACGGCGGCCCCATCTTCGAGCACCGTCATGGTGCGAAACTTCCACACCAACACTTCATGCCCGCCACGACCGTAGCGCCGCTGGGCAAACAGCGCCGGCCCAGGTGACGTCCACTTGACCAAGCCGGCGATGACGAGCAGCAACGGCCACGCACAGAGCAAGAAGCTCAGCGCAAACACGACGTCGAAGAGTCGTTTGCTCCAACCGTCGAGTGTCGGTGACTGCTCCACGATCAGATCGGCAGCATCTTCGTGAGAGCACTCGAGCGCCAATACGAGCGCCGAGATGAACGCCTCCTCCTCGAGATCATAAGCGTTGTTCGCATCGCAAACGCGACGCGTCGCCTCCAGCACGAAGCGTTTCTCCGCTGCTGGCAACGAGCGCAGGCGGTGCGTGGCCGCCTCTAGGTCGAAGCACTCCGGGTCGAAGCCCGCAATGCGCTGCTCCACCCAATCCGGTGTGCTGTCGCGCGCTAGCAGTTGCTGCGTCAGCCTGCGGATCGCCTTGCGCTCGCGACGACACAGCTCCCCGTCGGAATGACCAGCGGCCAACAGCAGGTCCACGATCGCGCTGACGACGGGCTCCCCTGGCTGTGGCGGTACGGAATTGGGACGCAGCGGGGCGATGCGCACCGCTTGCGGCGAAATGGTGGAGACCGGCACCCGCGATGGCTGCATCTCGTCACCTTCCGTGTTCCCCTGCGCCATGACCAGCAAGAGTACGCTGACTGGGGTTCGATCTCTAGCTGAAAGCTCAGTGGCAGTTGCCGAAGGAGAGATCTGCGCGAACGCCGGGACACTTGAGGCGCGCCGAACCATCCAGCGCTCGCACGTCGTTGATGGTCGTGTTCGTGTGAACGACCGTGACTTCGACCGTTTCGCAATCCGACAGCGGTAGCGGTCGTGCGCTACCGCCGGCTCGTTGAACCATCACGATGGGCCCCCTCACCGGATCGTTCATCAGCCGAACCACCTGCCCCTTCTGGTCCGTGACGTCGACGCCGAAGAACCCGAACGGCTGCCCCGAGCGGCAATCGTCGGGCACGAACTCGAAGGACTCGTTGCCGCGGGTCACGCTCAACGTGCCGGACACCTCCGTCTCCATCACGTTGATGATGATGGCGAAGATACCGCCTCCCACGACGACCGGAGCCAGGGCCACCAGCCCGATCGCCGCGTTGCCGGTCTTGGCGCCGCTGGCCTTGGCGACGCGCTCCGGCATCGCTCGTGCGAGCTCTCCTTCGACCTCGAAGTCGACGATGCCGAGGGCGTGTTCGAGCTGCTGCTCGACGAACAGCGCTTGCTCTTCCGTCACCAGTGGCGCGACGACGAGCGTGCTCTTGCCGTCCTTCAGATCGCCTTTGACGGCATAGTGCGGACCGTGTTTGACGGCGTAGAGTTGCTTCAGCTCGCTCACGTCGAGCTCGACCCGCGGGAAGAGCCCCAGGGCGGGCAACGGGCCATGTTTGACGCTCAACTTGCCCCCGCCTGCCACCACCACCGTCTTGTTGACGAACATGGTGAGCAGGCGGAAGTTCCAACTGAGCAAGATGAACGCGGCCACCCCCGTGAGCCAGCTCCACCCCGCGTCGTAGACGTACCAAAGAAGCCCCGCCGTCAGGCCCCAGAAGAGCAACAGCAGCACGTAGTGTTTCCTGCGCAACCAACGACGAGTGATGTGCAACGTCGGACTGCGCTCCAAAGCCGCGAACGCCGACTGATCCTGTCGGATCTGAAGACCGTCCGGAAGCTGCACTGGCTCACGCATGCGCGGTCGGGGTTGGCCCGCGCCAGGCGCTGGCACCGCGTTGGCAACCGATGCGCTTGCTGCCGTGCTGGCAGCCAGCTGGGGCTGCATGTCAACCAGGTGCCCACAGCTGACACAGGTCGCAATCTGCCGTGCGCGGTCAACGGCATTGTCTGGAATGCCACTTCCGCAGTGAGGACAACGGTAGTTCAGAAGCTGCTCCCTTTGGACCCGGCCCTCGAAGGACTGACTCGGAAATGAAGAAGAACCATGATCGACGATACCCACCGAGCACGAGCTCGCCCCCCGCCCGCCGAGGACCGAACGCCGCTCGGCGTTGGACAGACTAGTGGAGCGCAGTGAAGGCAGCAACCGTGAACTTCGCTCAGCACGTACGGACGTCCACCTCGGCCGAGAGACGCACACACCACATCGAGCGACCACGAGCTCTCCACCCGTCGAGCATGCACCAGCAACCCACAGCGTATGACGAGACCTCACGTGCGAGCTTTGAGCGTACAGGCGGGCGAGCACCCGTCACTGGGCGCCGCGGCCGTAAAGCCGCGAGCGCCTCGTCAGTTGGCGCTACGTCCGTAGGCGGCGAGGGCCTCGTCGCCGAGTGCCGCTCGCCCGCGACTCTCGATGATGCGTCGGTACCACTGAAACGAGTCCTTGGGGATGCGCTCTCCCGACTGGTAATCGACGTACACGAGCCCGAATCGCTCGCGGTAGCCGTCTGCCCACTCGAAATTGTCGAAGGCCGACCAGTGGTAGTAACCCTCGACGGGTATTCCGTCTTCGATCGCGCGATGCAGCTGCCGCAGGTGTCGCGTGATGAAGTCGATGCGCTGCGGATCGTGAACGCAGCCGTCCAAGGAAGGCCAATCACGCAACGACAGCCCGTTTTCCGTCACCACGATGGGTTTGCCGTAGCGCTCGTAGGCCAGGCGAGGCCCCCAGTACAGCGCCGCGGGCGTGACCGGCCAATTGAACGCAGTTAGTGGCCCTCCGGGAGGATGGGGCACCTCTCTTGGACCGGCGTCGCCCGCCTCGATGACGGGCGCTTGGTACAAGTTGAGTCCCAGAAAGTCCGTCGGTTGACAGATCGTCTCCATGTCGCCCGCGACCACCTGCGGGCAGTCCGCGCCGAACAATTCGAGGCCGTCCTCGGGGTAGCGGCCGAAGATGACCGGATCGGTCCACCAGGTCAGGTTCCACTGATTGCGCGCCGTGATGGCAAACATGGCTTGGCGCAAGGCTTCCAGGTCCCGTGGGGATTCGCTAGCGGGGACCTTGGGGCAACCCACCGGTGCGTAGCCGATCTTGGCACTGTCCCCCAACGCGGCTCGGACGGCCTGGGCGGACTTGCCGTGAGCCAAGAGCGCATGGTGCCCGCAGCGCAACATCTCTGCCAGCGAGTAGCGGACTCCCGGCGCATGCCGGCCATCGTAGTGACCGAGACCGATGAACACCTGCGGCTCGTTGAGCGTGGCCCAGCGCTTGACGCGGTCCCCCAGTTTCTCCGCCACGATGCGCGCGTAGTCCGCGAACCAATCCGCGCTGCTGCGATTGAGCCAGCCACCCCGGTGATAGAGGGCCAAGGGCATGTCCCAATGAAATAGCGTTGCGAAAGGCGCGATGCCCGCATCCAGCAAAGCGTCGACGAGGCGATCGTAGAAGTCCAAGCCTTTGGCGTTTACCTTTCCCGTACCCTCGGGAAGAATCCGCGGCCAGCTGATGCTGAAGCGATAGCCATCGACCCCGAGTTGGCGCAGCAACCCGACGTCCTCCTCCAGGTGGTGGTAGTGGTCGCTCGCGACCGACCCGTCGTGGCCACCCAAGACCGCTCCGGGCTTGTCGCAAAACATGTCCCAAACCGAGGGGCCTCGTCCGTCCTCCGTGGCAGCCCCTTCGATCTGGTAGGCGGAGGTGGCTGTTCCGAATTCGAAGTTGGCGGGGAATTCTTTTTTCATTTCAGACTCTTGAATCACGGCGACGGCAAGCGAGAGGTGGGTCTAGCGCGCTTGGACGGGACGGTCCACCGCCGTTGTTCCTGCTCCCGCTGCATGCAGCAGCTTCGCGGGCTCCGTCACTAGACGTTTGCCCCCCCGAAGCTGGCTCAGCAAGCTTTACCTTCGGCGCCAGAGGAGACTGCCCCAGGGATCCAACTCTGCGCTATGGTCCGGTTCGTGCGTCATTCCTGCTGCGTCCTCTTGCTCCTGCTTTCCGTCGCCTGTGAAGACGAAGGCCGGTCGCCGCCGACGGAGGGGGAAGGTGAAGCCACCGAGCAAGAGCGCGAGCCGGAGGCGGACACGGACGGCCTCGATCCGATGGGCGATCCGGTCGAAAACGAAAGCGCCTGTCCCAACACGGAGCCCGAAGCGGGCGACGAGTGCGACGAGGCCAGCTTGGTCTGTAAATATGGGGCGGACCCGGAATGCCGGAGCCGCTGGGTTTGCTCCGACGACGGCGCGTGGTCGCTCGACGTCGCGATGCGGGATTGCGGCAACGACTGCCCGACGGACGAACCCAACGACGGCGACCCGTGTCCGACCGACCGCGTGCAGTGCACCTACGGCGAGTCGGCAACCTGCCGCAGCCTGTGGTTGTGCTGGCAGGACGAGTGGACCGAAATCGTGCCTGGACGAGACTGCGAGGCGGAGGTCACATGCCCCGAGGCGACGCCGAGAACC
>JBNKZR010000466.1:0-5734 GCA_050301735.1 Polyangiaceae bacterium | reverse complement strand
GGGCGTATTCGGTGCGTGCATTGACATTGCAGCCAATCCGGCGCCGGGTGAAGCGTGGGCGCGCGACGACGCGTCGCGGCCGATCACGCCTGTGCATTTTGCGCTCACCGAAGCCCGTTTCGCCGAGCAGCTCGCCATCCGTCGAACCGCACTCTGGGCAGAGCGTCAAGTGGTGCTCCGGCTTGTACACTTGCCCGCACCCGAGACAGCGTGCTTCGGTGTGGATCAACTCGAGCTCGAGTTTGGCCCCCTCAGCCACCGTGCCCTGGGCCAACACCCCGAAGTGAAACTCGATCGCGCTGCGATCGAGTGCCTCCGTCTCCGCCAGCCAGCCTCGGATCACGCGGACGCGGCTGGCTTGGGGAGTGCGGCTGACGACGGCTTCGAGTACCTGCCGGGCGAGACTACTCTCGTGCATGCTGACTCCTCATCTCGCAGCTCCTGACTGGGCTTGCAACTTCTGCAGGATCCGTCGCGCGCAGCGTTCGACGGCGGCGGCCACCGGCGCCGACAAACCCTCCCGATAGCCGCTCGGCGCTTCGATGCTGATGGCGAAGACCGTGATCTCGGGTGAGATCGTCTCCGGGTACAGCGTTTGGCACAGCTGGATGCTTTCGGCGGCATCCAAGCCGTGGGAAGAGACGGAACACGAACTCAGAGCGGACAAGGCGTCCGGAGATAGCTCCAAGAGCTCACCCGCCGCCCCCGCACCGACGATGGCATCCACCAGCCAGACTGGCCCCGAATACTGCAACAGCTCCAACAGCTGCGATGCTTCTGCGGCGCGACGCAGCTCGGCAAGCTCGGACACCGGCCGTCCCGCAGAGCCCGATGCCAGCTGCTTGACCAGCACCTCGTGGACCTGTGGTCCTGCCCCGTCGTCAGCGGCAACCGGCTGACCCAAGGCGATGATGCGCGGGCGAGCGAGGCTCAATCTCCGGTGATCTCCAACTTCAGAAAGTGCGTCGAACACGAGATGCAGGGGTCGTAGTTGCGCACCGCTTGCTCGGCAAGCCAGGTGGCGTCGCCATGTTCCATCGTCACCAGCCTGGGCGCGAGCTGGAACAAGTCCTCTTCGATCGTCTTTTGGTTCTGCGAGGTGGGCGGCACGATGCGAGCCTGCTCGATCGTGCCTTCCTCATCGAAGCGGTAACGATGATAGAGGATGCCGCGCGGGGCCTCCGTGCAGCCGCAACCAACCCCCGCCTGCATCGGCACTTCGACCGATGGTGCCGTCGAATCCTCGTACGCTTCGATCGTCGCGATCGCTTCACCCAGCACCTGGATCACCTCCACCCCGCGCACCAACAGGCTCTTGAACGGGTTGGTGCAGGGCGTACTCAAGCCGATGTGGCGTGCCGTCGCTTGGGCCAAAGGCGAGAGGCGGTCTGCGTTGAGATTGAAGCGCGCAAGAGGCCCACAGAAGTAGCTGCCGCGCTCTTTGAGCACGCTGTGCAGTGCCGTGGAATGTGCGACGTGCAGCTCCTCGAAGTGGCTGTCGTACTCACTGACGGCGATGTCCAAACCCTTGTTGGAGATCAGCCGCCCCTCGCAAAAGGGATAGTCCGTTTCGTGGCGCAGCGCGACGAACTCGTAGTCGCGTTCGAAGTCGGGGCAGTCGAGCTCCGCCATCCACTTGATGGCCTCGACCATGGCGTCCAACGCCCAGCGCAGCTCCGGCAACAGCGCCTCCATCTGCACCTTGCGGGGCAGCCGGTAGAAGCCACCGACGCGCACGTTGATGGGATGGATCTCTCGGCCCCCGAGCAAGCTGACGATGGCGTTGCCCGCCTTCTTGATGCGAAGCCCCGTCTTGACTTCCTTGCCGTGTTGCTTGGCAACCTCGAGCGCGCTGCGCACACCGAGAAAGTCCGGCAGGTGCAACATGAACATGTGCAGCACGTGGCTTTCGATCCACTCGCCGCAGTAGAGCAGTCGCCGAAGCCGGCGCAGGGGATCGGGCAGCGTCAGCCCCAGAGCGTTTTCGACGGCGTGACAGGCGCTCATTTGGTAGGCCACCGGACAGATGCCGCAGATGCGCGCGGTGATGTCCGGAGTCTCGAGCGCGCTTCGCCCCTGCAAAAAGCCTTCGAAGAAGCGCGGTGGCTCGAAGATGTTCAGCTGAATATCGCTCGCAACGCCGTCCTCGAAGTGGATCTTCAGTGCCCCTTCGCCCTCGACCCGCGACAGGTAGTCCACCTGGATCGTCTTCATCTCACTCCTCCCCCGTGGTTTCGGCGACACGCTGCTCTAAAACCCGTGAGGTCAAGCGGTGTCCCGGGACGAAGCCGGGAGCCGCGACGTTGAACGTCGCGTACAGCCGGGTGATGTCCCGCTCACTGGCGCCAACTGAACTCATCGCGTGCACCAGGCTCGGCACGTTGGCGGCCTCCATCGGACCGTAGCAACCGAAACACGGCCGCGCGTAGGCCGGACACAGCGCGCCGCACCCCGCGTGGGTGACCGGCCCGAGGCACGCCTGTTGCTTCGCCACCATCACACACGTCGTGCCCCGCATCTTGCATTCGACGCACACTGAATGGTCGCGAATGTTGGGGCGTCGCTGCTGCAACGTCGCCAGCAGCAGTTCCAACAGTTGCTGCTTGTTGATGGGGCAGCCGCGCAGCTCGAAGTCGACCGGTACGTGGTCGGCGATCGCCGTCGAGCTCTCCAGCGTCGAGATGTATTCGGGGTGAGCGTAAACCGCGCGCTTGAAGTCTTCGACGTCGGCGAAGTTTCTGAGCGCCTGGATCCCTCCCGAGGTCGCACAAGCGCCGATGGTGATGAGCTTCTTCGAGACCTTGCGCACGTCGCGGATGCGCGCGCGATCGTGCTCGGTCGTGATCGAGCCTTCGACCAGAGAGATGTCGTAGGGCCCTTCGACGACGGCACTGCTGGCCTCCAGGAAGTAGGCGATCTCGACGCCGTCGGCCACCAAGAGCAGCTCGTCTTCACAATCGAGCAAGCTCAATTGACAGCCGTCGCAGGAGGCGAACTTCCAGACGGCTAGCTTCGGTTTCTGAAGACTCACGCTACTGCTTCCTTTCCCGTCTCGAAGTGGATCTGCCAATTGCGGTTAGAGCTGTCGGATCGACATCAGCGGCGCGGCTTGCTCGTGGGTCATCACCGGGCCCGTCTTGCACAGCAGGTGCGGCCCCAGCTGACAATGGCCGCAAAAGCCGACGCCGCACTTCATGTTGCGCTCCAGAGAAACGTGGATGTCGGAACGAGCCATGCCCGTGCGACCGAGCTCGCGCGCGACGAAGCGCATCATCACCTCGGGCCCGCACGTCATCGCCACCGCGTTCATCGAGTCGAAGGCGAGCCAGCTGAGGTACTTGGTTACGACGCCGGTGTTGCCGAGCCAGCCCGGATCGCCGCGGTCGACGGTGACGATGCTCGTGACGTTGTCGCGCTGCGCCCAGACGGGCAGCTCGTCGGTGTAGAGCAGATCCTTCGGGCTGCGCGCACCGTAGACGAGGTAGAGCTTGGCTCCCCGATTCAGGGCACGATACAAGGACGGTCGCAACGGCGCCAAACCGATACCGCCGGCAACGAGCACGACGTCCGCATGCGGCGGCGGATCGGGCCAGGCCGTGCCGAAGGGTCCACGCACCCCCACGACGTCCCCGTCGTTCAGGCGTGAAAGCGCAAACGTGGTGGCCCCCACGGCGCGAATGGTGTGGACCAGCTTCTCGGGGCGATCCGGATCGCCACTGATGGAGATCGGCACTTCCCCAGAGCCCGGCGCGTACAGCATGTTGAATTGGCCCGGCAAGAACGCGAAGCCAGCGGCGCCCGGCTCGAGTTCGATGGTGAACGTGTCCGGCGTGTTCTGGACGCGCCGAGTGATCGTCATCAACTCCGGGACCATCGGATCGCTTGCGCTGAGAGCCGACATCGCCACGTTCAACTCTCCGACAACTCGCGCTTGTAGACGTTCATCTGAGACAGGCGCAGCTCCGACAGGCGCCGATGCACGTCGATCAGGAGCTCTTTCAGAACCGCGCGCCCGAACTCCGCGTCCTCGTCGATCTTGCGCCGCAGACAATCGCCGTCGATGGCGAAGACGAGCACCGGCTTGACGGCGCGTCCGTCGAGGTTCCACTCGTAGGGGGCAAAGACCGCTGACGCCCCGAGCGCCTCGCCCTCCGTGAAGCTCTCCAGCGCCACCTCCCCACGCCCCGGAAGATAACTCTCCACGTCTACCTGCCCCTGACGGATCAAGAACAGGTGCTGCTGCTCCTCCCCTTCGCGAAAGAGGTATTCCCCAGTGTCAAAGCGCATGTTTTTGGCGCACCCTGCCAGGAAGTCCACCATGCGCGCGGGCAATCGCCCGGTGAACGGATGCTGCGCCAGACTGCGTGCCAATGATTCGACCATATCAGCCGTCCTCCTGAGCTTCTGCCGTCGTTTCTACCGCGGCCCTCAGCTTGTTGACCTCTTCGGTGATGTCGATGCCCGCAGGGCACCACGTGATGCAGCGACCGCACCCGACGCACCCCGAACTGCCGAATTGATCGAACCACGTCGAGAGCTTGTGGGTCATCCATTGCCGGTAGCGGGCCGCGGTCGAAGTGCGCACCGCCCCCCCGTGCAGGTACGAAAAATCCCCGGTGAAGCACGAGTCCCAGCTGCGGGTGCGATGTTCCTCACCGTCCCAGCCGGCTTCGTCCGTGGTGTTGGAGCAGAAGCACGTAGGGCAGGCCATCGTGCAGTTGGCACAGGCGAGGCAGCGCTCGGCGATGCTCTGCCAGATCGGGTGCTCGGCGTGGCTCTGCAACAGTTCGCGAAGTCCGTGCGCCTCGATGCGTTTGCCCAGAACCTTTCGTACGGCTTCGACCGACTCATCGGCGCGGGTGACCTGCGCGTCGGTGGCCGTCGTCGTGCTCACTGCGCCGAGCAACTCGCGCCCCAACTCGCTGCCGCTTTCCGCCACGAACTCGGAGCCCTGGGCGCATTCGAGTTCCGTCAATGCGACGTCGAAGTCTTGCTCGACGCTGGGCCCCGTATCCATCGAGGTGCAGAAGCACGTGCCCCCGGCCATCGTGCAATTGATGGCAACGACGAACGTGTCGCGACGGCGCGCGACGTAGCCTGGGTCGGCAGGAGTGCCACGGACGAACACGCCATCCAGCGTCCAGAGCGCCGCGATGTCGCAACCACGGGCGCCGATGAGAGCAAATCGTCGCTCTTCTCGGGCGGGCGGGATCAGCTCCGCGCCACCCGCGCTTCGTTTCAACGAGAAGAGTTGCTGTCTCGGAGGATGGAAGACGTGTTTGAACGATTGCGCAGTGCTGGCGAAGTCGAACAAGAAGTCCTTCGAACTCTGTCCCAGTTGATAGTGGCCGGCGCGCTGAGTCTCGCTCACCCCCCGCGGCAAGTCCTCGACTCCGCCGATCTCCTCGTAGCTGATCGCCCCATCACGCACACGCGGACCGATCAGGGTGTAGCCCCGCGCACGCAGCTGCTCGAGGAGTTCCCCAAAGCCGTCGCGCGTGAGCAAACGAGGCGAAGTCATGGTCGCGACTATAACGGACTATGACGGCGGGGGGCCGATGAAGTCAGCCTCGCCTGAACTCACACTGCGCGAACGACGTGGCACGGCTTCGGCCGCAACTCTTGCGTCACGCAGGATGCAGGGGGACGCGAGCGGCGAGTTGAAACCGCGCCGCGTGACGCTCATCCTAGTGTCTCGAACGAGAAGTTCGAGACCAATGTAAGGGTCGTGTGC
>JBNKZR010000465.1:0-5760 GCA_050301735.1 Polyangiaceae bacterium | reverse complement strand
CGGGGCAGTTGATTGTCACCCTGAGCGCTGGAGATGTTCCCAGCGCGGGATTGAGCCGAGGCGATGAGCCGGTCGCCTCGGGCAAGCTGCCCTTGCCGTGGCTCGCGCTGCCGGTGCTCTTGGTGCTGATGTACGTGCTGGTCACCGCTTTGACCCGCAACTGAGCGACGTGGGGCGAACCCGTGTCCGCGGGTGCCGAGCAGCAGTTCGGCTCGTGGTGGATGCCGGATCGACTGGGAGTCGCTATAGTCTTGCCCATGAATCCCATCTTGATGGCCGTGATCATCATCGGGCTCGTGGGCATGTTTGCCGTGACTGCGCGCAAACGGTGGTTGCTACTCGGCGTGGGAGACGAGACGGCCGAAAGTCGCGTGGCCGACGTCGGAGAGCGCTTGGGACGGGTTTGGACCTTTGCGTTCTTCCAGAAGAAGATGCGGTACTACTTCACCGCGGGGCTTGCGCATCAGCTCATCTTCATGGGTTTCGCCGTGCTGCTGCTGCGCACGCTCGTGCTCTGGGGCAGAGGGTTCGAGCCGAGCTTCAATCTGTTCATTCTCGGGCCCGAAGGGTTCTTGGGGCTGCCGCTGGGCGAGTTCTACGCGCTGGTGAAGGATGTGTTCGCCATCCTGGTGCTCGCTGGCAGCAGCGTGTTCATCTACTACCGTACCATCAATCCTCAGAAGCGCATGGCGCTCAGCGTCGAGGGGCTCGTCATCTTGCTCATCATCGTGGTGATGATGTTATCGGACATCTTCTACGATGGCGCCGCTATGGTGCTCAACCAACGAGCGAAAGCGGCATGTGCTTCGGGCTCCGAGTGGTGTGCTGCCATTTCGACCATCGTGGCGCCCTTGGGCGCGCCCGGCGACAATGTCGCGTTTCATGCGTACCCCGAGCCTGCGGGCTCTCTGGCTGCGACGTTGATCCAAGGCTTGGGCGATGGCGCACTGGTGGCGGTCGCGCATGCGGGGTTCTGGACTCACTCCACTTTGGTGCTCGTCTTCCTCAATTTGCTACCTCTTTCGAAGCACTTTCACGTCATCACGGCCATCCCCAACGTCTTTCTCAGCGATATCTCGCCTCCGGGGCGGCTGCGCCCCGTGGCCAAAGACACCGAAGCCTTGATGGCCTTGGTCGAGCAAGCGTCAGAGGAAGAAGACATGAGTCGCGCGCGCATCGGGTACGCGCGCATCGAGCACTTTACTTGGAAGGATGTCCTCGACTTCTACACCTGCACCGAGTGCGGTCGCTGCAGTGACAACTGTCCGGCATTCACGACAGGCAAGAAGCTCAGTCCGAAGCAACTCACCCTCGACTTGCGGGATCACCTCTACGCCAGGCAAGGCGAGGTGCTCGCATTGGGAGGTAAGGTCGAGCACTGGCGTCCCAAGTCGAGTGCCGCCGACGACTCCGCGGGGGCCGCCGACGAGAGCGCCGACGCGAGCGAGCGCGCTGAAGGACAAGAGGCCGCCAAAGGCTTCGAGCCCAAGGACCTAGTGCCGGACGTCATCGATCCCGACGTGATCTGGGCGTGCACGACCTGCCGCGCGTGTGAAGACCAGTGCCCCGTGATGATCACCTACGTCGACAAGATCGTGCAGATGCGACGGCACGAAGTGATGATCAAGGGCGATTCCTTCCCCAGTGAGCTGAACAAGCCGTTCGAGGGGATGGAGGTCAATGGCAACCCTTGGAGCCTGTCTCGAATGGATCGAGCCAACTGGGCCGAAGGTTTGGAGGTTCCCCTGGCCAGCGACAAGCCCAATGCGGAGGTCTTCTACTGGGTCGGCTGCGCGGCGAGCTACGACGACCGTGCCAAGAAGGTTGCGCGTGCGACTGCTCGGCTGCTCCAGCAGGCTGGCGTCGAGTTTGCGATCCTCGGCGAGGAGGAAAGTTGTACGGGAGATCCTGCGCGGCGCGCGGGCAACGAGTACCTGTTCACGATGCTTGCAGAGGCCAACATCGAAACTCTCAACGGTTACAAGGAGCAGGGTGGGGCGAAGACCATCCTGACCACTTGTCCTCACTGCTTCAACACTCTGCTCAACGAATACCCCGACTTCGGCGGCAAGTACGAAGTGGTGCACCACACGGACTACTTGCTGGGCTTGCTGGCAACGAGGAAGCTCGAGCCCAAGCGAACGGTGAAGGCCAAGGTCAGCTACCACGACTCTTGCTATCTCGGTCGATACAACGAGGTGTACGAGCAGCCGCGGGACATTCTGCGGCGCATCGGCGCGGAGGTGGTGGAACCCGAGACGCACCATCACGGCGGTCTGTGCTGCGGTGCAGGCGGCGCGCAGATGTGGATGGAGGAGCAAAACAAGGATCGCGTGAACGTCAAACGCACGAAGCAGCTCTTGGCTACCGCGCCGGACGTCGTGGCGAGCGCCTGTCCATTTTGCATGACGATGCTCACGGACGGCCTGAAAAGCGAGGAGAAAGAAGCCGTCGTTCGGCAGCTGGACGTCGTCGAATTGCTGGCCGAAGCGTGCATCGACGAAGAGGAAGCGGTGGCAGCAGCCGAGTGAGCCTGAGGAGACGATAGCCCTGTTCAACTGAGGTCTGCTGCGCAATGCTCCAGGGGTGAAGTTCGACTCCTTGACCGCCCTCGTCGGCGCCTATCGGCGCCCGCTTCAGAGCGCGCTGAGTCGCTCGGCGTGGGTATTGCTGCTGGTTGGCGTCGTGATTGGTGCGCATTTGGCTCGCGCCGGGACCGCGACGAGCCGGCTCTTCGCGCTGAGCCTGATCGGGCTGACGCTGGCCGCCCTCCTACTTCACCGCGTGCTCCTGGCCAGACGCTTTCGCGACGACGAAGATGCCGTTCGCAATACGCTGGCGACGGCCTACCCTGAGCTCGGGGGCCGCGTACTGAGAGCGGTGCGCCTGGTCAAGGACGTTGGCCTCCGAACGGGCGAATCCGAGGAGCTTGCTGGGCTACATCTGGCGAGGTTACTCTCGCGCATCAACGAAGAGGACGTCGCTGAAGCGTCGCGGAGGCGGGCGCGTGGTTATCGTCAGTTCGCTCTCGTTGGCGTTGCGGGTGCGGCCCTCCTCGTGGCGCTTTTGCCGTGGCATCTGATGGAGGGCTTGAACGTCCTGGTCGCTCGTCAGGGCAGTGCTCCGGTGGAGATGGAGTGGCTGACCGAGGTTCAGATCACAGCCACGCCGCCCAGCTACCTCAGACAGTCCAGCGGGTTTCTGATGTTGGAGACGGCGGCAGCGTTGCCGGAGGGTACTGAACTCGGCTTTCGTGGCAAACCGCTGCGCTCAGGGCGCGCATTGGTGTTGACGGACGGGGAGACGGAGGTCCCCTTCGTTGCCGATGGGTCAGGCGGAGTGGTCGCTCACTGGACGCTGGAGAAGACGGTGGAGTTGCGAGTCGCCGCGCGGTTCGGTGAGACGACCATCAGCGATCCCCGCAGCGTCGAAGTCTTCAGCCAGCCCGACGCTGTCCCCAGAGTCGTGCTCAAAGGTGCTCCCAAAGAGTTTCGCCTACAAGAGCTTTCCAAGCTGGAATTGCTGTGGGACGCGACGGACGATCACAGCTTGTTGCAGGTCGATCTCGTTCTGCGTTCAGCAGGGCGCGAAGAGCGCCGGACGCTGGAGAGTTTCCCGGGGGATAAGCGGCGCGGGCAGGGGGGACATGTCCTGTATGCCAACGACCCGTTCCTCAAGCGCGTGTTTCTGCCCGTCGTCGTTCGTGTCGAAGCGCGAGACAACGATCCTCGGGAGGGCAGCAAGTGGGGCAGGAGCGAGGCGTTCATCATCCGCCCACCGGGCGTGGGCACGCCCGAGGTCAACCGCTTCCAGGCTCTGGCGCGGCTGCGGGACGAGCTCGTCGAGTTGTTGGCTGCAACGTTGGCGGCGGAGCAACTGGAGGAGCCCAAGCGACGCGTCGAGGCGCGTGAAGACTTGAGCGGGCGCGTGAAGAAACTCGAGGACATGGCGGCGCGCGCCTTCGACGAAAACTACAGCGGGCTCCGAGTTCCGAAGGGGTGGCGTTCGTCCATGGATGGGCAGTTTGAGCGCTTGGCCGAGGCGTTCAAGCGCCGCCGCGCCGAGCGCGAAACGGTGGAGTCCATCGTGCTGGGAGTTAATTCTGCGTTGACGTCACTGGCTGCGAAAGATGCCGCAGACGTGGCGCGTCAATTGGGGGACGTCGCCGAAGAGGCTGCCTTTGCGGCCCTTCTCGCCCAGGAGCCGGAGAAGGGCGCGGAGGGTGTGGAGCGACTGGACATCGCGATCCAGGTTCTGGACGCGGGCGCCAAGGAACTGCTTCAGCTCGACCTCCTCGGCGCGGATTTGGGCAGCGTCGCACTCGCCGATCTCAAGCGCGTCCGCAGGGCACGCGAGCGAAAAGACTTCTTCCACACAGAACTCGCTGCGATTCACATGGCGGAACGTTTGCACCGTCCGAACCCGTCCTTTGGATCCAAGGGCGGCGGTGGCGGCAGCGTCGAGTCGGGCACTGGCAGCAGTGGTGGCGGTGGTAACGACGCGCAGGGCAAGCCATCCGATGCGGATAGCGAGTTCGACCGGATGGCTCGTGACCTGGAGCGCTTGGCTCAGGACCACGCCGATCTATCGGAACGCACTTCCGATGCCATGCGCTCGGCGCAGAAAGATGCCTCCGGCGAGGAGTCCAAGTCGGAGGCGGAAGCGCGCGCCGAGGCGTTGCGGCGCAGCGTCGTCGGCTTGCCGCAACCCGGTGAGATGCCGGGCACTGGGCGCGCCTCTGCCGCGCTGATGCGAGAGCACGCTGGCGCGATGGCGCAACAGCTAGAGCGGATGGACTTCGAAGGAGCACTCGAGAGCGGCCGTCGCGCCAAAGCGGCGGCAGAGGAAGCGCTGCGCAAAGGGGACCTCGATCCAGTGACGCGTCAGCGGGTGGAAAACGCACTGCAAGAGCTGAACGAAGCGCTGAAGTGGGCGCGCCAGCAGGCGGATCGCTTGCAGCAACTCACCGAGCAGGCCGCGCGACAAGCGCTGGAGGACTTTTCGAACCTGGAGCGCGAGCTCGCCGAACGGGCTTCGAATCTGTCCCAGGAGTCGACGGGGGAAGCCGCGCTGCCCAAGGACGTGCGCGATCGCTTGGAGCAGGCGAGTCGGCTCATGCGCAGTGCAGCGGAGCGGCTGCAGGGGGGCCAGGGGGACGACGCTCAGAACCTCCAGCTCGAGGCTCAGCGTCTCCTCGAACAGTCGGAGACGGGTGAAATGCAACAAGAGGACGAGCAACCGCCTTCTTCCTCCGAAGGGGACGACGGACGAAAGATCCGAACGGGCGGTGACGTGCCAGATCCCGAAGAGAAGAATCGGGCGGAGGACTTTCGCAAGCGAGTCCTCCAGGGCTTGGGGGAGAAAGCTGGGGGGCGCCTGTCGCCTGCCGTCAAACGCTACGCCGAGGGATTGCTGCGATGAAGCGCTGGTGGCAGCGCGCTCTACCCACGGCGCTGGCGGCACTCGTGCTCAGCGCGACTTCCGCAACCGGACAGCCGGCGCTACACCCTCCCTCCCCGGACGCCAACGGTGGGGTGCAGGCCATCGCCAATGCCATCACCGAGCTGGACGTGGCTTTGGCGCACGAATTGTTGGAGCGTCAGGACGCTGCCACCCCTGCCTTGTCGTATCAGCGGGCTCGCTTGGCCGTGTACGTTGGAGACTGCGACTCCGGTGAGGCGATCCTGTCCACAATTCCAGAGACGCCAGAGTCGGCAAGGCTGCTCGAACTCTCGCGTAAGTGTGCACGCGCCACGGCCG
>JBNKZR010000464.1:0-5766 GCA_050301735.1 Polyangiaceae bacterium | reverse complement strand
AACGCCGAGGAACTCCTCGTCGCGGCAGCGCTGACCTGTGAGCCAGAAGCCCCCGATCCGATTGACGGCGCGATCCTCACTGCCCTGGGAGAGTCCGACGCTCTATCAGCCTACGAGGTCCAGCACCTCGAGCCTTTTGATCCTGTGCACAAGCGTGCGCTCGCGTCCGTTCGTTACCGTGGCCAGCTGATGAACGTCGCCAAGGGAGCTCCGCAGGTTATCTTGCAGCTCGCGTCGGTTTCGCCCGGAGATGCCCAGCGCATCGATGAAGAAACGACGCACCTTGCCGCTCGGGGCATGCGCACGCTCGGGGTGGCCCGCTCGCAAGCCGACGGCTCGTACCAGTTCCTCGGGTTGGTCGCGCTCGTCGACCCTCCTCGCGATGACTCGGCGGAGACGATCGCCACGGCCCAAACCATGGGCTTGGATGTTCGCATGGTGACCGGCGACCACCGCGCCATTGCCCGTGAGATATCGACCAAGCTCGGACTGGGCACCGCCATCATCTCCGCGAGTGACGTCTTTGACACGCAGCAGGGAGAGCCCGATCCTGCGCGGATCGAGAGCGCTCACGGCTTCGCGGAGGTGTTCCCCGAGCACAAGTTCAACATCGTCCGTGCGCTCCAGCGTCAAGGACACATCGTTGGCATGACGGGTGATGGGGTCAACGACGCTCCGGCGCTGAAGCAAGCAGACGTTGGCATCGCCGTGAGCAACGCAACTGACGCGGCTCGCGCCGCCGCCGACTTGGTCCTGACGGCTCCCGGCCTGTCGACGATCACGCGTGCCGTGGAAGAGTCGAGGCGCATCTTCGAGCGCATGACGAGCTACGCCACGTTTCGCATCACGGAAACCGTCCGCGTCCTGTTGTTCATGACGCTGTCCATCGTGGTGTTCGACTTCTACCCCGTCACAGCCGTCATGATCGTACTCTTGGCGATCCTCAACGATTTCCCGATCCTGATGATCGCCTACGACAACGTCAAGGTGGCGCCGCAGCCCGTTCGCTGGGACATGCGTCGCGTGCTGACTACAAGTACGGTGTTGGGCTCACTCGGAGTCGTCGCTTCGTTCGGATTGTTCTGGATCGCCGAGCGGCGTTTGGGGTTGTCTCGCCCGACCATACAGACGCTCATCTTCCTGAAGCTGCTCGTCGCCGGACACCTGACACTGTACGTGACGCGCAACGACGGTTGGTTCTGGCAGCGTCCTTGGCCCAGCTGGCGTCTCTTCGTTGCTACTGAAACCACCCAGCTTCTGGGGACGCTCGCGGCCGTCTACGGTTGGTTCGTAGAGCCCATCGGTTGGACCTACGCGTTAGCCGTTTGGGGGTATGCCTTGGCGTGGCTGCTGGTCAACAACGCCGCCAAAATTCTGACCTATCACACCATCCATCGGGGCTCGCGATCGAGCGAGCGCCACATCGCGCGCTCGACGAGTCGCCTGCAGAGCTACCCCCCGCCCTCGAGCGGCTTCAGGCATTCGCGCTGAGCCGGTCCGAAGTCAGCGACCGTGCTCACCTTTCATTCGGTGGGTCGTGCAGGCCCGCAACGCCACCTTGCAATGGCTGCTCAATCGGGCATCGAAGTCCCGCCTACACGTTCACCACAAACCCAACTAACCTCAGCGGCTGCGTGCCATCGGCACGGGAGGCATCCCGATAGTCGACGAGCTCGTCATCCACGTGCCAGCGGCCGGCGTTTTCGTTGGCGCCGACGCTGCGAAAGCCAGCGGCGCTGGCTTCGATCACGCGCTCGACGTGACCTCGGGTGGAGCTCTGATTGTTGTGGTAGACGGCGATCGCCCCGGGATGCGGCCAGGCTTCGTCGCGTAGCGTCGCCTCCAGGTTCTGAAAACGCTGTCCAGGTCGATTGCCGCGAACGGCATCAAATTCGACTAGCTGCGCGCCAGAGCGCCACGGCGGCAGCTCTTCCCCGGGTTGAGCCACCTGCTTTTCCGCGAAGCCCTGTGCCGCCGCACAGAAGGCGACGCGCTTGCCAGCGGCGAGCATCTGGATCAAGGGAGCTCCGTTGGGCGCGCCGCTGAGAGCTACGCAACCGCTGAAGTACTTCATGCGACGCTCCAACGACACGGGTTCCTGACCGCAGCGTTCCGCCTCCGCCAGGCAGAAGTCCAGCGCCCTCAAGTGTAGCGGACGATCCCCAGCGACCTCCGCCTCGCCCTCACTCGGCGGCGGCTCCTCGAACTCGGCGTCGACGCGCTCATCATCCAGTAGGGCCAAGCTCGCCCTCAGCGTGTTGTCGCCAAAATCGCCATCGACCTTGACGCCCAGTACCCGCTGCCATTCCTCGATCTGTGCTCTTGCCATCGTTCGTCACCTCCGCGCACCCGATGCTGACGTGAGTGGCGCACGGCAGGCAACCCCGAACCCGCATTTGGCATGATTTCGCTGGGGCACGTAGGAGGAACAAGGGAGGAAGCTCCTTCAATCTAGGACGTTGTCTTGGCCGTCCCTACCGCGATCGTTGGTTCGGGCCGGGCGTCAGCCAGGGCGCCTCCCCTTGGGGTTGGGTTGCAGCGCGGGGTACTCACGCCGAATCAGGTGCCGGATGTAGTCGTAAGCTGTTTGCTGCTCGTGGCGGCGAGCATTTCGCGCTCGCGCTCCGACATGCCCGACGACCGTTGACACCCGGACCTACTCGGGCTCTTCCTTCAGGTGGTCGCGGAGTATCGCTGCCCCACCGAGCGAGCAGTCGTGGGTGTGGGCGACGCTGAAGCTGAGGTAGTCGTTTCGCGCGTAGCAGCGGTCTTCGATGCGGGCCACGGCCCAGCAGACGCGCTCCACGCACTCGGTGTACATGAGTTCCCAGTCCACGGTTCGCTTGGCATCGGCTGCAAGGCGCGTCGTCAACTCTTCACAGACTCTGTCACAGCTGGCGTCGTCCGCGGGGTCACACCCTTCGAAGTCATCGTCACCCATCAGGCATTCCCCGCTTTTCGTCCAAACGTAACAGCCTTCGCCTTCACGGCCCACGCGCTCACCGTCCGGCGAAGAACGCGGGTCGTCACACGACGGGTCATCGTCCTCTTCTTCGACTTCGCCGGGATCACAGTAACATGACGTTCCCCCTTCATCGACGCACTCGGCCTCCAGTAGCACTCGCGGTTCTTGCTCATTCGACAGGATTCGCTCGAGCTCGCTTTCCGCCAGCGTCCGACACATCGACTCGCTGCACGTCGGCGTTGCTGAGCCTGCCGGGGAAGGCTCGGACCCCCGAGACGTGGACGTGCCCAGGGATGCGCCATCGGGAACCTCGACATCCGAGGCGCCTTCTTCGGGCGTCGAACTGCTGCCAGTGGAACAGGACACCAGCAGCGCTGAAGAAACGAAGAGCGCTCTAGTCAACGTCAACGCATCCAGGCACATCATCACAGTTTCCTCCACTTGCGCCGTGCTCGCAATGCGCCGCGCCGTTCTGATTCGCCACCTTGTACATGCGTTCGTACTCACCACAGCCACTTTCCGCAGCAATCACCTTTCTCATAGCATCCCAAGCCTCATCGTGGTCGGCGCCAAGGAAGCACGAACGGCATATTCGCCCCCGCCAGCGAACTGGGTGACGCCGCTGAACAGCGGTGGTGCGTCATCGTCTAGGGGCTGAGCGCGGTCATAAGGAGCATATGCTTCGTCAGAAACCAGCACACCGGGTGGCACGCAATACGTCTCTGACATCGCGATTCGTCGCTACAGCGCAGGGTGGTATGTCTGGGCCGGGGGTGAGTGGATTGGTTACTGGCCTATCTCGACATTCGATTCCGATGGTATTTCACAGGAAGTGAGCCAGATCAGCATCTACGGAGAGGTGACAGACAAGGGGGCCTCTCTAACGACCACCGATATGGGTAGCGGTGACGACGGCGGGTGGACTTATCAAGCCTACGTGAGGACGGCAAAGGTCATCGAAACCGGCGGTAGCGGGTACGAGATGTTCCACGACGTCGATGGAACGCGTTCTGTACACAAGACGGACACCGACTGCTACAAGATGGACACACCTGTCACGTGGAGTACGGGCAACTACTTCTACTACGGCGGCGACGGTTCTGACTGGTCCGCCTGCGATTGCCCCTAGGAATCGGAGCGATGACGACTCAGGAGCTGGGCAACAACCGACGTGGACTTTGCGCGCGGACGCATTTCCGCCCTCGGTGCTCAGTTCATCTTGGTCCGGTTCATAAGGCGGTCATGTTCATCTGGTGCGTTTTCTTGTCGCAACACATCATTGGTTGCGGCAAGAAGACGTCCCCTGAAGCGGCCGCCGATTTTCCCGATGCCAGCGAAATGAGTTCACGGCCAGACGCGGCGGTGCACGACGAGCCGGTGCAGCAAAATGTCAGCGGTTGCCGTGCGGACAGCGACTGCGCCGGCTCGTTCTGCGACCGCGATGAGTGCTTGATGGTGGATGAGGCGTCGGGGCATGGCGTTGCGTGTACACCGCCCCCAATTGGTGCTGATGGAACAGCCGTGGGGCGGTACGACTACTGCGGTGACTACGCCTGTATCGAGGAGCGGTGTCGGTCCTGCGCGTCGGGTGCGCAGTGCTATTTGACCATGGGGCTCAAGACGTGTGCTCCGATGGAATCCGGACTTGGTTTCAAGTGCCAAGCCAGCTCGGCTCCTGGTGGCGACACGTTCGAACTGCCAGCGTTCGAGCAGCGCATGGGTGAGCCGCTGACGGCCAGAACGAGTAGCTCGTGCGCGTCTGAGCGCTTCCGTCCGAGCCTGTCCCCGGACGCGTCATGGACGTCGCCGAGGCTCGCCGTGGTCTGGTGGCACCAGCGAATAGGGGAGCCGGACCCGTACCTTCACATCGCTTACGACGCGCCGCTCGCCGAGGCGATCGAATCCGGCGTTCCTCTGAACGCAATTGGGGCGCCACAGGAACAGAATCTGATCTGCTACCGTGCTTGTACTGACCGTTCGGAGTGTCCATGCATCGATTCGCCGGCCTTTGGCGTTGGGAGCATCATGGTGGTATTGGACACCAATAGCGACGGCGTGCTGTCCGCAGAGGAGGTGCGGTCGGAACAAGTCGCAGGCACCAGCGATGTGGTGATGGGGTGGAGTTCAGAGGTCGTCGAAGCAACGCCACCGGTCTGGGAGGCGTATGCCGACAGACTCGAGAGCGGGGCGTGTGTGTACTCCACGGATGTCGTCGATTCACCGTACTTGCGACCGATGACAAACGACGAAGTCTCGGTTGCCCTGGCGACGTGTCCGGCGGGTGACACAACGTGTTCCTTTGATGTGCCTTCAGGGTTCTGCGTCTCTGGTTGCGACACTAGCGGTAGTCTCAACCGGTTCGGCCTCTGATGCCGCTTTCTGCTGCTCGAGACCCCGCTCGGTCGGCTGAGCTTGCAGTTCGGGTACTGCAGGCTCTCGTTTTGACAGTTCGACTGTCCTTCCATGATGGCCGTCAAGGGTTCAGGTCGCACTTCGGCCCGGACGTCAATTCGAAAGCATGACGCCAGCGGTCTCGAGTGGTTGGAGCAACCGTCGTACGACAACATGTGCCGACACGCCTCGATCGAGTCGAGCACGCATGGAAGGATGGGAGGGTGTCAGATTTCCTGTGTAACTTGACTCAGACAGGCAGTCTTCCGTCGAAAAGAATGTCCAGTTGAGCAAGCACCTTGCCCCAGTCTCGTGAGCGTCGCCACTTGGTTCTGGCGTTGCCGATGGCGAGGAAGAGGACCTTGAAGACAGCCTCCTCATTGGGGAAGACCCCGCGATTTCGCAGCACC
>JBNKZR010000463.1:0-5770 GCA_050301735.1 Polyangiaceae bacterium | reverse complement strand
CGGGCGACTCGACGCCGAGTGACGGCGACGGTTCGGCGGCGACGGGCGATGCCCCCAGCGACGGCACACCACGACCGGCAGACGATGGCACTGCGGCGGGCGGTGCGCCGGCGATGGGCGACGAAGAGACGGGCGCTGGCGGCATGCCCAGCGAACCCGATGCTGCCGGCGGCGCGGCACCCGTCGAGGAAGAAGAACCCTTCATGGGCACCTGCACGGAGTCGAAGCCCGTGATGACGAACGCGTCGGGCAGCGGGCCCCACGACGTCGTGGTCGAAACCAACTCCGACCCCGGCATCGACGAGGGCACCATCTTCCGCCCGGCGGACATGGGCGGGGAGGAGAAGTACCCGATCTTCGTCTGGGGCGAAGGCGCTTGCGCCACGGACGGTCTGTCCAACGCGAGTGCCATGGCGGAGATCGCTTCCTACGGCTACTTCGTCGTGGCGGACGGCACCCCCAGCGGTGACGGCGCCAATCGTCAGATGGACCGCTCGGACATGGAAGCGATGGGCGCGCCTTTGGTGGCCTACATCGACTGGGCGGTCGCGGAAAACGACAAACCCTGCAGCGCCTACTACCAAGGCCTGAACACCGAGATGATCGCGTCGAACGGCTTCTCGTGCGGCGGACTGATGGCCCAAGGGACCACCACCGATCCGCGCATCGTCACTTGGGGCGTGACGAGCAGTGGCATGGCGGGCGCGACCCAAGCCTTCTACGACACGATCCACACGCCGGTGCTGTTCGTCGAAGGTGGACCAGCAGAGGTCGCCTACGACGGTGGCCTGGAAGGCTACGAAAAAGTCAGCGAGCTCGGCGTGCCCGTGCTGTGGTTCAGCAAAGATCTGGGCCACGGTGGCGACCTATTTCAGCCCGGTGGCGGCGACTTCACGAAGCTGAACCTGGCGTGGCTCAACTGGTGGCTCAAAGGCGACGAGACCGCCACCGGCAAAGGCCTGCTGATCGGACCGGACTGCCCCTACTGCAGCGACCCCGCTTGGGAAGTCATGTCCGCCAACGTGCCCTGAGGCGCGCAGTGCGGCGCGGAGCACGCGCGATGACGAGGGGGCCAGCGCGGCTTTGCGGCGATGCTGAGTCATTCACCTGGAGCGCCGCGGCGTGGTGTCGAGCTGCGTGGCGCAGTGACAGGCCGCGCGGCGCTTGACAGCGGAGCAAGTAGATCCGTATGGTAAGCGCTCACTTACCAAGACGCAGTTCCACGGCGCGCCTGAGCGTGCGCGAGCCGCGCTGCGACATCGAGGAGAGGACACGATGAAGAAGTTCATGCTGCTGGCATACGGTTTCGAAAAACCCACCCCCGAGATCATGCAGGCCTGGGGCGCGTTCTTCGGCTCGATCAAGGACCGCATCGTCGAACAGGGGCACTTCCCGCGCGGCAAGGAGATATCTGCTGCTGGAGTGCAGGACTTGCCACTGGCTGCGGACTCGATCACCGGCTACACCATCTTCACGGCAGAAAGCCTCGACGAGGCGGAGAGCATCGCCAAGCAGTGCCCCTTCGTCGCGAGCAACCGCCTGTACGAGATCATGACGCCCGGCGGCTGAGCGCCACGCGCGACGCCGGTGCTGCAATGATTCTCCGGGACGAGAACCGAGCTCCAGGCGTGAGATCATGTGACGAGTCGCAGCGGCCCCGCGCGTTCGCACCACATGGTGCGGAGGCGAAACTCGACAGGCTGGGGATTTTGTTTTGGGGGCGCACTGCTGCTCGCTGCTGCCTGCGGCAACGGCTCGAGCTCGGGAGATTCAGCGCACGGGACTCTCCCCACAGCAGGCAGCCAAGGCGTGCCCAGTATGAACCCAGCGAATGGACCTGCACCGTCGACGCTCCCCTCCTCTCCCCCTGCCGCCACGACTTCAGGAGAGCCGCCCGCGGCTCCATCTCCGACGGAGCCCGATCCGCCTGCCGAGGTAGCGCCCCCCTTGCCGGGAAACGGGCCGATCTCAGCGGAGGGCGAAACCGCCGCACCCGCGACGTCGAGTGACGCAGAGCCCACGCCGGAAGCGCCCGCTGCCGACGCGGAGCCCGCGTCCGATGCTGAAGCGCCAGAAGCGGAGGAGCCCGCAGCCGAAGAAGTCGACCCAGAAGCCCCGATGAGCGAAGCGTGGACTCCGGCGTTCGAAACCGTGGTGCTGTCGAACGACTTCGTGGCGGAGGGCGCCGAGGTGGCGGACATAGACGGCGATGGTGAGCTCGATCTGGTTGCCGGCGCCACCTGGTACGTCGGACCCGACTTCTCTGTCGCGCATACCATCGACGCGGCGCCGGCCGTCGACGTCACCGACTACGCCCTGTACTTCCTCACCTTCGTCGATGACGTCAACGGGGATGGAGCGCCGGATGTGATCACCGTGGGCGATGCTGGCGGCGGCAACGGCACGGGCAACCCCAACGCTCGCTGGTACGAAAACCCAGGTCCCGACGGTGTCACCGAGCCGTGGACGAGCCACACCCTGTTCGACGGCCTGGTCTCCAACGAGTCGCCCATCTACGCCGATCTCGTGGGCGACGCGGCCAAGGAGCTAGTGTTCATGACCGACGAACGACTCGGCTGGGCCGCACCCGGGAGCGATCCCACCGCGCCCTGGGAGTTCGTGCCCATCAGCGACGCGGAGTTCCGCACGCCCTACGTGCACGGTCTCGGCGTCGGCGACGTCGATGGCGACGGCGCGATGGACGTCATCGAAGCCACGGGCTGGTGGCGTCAGCTGCCCGATGGCGGCGGCTGGGAAAAGACCGACGCAAACTTCACCGAAGGGGTCGGCTCACAGATCGTCGGTGGGGCGCAGATGTACGCCCTCGACGTCGATGGCGACGGGGACAGCGATGTCGTCACCAGCCTCAGCGGCCACGGCTATGGCCTGTCGTGGTTCGAGCAGACGGACGGGGGCTTCGCCGCCCACGGCATCTTGCCGCCGATGGAAGAGGACGGCAACGTGAGCCAGCTCCACGCCGTCGCCGTCGGCGATCTCAACGGCGACGGCCTGACCGACATCGTGACGGGAAAGCGCTTCTACGCCCACTCGAGTGGCGATCCTGGCGTCGATGGGGCCGCGCTGCTGTACTGGTTCGAACTCGTGCGCGACGGCGAGCAAGCGTACTTCGAGCCGCGGCTGATCCACGACGATAGCGGTGTCGGCTGCAACTTCACGATCACCGACGTCGACGGCAACGGGCGCCCCGACGTGTTTGCGACGAGCAAGAAGGGCACCTTCCTACATCGGCAGTAGACCGCGCGAATCGCCGCGACGCCTTCGCGACGACCCAAGACGTGCGCTCTCACCACCGCAGTAGCGCGGCTCGCCGCGACGTGTTCACGGCGAGCGCCCACGCGCGTTCTAGCCGCCGGACACGAAGGCAACCCCTTCCTTCAACAGCGAGCGCCAGCGTCGTCTGTCGGGCTTGGGCACCGAGAGCCACTCCTTGAAGACTCGGCCGGCAGGGGCGAACGCTCGCCCCTGCCCTTCGGCGATCAGCTCCGCGACGCGCGCTTTCGGCAGCTTCACCACCAACCCAGAGCCCTTGTAGTCCACCAACGCGAGAAACTCCTTGCCCACGCGCAAGCAGCGACTCTGCATGATGGTGCCTTCGACGACTCGCCCATCCTGCTCACGCAGCTCCGCCGCCAACTCCCAAAACAACGTCTCACTGCGCATCACGCACGACCTCCTCGACCAACCAAGTGTGCACCGGCCACAGCTCACGCCAACGCTTTTCGCACCAGGCGGCGAAGGCTGCCGTGCCGACGTTCTTGGGCAGCGATTCGCGAAAGCGCGCCTGGAACCCATTCAACCGCAACAGCTCCGCTCGCTCATGATCCTCGGTCCAAGGCTTCGGCACCTTCTTCAGGCGGTCACCCGCCAGCTCGAAAGCGTGACGCCGGTGCCTCTTTTCCAGCTCGGCCAACGCAGCTGCCAAGACTCTGCCGGACTCGCCCGCCACCGCTTCGCGGAAGCGACTTCGAGCGGCCGGGGTGAACATCATACCGCTGGCAAAGCCGACCGACTCGGCGTCGATGCGGAGCCACAAGGTCGCCGCGGACTTCTTGTCCCGACCGTGCCAGGCGGTGAGCAGCACGTGGTCCTTGTAGCGCGCAGCGCCAGGCTTGGCGAAACGCAGATCGGTGTGCAGCGGCGAGACGGAACTGCGACGCACCACGGTGAGCGCGGGCTCGAACGCGGCAGCCAGGTCCTCGACGAGAGCTGCCGCGGGTTCGCGCACGCCCTGGGTGAGGGCGTCGCTGACGGCGCGGTAACGCTCGGAATCGTAGCCGGGCAGCTCGGCGAGTTGCTGCACGCGGGCGGGGTCGAAACCATCGAAAGACACGGAAACTCTCCTGGAAAGGGACATGCGGGTGCGCCTCGCGCCCGTGCGGCGGGACGAGGCACTCGAGCTTTGTCCACCGACGCTCGAGCCCGCTCCCATACGACAACCCCTGCTACATTTTTTCGAACTTCGGACTGCCGTTCAGTCCTTGAATGCGGGCCTGGATCTGCGCGCGCTCGGCGGGGTTTCTGGCGACCCGCAGCGCCGCCTGAAATTGCTCGCGGGCTGTCGCCAGATCGCCGACCTCGGCCAGCAACGTGCCGCGCACCAGGTGCACGTACGGATACGAAGCGGTCTCGATGTCCCCGGACTCCAACAACGCCAGGCCCGCGCTGGCGCCGCGTGCCCGCGCCAGCGCGAACGCACGGTTGACGCGCACGGCTGGGCTCGGTCGAAAGCCCTCGAGTCGGGCGTACAATTCGGCGATGTGGGGCCAGTCCGTCTGCTCTGCATTCGGAGCCAAGCAGTGGGCACCGGAGATGGCGGCTTCGAGTTGGAAAGGCCCCACTTGCGACAGCTCGTGGGCGCGCTCGAGGTGGCCGAGCGCTTCGCGGATCGCGTCTCGGTCGTAGCGACTTCGGTCTTGCTCCGGCAGTGGCACAGGCGCGCCCTCGGCATTCGAGCGCGCTTCGCGACGCGCCTCGTGAAAGAGCAACAGGGCCAGCAAGCCCGAAGCCTCCGCCTCGTGAGCGAACTCCTCGACCAGCGAGCGACACAGCCCCAACGCCAGGCGGCAGAGCGCCGCGCGAATGGGGGGCACATTACCCGTCGACCAGTAGCCCTCGTTGAACAGCAAGTGGATCACGATGAGCACGGCCGGCAGACGTTCTCGCGAACGACCGGGCTCGGCGCCGTCGGCGTCGCCGTGCTCGCGCAGCCGTTTGCGCGCTCGTGCCAGGCGCTGCTCCATCGTGCGGCGCTGCGTGACGAACGCTTGCGCCACCTCGTCGGTCGACAGCCCCATCACCGTCGCCAAACACAAAGCAGCACTCTCCCCCGGCTCCAGCTCGGGATGGCAACACGCAAACACCAGACGCAGGAGCTCGTCCTTCCAGCCCCTGCCCACCCCCGGTTCACCCACCGCGATGCGTGCCCACGGGCTCATCTGCGACAGCGCGTCGATGACGTCCTGTGACGGCACCTCCCAGCGACCTTTGCGCAGTTGGTCGCGATGCACGTTGGCGGCCACTGTCGTCAGCCAGGCCACTGGCGACTCGGGCGCGCCGCTGGCTGGCCACTTGGCGAGCGCGCGTAGCATCGCTTCCTGCACCGCGTCCTCTGCCGACGGTAGACTGCGGGTGAAGGCCAACGTACGCGCCAGCACCTGCGGATAGGCGCGACGCAAGAGCTCGGCATGTCCCGTGCTCATGCGTCGTAGTGCCAGCGCACGGGGCGCACCTCGATCGCGTGGTCTGCAAG
>JBNKZR010000462.1:0-5790 GCA_050301735.1 Polyangiaceae bacterium | reverse complement strand
CAGTGGGGCGACGAAGGCAAGGGAAAGATTGTCGACATCTACACGGAGTTCGCCGAACTCGTCGTGCGTTATGCCGGCGGCGCGAACGCCGGCCATACTCTCGTCGTTGGGGACGAGAAGATCGTCGTTCGACTGCTGCCCAGTGGGATCTTGAGGGAGTCGACTCATTGCGTCTTGGGTCAAGGGATGGTGGTGGACCCCGAGGTCTTGCTTGGCGAAATCGACTCCCTTGCCAAGGGGGGGCGTCAGGTCGCTTCGCGTCTCAGCGTCAGCGATCGCTCTCACTTGATACTGCCCTATCACATCTTGGTCGACACCCTGCGGGAGACGCGAGCGAGTGAAGACAAGGCTATCGGCACCACCAAGAAAGGCATTGGTCCGGCCTACGAAGACAAGGTGCGGCGCACGGGAATTCGTGCTGGGGCGCTCCGCGATTTCACGAAGCTAGCCGGTTTGGTCGAACAAGCGATTGCCGCTTGGGCTCCTACTATCACGGCGTTGGGCGGTGACGTGCCCAGTGTGCAAAGCGTGGTCGAGCCTTTGCAAGCGTTGGCTCCTCGGATCTTGCCGCTGCTGAAAGACACGTCGAAGTTGGTGGACGATGCGGTCCGCGGCGGCAAGAGCGTCCTGCTGGAAGGTGCCCAAGGTACGCTTTTGGACGTCGATCACGGCACGTACCCGTTCGTGACCTCGAGTTCACCCGTAGCCGGCGGTGCGCCGATCGGCGCCGGTATCGGTCCCAACCGCATCGACACGGTGATTGGCATCACCAAGGCGTATGCAACGCGGGTCGGTTCCGGCCCGTTCCCCACGGAGCTGGACGACGAGAACGGGCGACACCTCGCGAGCGCGGGGGTCGAGTTCGGTGCCGTCACGGGTCGTCCGCGGCGGACGGGTTGGTTGGACATTCCCGCGTTGCGACACGCCGTGCGTGTCAACGGCATCGATGCGCTCGCGCTGACCAAACTCGACGTACTGACCGGGATGCCGACGCTCAAGGTCTGCACCGCCTACGAGACGGCGGACGGCAGAACGGAAGACTTCCCCATCGATGCGATCGGGGAGCCAGGCGCTGTCACGCCGGTGTACGAGGACATGCCGGGTTGGACGGAGGACTTGACCGGAGTGCGCGTCATCGACGAGTTGCCATCGAACGCCCGCAAGTACATTCGTTTCCTCGAGCAAGCAACCGGGGTCCCTGTGTTCCTGCTCAGCGTCGGCCCGCGCCGCACTGAGACCGTCGTGCTCCAGAATCCATTCACAGGACGCGCGGGAACGCCCTGAGGTCCTGGCTGTGCGCCGCTCAGATGGCTACACTCTGAGCATGTTCAACCCGGCCTGGCTTTCATTGGTGCTCGCCGCTGGGGCGCAGTCGGGCTTGATGGCGGCAGCTCAGCTCGCGCCGCGGCCAGCCGCATGCGTCGATGTTAGTGGGCCATGGCAGCGAGCAGGTCATCCGACGCTGCCGAAGCACTGTGCGGCTTTGGCGCGAGGTTACTCGCTCCTGGCCGACGCGCCGTCGCAAGCGTTGGAGCTGGCTCGAGGCTTACGCCAGGGGCAGCTAGCCACTGACGCACTCGTATTGGAAGCGCGTGCGTTGGTGGCACTCGGTCAGCACGAGTTGGCGTTGAAGCTCTTCGTCGAAGCCCAGGGTCAGGGGGCTCGGGCGGTCGCAGGCGCTGGCGCGCAGCATGACCATGCTGTAGCTGCATCGTTCGCCGGTGATGCAGCTACAGCGGCTGGATTGTATCGTGGTCTGGTTCCGCAGATTGGCTTGCTGAAGCCACGACGGCGCGCACGGGTTCTGCTCGAGGCCGCACTGGCCGTGATGCGCTTGGGACCAGAGCACGTCGAGGAAGCTAGGGGACTCATCGACTATGCGGACCGCATTCGCGAGTACCGCGAAGCGCGCGGGCCCTGGCTCATGCTTCGCGCCTTGGCCGAGCTACGTGCGGGAAGTCGCAGCGAGGTCTCCGTGCAGGATCCGGACGCGGAGATGGCTGCGCTCTTGGGGAGGAGCTTCAATTCGTCCTTGCCGGCGGTGCCCGCTGCGGAAGTTGCGGCGATGGGGGCGTCGGTGCTGGCAGCATCCGATCCCGTTCGGGCGCGTCAGCTCTGGGCTCAGTTTGCAGCCGATGAGCTGTCGAGCCCGTGGCGCCAATGGTTGGCGTCCACTCTTGGGAGCAGACGGTGAGCCGCCTCGCACCCGTGACGTGCTTCTGCCTCATGTTGGCGTTGCCATCGTCGGCTCGTGCCGAACTCGGCATTTGGCAGCGCTTGAAGGATCCCGTTCAGGGCAATGCGGACGCATTGTATCGAGCTCTGGACGCTGGTCGCGTTCCGCGGCCGCTCCCCGGCGGAGCAGTGCTGGATGGGCCGGCCGCCGAGCGGCTGCACAACGGAGCGACGGCGGTCAAGATACTGCTGAGCGGTGGGGAAGCCTTGCCCCACTCAGATCTCAAGTACTTGTTGGCTCTGTGTGCTGCCAATGGCACCCCAGAAACGATTCGCCAGGCAGGGCCGGCGCTGGTGGCTGCTTTGACGGCGGCGCCAGAGCACCCGTTGGCAGCCGACGCTTGGTACGACCTGGGCATCGTCTCTGAATGGGCAGACGAGCTCGACGCCGCCGAGGAAGCCTACACGGCGGCGCTCCGTCTGGAGTGGGATCGGGAGCAGCGGGCGGCGATCTACCGCATGCGCGGACAGTTGCAGATGCGGCGGGGGCAGCTTGCCAAGGCCATCGAGGACTACTCGATGGCCTTGGGCGAATCACGTCTGGCAGAGCTGCGCGCTTTGGCGAAGTGGGGGCTCGCCGTAGCTTTGGATCGGAGCCATGACTTTCCAAGCTCCGTGGCCTATGCGCTACAGGCGTACGGTGCCCGCTTTGGTCCGCAGGCACGTATCAGCGTCATCGACTTGGACGTTGGGCACATTTGGCCCTCCTACGACGAGCATTACTACCGGGGGCTGGCGTTGCTTGCCGAGGCGACGAAAAAGAAGGGCCAAGACGGCTACATCTCGACGTTGCTCGCGTCCCAGTTGATGTGGGTCCGGTACTTGGACGACGCTCCAGAGGACGGCCCCTGGGTGACGCGCGCCAGAGAGCACTTGGAGACGGTGCGACACGCCTTGGAAGAGTTGGACGACGAAGACGACGAGGACTTACCCTTTTAGCGGTCCCACGACGTTGGAGCTTGCTTGCCGATTCCTCGGGGAGCTCGACGGTCAGGCGGCGTCGTAGGCTTCGGGGCGTGTAGGAGGCACGCTGGGTGGCGTCCGCAGCAACAGTGTGCTGACGCTCTCCCAATCATCCACGTTCTGGAAGATTGGGCGCAGGTGGCTGTCGCGATCACGTTCGCCGAACGCTCCGCTCAGCTCCACGGCGCGCGCTCTGGGGCCGTCCAGCACCAGGAACACGTTGTGCAAGCCACGGAAATCAGGAATGTCAATCACGTCTACGATCTGCTGCCGGTCGAGATGCAGCTCTTCGTTGTTGCGCTGAATCAGGACGCGCCGATTCGTGATCAGATAGCGCGTCTTTTCGATCTGTCTGCCGGGTTGGAGCACGGAGGCGTGGAACAGGTAACCCGTAACGGTGAGTAACATCATGACCGCAACGCCTTGACCGAACGCGAGCGCGACCATCGCGCCGGGGTATTCGGCCAGCCCAGCTCGAAGCAAGAGCTCCCAGTTGTCCACCATTCGCAGGCTCAGGTGCGCGATTGTCACGATCAACGTGGCCGATAGTGCGAAGGTCTGCCACGCGCGACGCCCATGCGGCACCCAACGGTGCCAGTCCACCCGCGGTTGACCGGACCAAAGAACGCGCTCACCGTCCTCCAATCGTTGAGATATGCAGCGTACACCTGCGTTGCTTTCCGACCGTGAGCTGATGTCGCGAATCAGCGCCCACACCTTGTCCGGAGCCGCTAGGCCGCTGAGACGTAGGAGCAGCCGTCGCCGCAGCGCACCTGTGGGTACAGCTCGCACCAACTCGACGTCCCCCACGTTGGGGTTGCTCGGATGCCAGAAGAGCCGCGCGTAGCTGATGCTCTTGCGGGCGATGGCTCGGCGGAATGGTCCCCGCCTCCACACCACGTGCCCTTCCGTGATCAAGTATTCGAGCTTGGAGAGCCATATCTTCGGCCCGTGGAGGGCCGCGATTCCGAGTGAAGCGGCCAACCCTGCGAAAAGCAGCATCGGTGCGGGCGAAACCTGCAGCGCCCAAGCCGTGACAACGGCGAAACTCGTCGCCACGATCGACGTCAAAAACAGAACGATCGCGCCAACTTTGAACGCCTTTGGCGTCTCGACGACCTGGGGCCGGCCGTGCCAAATGATCTTTTCGCCAAGCAGGGGATCTCGCACTAGAAGCTACCTCGCCAAGCTAGTTAGTGTTTACGTGTCCCCATAAGTTTCGACCCAAAGCGCGACGGGTAAAGTCCTCAGCGCAAATGAACCCTTCTAGGGCTCGGCCGCCTGGCGGTTTTCTAGGGTGACTGCAGCCTGACGTAGCTGCTGTGACGCGCTGCGTCGTGGCCCGGGAAACGGGCGTTGCTGCGGGTATTGCCCATTCTGGTTAACTGGCGAGCCTGTGCCACCACGATTCATGCAGCGCGCTTCACGCGGAGTTCGATTCGCTCGAAGTGGGATCGTCGTTCGCTGGCGTTTCGTGCTCAGTTGGCTACGAAGACGAACTCGAGTCGCGCCGCGTCCGCAGCCGACGTCGTCAGCTGCACGGTCGCAGGCAACTGGTCACCCGCATCGAATACCGCTGTTTTCTGCAGGCCGTGTTGATCGAGCCATTGGCGCACGTTCTCAGTTGCGGAGGCTGTGTAGTTCGGACGCCCGTGAATCACCAGCATCAATGGAAAGGTCGGGTTGGCTTTCGCGATTTCAGCAAGCTCGGACAGCTTGCCGAGTGTCGCTTGCGCGAGTTCGCCTTTCGCGTCGAATGCGCGATCGAGCGGTACCACGACTCCGCGATCGTCGCGAAAGGCCCTCGTGTCGGACATCGCCGTGCTCAAGCGTGAGAGCAGGACGTCGGCGTCGTCTTTCGCTGGCGCTTTGCGCTGTTGCTTCATGCGAATGCGCGTGATTCGCTCCAAACAAGCGGACCTCAGGGCGGTCGCCTCGTTGACAGGCGTCGGGCGCGGGGATTGCTCCAGGCGGCCTTCCAGCTCGTTCATCTTTGCCGATAGATCGGAGACGTCGGTCTTGGCGTCGAGCAGGCGCGCCGCCAAACACAACAATCTGCCTCCTTCGATGATCGACCGAGCAGCAACGCGCCGCGCCGCCTCCCGCCTTGGATCGGCTCCCTCCAGTGGGGCCAAGGGTTCGGCGTCTCGTGCGACCTTGTATTCTAGCTCCAGAGCCTCGGCGCGGGCGGCCACCTCTTTCTGACTCGTCTGCAGGATGTTGAGCTGCTGTTCCGCGGAGGCGAGCCGTTCCTTGGCGGTCGCCAGCCGCTGTTCAGCCTTCGCGACTCGAGCCTGAATCTGCGCGCGCTGGTAGGCGGCGAGTGCATGTTCAGCGAGGGCACTGGCCAACTCGACCTTGCCGTCACTCTGTGCTTCCTCTGCTTGTTCCAAAAGGCCTTTGGCCCTGGCGTACGCCTGGGGGGCCCACTGCTCTGATGCCTGCACGGCGTCGGAGGAACTGACGTTGGTGGCGTCCTGCAAGCTCCGCGGTCGTGGTGCCGTGGCACAAGCCAACATGACGAGAGCCGCCCAAGCCCACAACCCGCGACGTTTGGTGCTGGGCTCCAGCATTGTCGGTGAGCTGCTCTGG
>JBNKZR010000461.1:0-5802 GCA_050301735.1 Polyangiaceae bacterium | reverse complement strand
GGGGAAGCGCTCGCTCCAGCTGCGACACACGGCGCGCAGCGGCAAGATCCCCAGCACCACGAGGGTTCCCGCCTCCAGTGACTTCGGCGGGGTGGGCGGCTCAGTGACTCCGGCGGGCACAGCGACGGCGGCTGGGTCGCTCGCCGCTTGGGCAAGAGGTTGGTCCGAAGAGGCGGGTGCCGCCACCCGCGGCACGTCGCGCGAAGTCGCCGGGGGTGCAGGCGGGACGACCGCGGGGGAGTTCATCGGCGCTGGAGCTTCCTCGGTCGCTTGTCCGAAGAGGCTCGGAATCAGCTCGAGCGTACTCCGCGCTTCGGTGGTTGCGCGCTGGGTTGTGAGGGGATCCGTGGCGCACGCGAGCGCGCTTTGGGCGCTGGCGAAGGCCGCTGACATCTGCTCGAAGCCGAGCGCATTGGCGGCATCCGCCATGGCGTCCAGGCGCTGTTCGAGTTGGGCGCGCAGTGAGGTGTGTTCCGGGTGAGCGGCGAGCGCCACGAGGGCTTCATCCAGAGCTGCGAGTCGCGGCTGAAGCGCGTTGACGTAGCGTTGGCGCTGGCTTCCGAGCGGGTCGGGCGGACGAGCGATTTCTCGGGGCATGATTTGGCCCCTAACACAGCAAAAAAAACTGGCGCAGTTTTCGGCAAGTGCTCGTCGGAGCGTTCAGATGTCAGCGAGCTCGCCCTCAAACACCAGGCGCGCCGGCCCCGACAACTGAACGTGGAGGTCGTCCTGCCGAACACTGATCTCCAGCGAGCCGCCGGGGAGGTCGACGAGCAACGGTTGGTCGAAGGGAGACAAGCCCTCGAGGGCCGCGGCCACGGCCACGGCTCCGGCCCCGGTGCCGCACGCCAGGGTTCTGCCGACGCCGCGCTCCCAGACGACCACCTGGAGCTGGGTCTCGGACAGCCGTTTGACGAATTCGATGTTGGAGCCGTCGGGGAGTGAAGCGGAAACCTGCGAGGCGACGCGGTCGACCACGCTCAGCTCGGGGATGCCGGCGAAGCTGATGGCGTGAGGGTTGCCCATGGAAATGCAGTGGAAGTGATAGTGCGAGCCCCCGACGTCTCGCTCGAGGCTTTCTTGGCGTCGGGCGCGCCCCAAGGAAATCGTAATCCAGGTCGTTTCTTCACGCGGCTTCAGCGTGCAGTCGAGCACGCCTGCATCGGTCTCGACGGCGAAGTGATCGGGCGCTTCGTGACGGCGGTTCAGGTGAAGCGCGACGCAGCGCAAGCCGTTCCCACACATCTCGGGCTGGGACCCATCGGCGTTGAGCACGGTCATCTTGGCGAGCGCTTTGGAGCTGGGCGACACCAGCAAAACCCCATCGGCTCCCACGCCGAAGTGCCGGTCGCAGATCCTTCGTGCGCGTGCGGCGTCGAGCGCGGTGGCGCTATCGACGTCTACCACGACGAAATCGTTCCCTAATCCATGGTACTTGCTGAATTGCATGGGGTGCTCGGGTGGCAGCGACTGGCTCGCCTTGGGGTGGGCCAGGTGGTTTAGCGATGGTTGCGCGGGGACGCTAGCCCCGGACTGAGGTTTTGGTCAGGCGCTGTCCTCGCGAGGGATGAGGGGCTATAAGCCGCTCCCAAATGAAGCGCTCTTTGTTGCTGAACGGATTCATGGCGACCGGCAAGAGCACGGTTGCGAAGCTGCTGGCCAAACGCACGGGGAGGCCCGCCGTGGACTTGGACGCGCGCATCGTTTCGCGGGCGGGCAAGTCGATTGCGCGGATATTTGCCGAGGAGGGAGAGGCGCGTTTTCGTGAGCTCGAGCGTGCGGAGTTGGGTGAGGTTCTCGGGGGCGCTGAGCCCCGAGTCGTCGCGCTCGGGGGCGGCGCTCTGCTGCGGCGGGCGACTCGGCTGGATGCTCTCGAGCGCGGCGTCGTCATTTCTCTGCGTGCGAAGCCAGAGACGATCATCGCACGTACCCAGGGTGACTCAGAGCGGCCGTTGTTGGTGGGACGCGGCGTAGCGGAGATCGAGGATCTGCTGGCAGGGCGAGAGCTGGCCTACGCCGAGGCGCACGACGTCATCGATGTCGACCAGCGCTCGCCGGAGCAGGTCGCAGACGACGTGCTTCGAGTCTGGCAGCGGGACCCGGTCGCTGTCGCTGCGGGTGCGGCGTCGTACAGCGTCGAGGTGGGGTCGGACTTCGCCGTGGCACGTGCAGGTGAAGTGACGGCGGACGCATCGCGCGTCGTGGTGCTCACCGATGAGACGGTGGGCAAGCTCTACGCGGCAGATTACGTGAGCGCGGTGCAGAGTCACCGCCGGCCGGTCACGGCGTTCGAGCAGCAACCTGGTGAGGAGTTCAAGACACCACAAAGCCTCGAACGCATCTGGATGCACTGTCTCGAGCAAGGGGCCGACCGCAAGAGTGTGTTCATCGGGCTTGGCGGCGGCGTGATGACGGACGTTGCGGGATTTGCCGCCGCGACGTGGATGCGCGGCGTGCCTTGGGTGAGCATTCCGACGACGCTGCTGGGGATGGTCGACGCTTCCGTGGGTGGTAAGACGGCCGTCGATCTGCCTGGCGCCAAGAATTGCGTCGGGGCGTTCTGGCAACCGCGGCGCGTGCTGTGTGACGTCAAGCACTTGCGGAGTGAACCGGCGCGCGGTGTGACTGGTGCGCTAGCCGAGGTCGTGAAGACGGCGCTGCTCGGAGATGTGGAGATGTTCGACTTGCTGGAGCGTGAGAGTGGTGCGGTGGTGAAGCGCGACTGGGAGTTGATCGCCGAGCTGGTGCGACGTTGTATCCAGGTCAAAGCCAGCGTGGTTTCGCGCGATGAGCGTGAGGGTGGATTGCGAGCTGCGCTCAACCTCGGGCACACCGTGGGCCACGCGTTGGAAGCTCAGGGTGGGTTCGGCGAGCTCAGCCACGGTGAAGCCGTCAGCTTGGGCCTCGTGGCAGCGATGCGCATCGGGAGTCAGCTGGGGATCACGCCAGCCGAAATCGGCGAGCGCACGACCGCGTTGTTGAGGGCGCTCGGGCTGCCGACGGACTTGGAACAAAGACCGATGGCCGCGGCCGCTACGCTTTTGGGGCACGACAAGAAAAAGGGCGGCGATCAGTTGCGTTTCGTCTTTTGTCCGGAGCTCGGGCGGGTGGAGTTCAAGGAACTGGGCATCGGCGAACTGCAGCGGATAGTCTCCGCTCTGGGATAGTGTAGGTCAGGCCACTTGCGTCGACGGCCAGAGCTAGAATCGCCAACTTTTGGCTCGAAACCGCTGCGACAGCTAGACTGTGTACAACCGTCGGGTTTGTCGGCGGGTCCATCGAGGATAGTCATGCGCTTCGAGAGCCTGAGGTATGTCGCATTTGCCGCACTGGTGAGCCAGGTCGTGGGCTGTGCGGAGAATGACTCCACGTTGTTCGTGGAGGGAGTCTTGTCGCCTACGCCACCGAGTTGCGAAGCCAGCGGGGACCCGAGCGCGGCGCTGTTGTTCCGCGGCAAGTTGGATGTCGCGTTCCGCGACAAATACGAGGGCTTGGTGCTCGTTGGCAACCAACTGACGCCGCGAGGCAACAAGTCGGAGCTCCGGACCGAGACGGCGGGATTCCGGGTGCGCGGGGCGGAGGTGGAGCTACGCAGCCCACAAGGCGCTCTCATCGACGAGTTCAGCGTCAATGGCGGTGGTTTCATCCAGCCGAACTCAGCGGAAACTCCTGGCTACGGATTGGCGGAGGTGACCATGATTCCGGCCTCGCAAGGGCAGCTGCTGAGGGATGAACTCGAGGGACGCCGTACCCGCACGCGGACGCTCATCGCCAGTATTCGAGTCTTCGGCGAGACGCTCGGCGGCGTCGAGATCACCTCGGGCGACTTCACCTTCCCGATCGATGTGTGTTGGGGTTGCCTCGTGGAGTACCCGCTCGAAGCCGTGGAGGCTGGCCCTGAGGGTGAGCTAGTTTGTGGTGTCTCCGCCGACAACGTCGGCTTCGAGCAGTGCGTGATCGGTCAGGACGAGCGCATCGACTGTCGAGCTTGCGCGTCGACGTTGGAAGTCTGCTACCGGCTGGAGTGATGTGGTTGTGCGATGGCGCCTAGGGCTTGCGTCCGGTTTGGGCGCGGCAGTCGTCGCTGTCGCAGTGGATGCCGCCGCTGAGCCACAGTTGAACGTGGGCGTGCTGCCCGGGCTCTGTCTCGAGCTTTCCGAGCCGTCCGACGCGTGTTTCGCACTCGCGGTGCGTGGCGACGTCATGTACGGGAGGCAGGGTATCGGCGACCACGGGGTTGGACCCGCGCTGGAGCTCGGCACGATGAGCTTCGACGATATCAGACTTGCACCAGGGGTGTCGGTGCAGGTGCCGCTCGGCGCGTTGCAGCTAGTGTTGAGCCCTGGCGGCTTCGTGCGAGCGGCGGATAGATGGGACGTCGGGCCCAACTTGCGGGCGTTCATCGGTTCTCGGAGCTTCAATCACAGTGGAAGCTATGTCGCAGCCTTCGGGCTCTCGGCTGGTGTGGATTGGGGCTTGCGGGATGTGGCCGAACGCCGGTTCGTGATTGCCGCTCACTTGGACGGAATGTGGCTGGCGCTCCCGTGGATGGCGCTGATCTCGTGGCTGTCGCACTAAGTGAGCGAGCGCAATTTTGCTCGCTCTCATTTGGTGCTGGGCTGCTTGGAGAGCCGAACTGCACCGCAAAGGCGGAGCTCGGCTCTGCGGCGGTAGTGGCACGCAAATTGGTGTCGCGGCGAGCGCGCGCAGCACGCTGGGGTGGAGTTCAAGTGCCCTGTTTCGAACGTGTGTGCGGGTGCGACAGCCTGAATTCCCGGGGCGCGGATCGGGGCTGCTTCGGGATTGGGACAGTGGTAGCGTCGTCGATATGGCTAAGCGGGCGGTGCAAGTATCGGTCTCGGGGCACGAGTACCGGTTGGTAACGACGCTCGACCAGCCGACGATGGACAAGCTCGCAGCGGATGTGGAGCTTCGACTGCAGCGCCTCGCACCAGGGCAACAGTTGCATCCTCAAGCGCTGCTGCTCGTCGCGCTCTCGCTGGCGCAGGAACTCGAACAGGCGAAGCAACAGCACGAGGAACTCACCGCGCGCAGTCGGCAAATGTTGGAGTCCCTCTTGTCGCGTGTGGATGGCGCGCTCGGCTCGGTCGACGAAAACGGGGAGCCGTTGATGCGACGCCGCGGCGCTGAACGCCAGGGCGTGTGAGCAGAGCGCCGAGTTCGGCGACTGAGGGGAGTCACCGCGCGAGCGCCAACCGCATGCGTGGCGAACGCTCCGCCGAGGTGTCCCTCAGCTGTGGGCACCGCTAGCGGCACAGTTTCGTGATCAGGTTGCTCACGAAGGACGCTGCCGTATCTCGTCCGCTGGGATCTCCGGACAGCCGCTCACCGACGGCGAGCAATGCCTCCAGCAGGGCGGGCTCCCTGAGTCCGGTAGGGTCGGGCGCGAAGAGCCCTGCAGCGATGCCGAGCTGCAGGACGGGTGCGACGGCCTGACGCAGCTGGGCAACAAGCACCGGGCGAGCCCATCGCAGCGCGACGCGGTAGGCAAGCGGTTGTTCGACGATGCGGTCCGCCCAGGTTCCGGCGAAGGTGCTCACCGCGTCGAGTGGTGTCATCGCGGCGGTGTCGGAGACGAGCCCGAGCGTCACCGAGGCCAGCGCCTGGTCAGCGACGTAACGCTCGGCCGCAGCGACACTCTCGAAGTGGCCGTAGATCGTGTTCCGGCCCAGCCCCGTCGCTGTGCAGAGCGCGCTGAGCGTTAATTTCGACGGTGCTGAATCACACGCGAGAAGATGTTCACTTACGGCAACAATGATGAGATCACGCTGTTCCTGCGCA
>JBNKZR010000460.1:0-5810 GCA_050301735.1 Polyangiaceae bacterium | reverse complement strand
TCTTCCGCTCCGGGTACGTCCTTTAAAGGGTTTGGTGTGTCAATAATTTCCTGAATACGCTCTGCAGCAGCATTTCCTTGCTTAATATTATATAATCCTCGCGAAATGGCTTTTGCCGGCAAGTGCGGGCTTTCGGTTGAGCTGGATGGGGTGGGCGGGGATCCCTTGCGCGCGCTGTTTGCCGAAGAGCTGGGCGCCGTACTGCAGGTGCGAGCCAAGGATCTCGAGCGTGTGCTGGCCGTGCTCTCGCAGCACGAGCTCTCTTGGCGCCGCGAGGTGCACGTGATCGGTAGCCCCACGCCGGAGCCGCATCTCGAGTTCCGAGTTTTCGGCGCGCCCGTGTATCAAGCGGACTTGGCGGACTTGCGGGCGCTGCATTGTGACACGACGTTGCGCATGCAGTCGCTGCGGGATGACCCCGAGTGCGCCGCCGAGGAGTTCGAGAAGAACTGCGATGACGTGGACCCGGGGCTCTCGCCGGTGTTGTCCTTCGATTTGGAGCGACCGAAGTTGGACGCCTTTGCGAGCGACGAACGGCCCAAGGTCGCCGTGTTGCGTGAACAGGGCATCAACGGACAGATCGAGATGGCGGCGGCCTTCACCCGAGCAGGATTCCGCGCCATCGACGTTCACATGACGGATGTGCTGTCAGGGCGTGTGGAACTCTCCGAGTTTCGCGGGGTCGTCGCTTGTGGTGGCTTCAGCTACGGCGACGTGCTCGGCGCGGGCGGAGGTTGGGCCAAGTCGATCATGTATCATGCGCGGGCACGTGAGGCGTTCAGCGAGTACTTTGCCGATGAGCGACGTTTTGCCCTCGGGATCTGCAATGGCTGTCAGGCACTGAGCGGTTTGAAGGAACTCATTCCCGGTGCTGAGCACTGGCCGCGTTTCGTGCGCAACCGCTCGGAGCAGTTCGAGGCTCGGCTCTCTCTGGTCAAGGTGGAGGAGAGCCCCAGCTTGTTCTTGCAGGGCATGGCGGGTTCGTTGCTGCCCATCGCGGTAGCCCACGGTGAGGGGCGGACGGAGTTTTCCGATGGTGACTTGGCACACGCCGCCGTCGCCCTGCGCTACGTGGACAACTTCGGCAACGTCACTCAGCACTATCCGGAAAACCCCAACGGTAGTGCGGGCGGCATCACGGGACTTTCGTCCAGCACGGGTCGTGTTCTGATCATGATGCCGCATCCCGAGCGTGTCTTTCGCACGGTTCAGTTCTCGTGGGCGCCATCGACTTGGGGCGAAGACAGCCCGTGGATGCGGCTGTTCGACAACGCGCGTCTTTGGGTCGGCTGAGCGCCTCGAGAAGCACGGAGCGCGCACGGCAGAACGCCCGAGCCGTCGAACGGCGAGGGTTTCTCCGCTGCCGTCGTCGAGCGGACTTGTGCTAGCGTTTGGCCAATGCTCTCACGACCTCGTAGAAACCGTGTTTCGCACTCCGTGCGCAGTCTGGTGCGTGAAACCACGCTCAGTACGGACGACCTCGTATTGCCCGTCTTCGTCCAGGAGGGGAGTGGTAAATCGACCCCCATCGCGTCGATGCCAGGGCACGCTCGGTTGAGCATCGACTTGATGCTCGAAAAATGCGCCGAAGCACTCGAGCTAGGAGTCAAAGGTGTGGCGCTGTTCCCCGCGCTGGACGACGCGTTGAAGGATCCTCGCGCCAAAGAAAGCGTCAATCCCGAGGGGCTCATGCAACGCACCATTCGCGCCATCAAGGCGCAGCACCCCGAGATGGTGGTGATTACCGACGTGGCCCTCGATCCGTATTCTTCCGACGGTCACGATGGCGTCGTCATCGATGGCCGGATAGACAATGACGTCACGTTGCCGATTCTGGCAGCGATGGCCGTCAGTCAAGCGGAAGCGGGTGCGGATGTGGTGGCTCCTTCGGACATGATGGACGGGCGAGTCGGCGCCATCCGCCACGCGCTGGACGAGGCGGGCTACACCGACGTCGGCATCTGTAGCTACTGCACGAAGTACGCATCTGCGTACTACGGACCGTTCCGCGATGCGCTGGATTCCCAGCCGCGGTCTGGCGACAAGAAGACGTACCAGATGGACCCGGCCAACGTGCGGGAGACGTTGCGCGAGGTGCGCGCCGATGAAGCCGAGGGCGCCGATTGGCTGATGGTCAAACCCGGGCTGCCCTACTTGGACATCGTGCGTGCCGTGTATGAAGCGACGGCGCTACCGGTGGCCGTCTATCACGTGAGTGGGGAGTTCGCGATGCTGAAGGCCGCGGCGGAAAAGGGCTGGCTCGACTACGACAAGTGTTTGTTGGAGAGCCTGACCGCGTTCCGGCGTGCTGGGGCGAAGATCATCTTCACCTACGCCGCGCTCGAAGCCGCGCGGCTGCTCCGAGGCTAGCGCTCGTTGCTGGTGTGAGCGATCGCTCGTCACGGCAGGTTGAGAGCGCTAACAAGCAACGTGGAGTTGGCCAGGGGCCTCGAGAGACTTCATTCGGCGCGCTGTTGAAGCGCCTGGGTGCGCCACCTACACGTCGAGCGATGGCGACCTCGCGTTCAATTTCAGTCCTCGGGCCGGCCTGCATCGATTGCGTCCCGCACACGGCAACGAGCGACCAGCATGCAGTTCCGCGCGTGCGATGCGTGTGCCCCATGACCATGAGTACGCGCGTGGCATGGCGCTGCGGCGCTGGCGTCATCCTGGGCGATGACCGTGGCGTTCTGACGCCGCCCATTCCGACTCGATCTGTTCCTGACGCTCCGCTACATTTTGATACTGGGCGTTTGTCACGGCGGCCCCTTGCCATCATGCTCTAAACGCAACACGACTCGGATAAGCAGCAGGGTGCTTCAACTCCAATTAGGCCAACAAACATGTCGCTGAAGATCGATCGGGACCATTCGCGATTTCGCCAGATCGTCCGAGGCAGGATCCGCAAGAACCTCCGCAAGTACATCACCCAAGGTGAGATGCTCGGGCGCAAGGGGAAAGACATCGTCTCCATCCCCATCCCACAAATCGACATCCCTCGCTTCGTCTACGGTGATCAGCAAAGTGGCGGCACCGGTCAAGGCGACGGGGAGGTGGGCGACGCCGTTGGGCAGGGCGATCCCCAAAAAGGAGATGGCGGGGGCCAGGCTGGGCAAGACGAAGGTCAGCACGCGATCGAAGTCGACGTGACTTTGGACGAGCTCGCCGAGATCCTAGGAGAGGAGCTGGAGCTGCCGGACATTCAGAACAAGGGGCAGAGCCGCATCCGCTCCTTGAAAGAGCGCTACACCGGCATTCGGCGGGTTGGGCCGGAGTCGCTGCGGCACTTCAAGCGCACCTACCGTGAAGCGCTCAAGAGAGCGATCTCCTCGGGCACGTACGATGCGTCATTTCCGCTGATCATTCCGCAGCACGAGGACAAGCGCTTTCGTTCTTGGAAGGAGCACAACGAACCCGTCGCCAACGCGGTCATCATCTACATGATGGACGTCTCGGGTTCGATGGGGGAGGACCAGAAGGAGATTGTCCGTATCGAGAGCTTCTGGATCGATACCTGGTTGCGACGGCAGTACACCGGCCTCGAGAGTCGCTACATCATCCATGACGCGGTGGCGCGAGAGGTCGATCGAGATACGTTCTTTCACACCCGTGAATCTGGCGGGACGATGATTTCCAGCGCCTACCGTCTAGCCAATCAGCTGATTGATGACCACTACCCGCCTGACCAATGGAACATCTACCCATTCCACTTCTCTGACGGCGACAACTGGTCGATGGACGATACGCTGACCTGCGTGCAGTTGATGAAAGAGAGCCTGCTCCCCAGGGTGAACATGTTTGCGTACGGCCAGGTCGAAAGCCCGTACGGCTCAGGTCAATTCATCAAAGACCTGCGTGAGCACCTGGGGGAAGACGAACGCGTGGTGACGAGCGAGATCCCCGACAAGGAAGGGATCATCAACAGCATCAAAGACTTTTTGGGGAAGGGGCGCTGAGATGGCCCAGTTTGCCACCAGGACACGCCTGCCACCGTACCTCGCACGGGAGCAGGACAAGATCGAGGCGATCGCTCGGGATGAAGGACTGGACTTCTTTCCGACGATCTTCGAGATGCTGCCGTACGACCAGATCAACGAAGTGGCGTCCTACGGAGGTTTCCCGACACGTTACCCGCATTGGCGCTTCGGGATGGAGTACGAGCAGCTCAGCAAGAGCAGCGAATATGGTCTGAGCAAGATCTACGAGCTCGTGATCAACAACAATCCGGCGATCGCCTACTTGCTGGAGGGCAACAGCCTGACCGATCAGAAGATGGTCATGTGCCACGTCTACGGGCACGTCGACTTCTTCAAGAACAACTTCAGCTTTCGCTCCACGGATTTGGACGTCTCGGGGACCGTCGTTTCCCCGGTGGGCGGCGGGGCAAGTTACGAGCCCGACCGCAAGTGGGTGGACAAGATGGCCAACCACGGGTCGGTGGTTCGCCGCATCATCGACCGCTACGGGCTCGAACCCGTGGAAGAACTGATCGACCACTGCCTGTCGTTGGAGAACCTGATTGACCCCTGGTCACCGTTCGTGGTCAGAACGGCCCCGGAGGTCGACGAGGAGGAGAGCGGTCCGGTCGAGATGGTCGTGCCCAAGCTCAAGGCGAAGGAATACATGGATTCCTTCATCAATCCGGAAGAGTGCCTGCAAGAGCAGAAGCAACGGATGGAGGAACGTCGCGCCACTCAGAAGGGCAAGGTGCCAAAGGAGCCGGCGCGTGACGTGTTGGCATTCCTCATCGAGCACGCGCCGCTAGAGCGTTGGGAGCGTGCCATCGTCTCCATCATTCGCGACGAGGCGTACTACTTCCTGCCGCAGATGCAGACGAAGATCATGAACGAAGGCTGGGCCTCCTACTGGCACTCCAAGCTCATGACGGAGCGCGTGTGCGACGCCAGCGAAATCCTCGACTATGCCGACAACAACGCCGCCGTGATGGCGACGAGTGGTGGACGGCTCAACCCCTACAAGCTCGGGGTGGAACTCTATCGCAGCATCGAGGAACGCTGGGACCGAGGACAGTTCGGCAAAGAGTGGGAATCCGTCGACAGTCTCGACCGCAAAGCCAGCTGGAACCAACATCTGGGCCTCGGCCGGCAGAAGGTCTTCGAGGTGCGAGCGTTGTACAACGACGTGACGTTCATCGACGAGTTCCTGACTCCCGAGTTCGCGCTGCAGCACAAGTTGTTCACCTTCGAATGGTCGCCGCGAAACGAGCGCTACGAGATCCACTCTCGAAAGTTCAAGGAGGTCAAAGAGAAGTTGCTCTTCCAGCTCACCAACATGGGCAACCCGTTCATCTTGGTCGAGGACTCCAACTTCGAAAATCGCGGCGAGCTGCTACTGAACCACGAGCACCGGGGGATCGACCTCAGGGATGACTACGGCCGTGAGGCGATGCGGGCCTTGAATCGACTGTGGAAGCGCCCGGTCGTGCTTCGCAGTAAGAAGGAGTCGCAGCCCATCCTCTATCGCTACGACGGCAAGGAGCACAGCGTCGTGGAGGGTGGAGGATAAACGACCGTGCCGCGGCGACCGGCGGCGGCTTGGGTCGATGGCGAGTTCCCTCGTGTCGGTGGTTGGGTGCTTGCCGCGGTGGTCGCAGGCTTGGTGCTGAGTTGCGTCGGGACCACCGGGAGCGCCGCTAAAAACGAAGAGCCGGCTGCTCCCCAAGGCGCCGCTGGAGAGACTGCCGGCCAACGACGTGGGAGCGCTTCAGTTGCAGCCGCGGAGCCGTCCGCTGGGGGAGTGACCGGTTCATCGAGTGATTCCGGGGCGGACGCCACGGGGGCGAGGAATGA
>JBNKZR010000459.1:0-5828 GCA_050301735.1 Polyangiaceae bacterium | reverse complement strand
GGTAAGCGCGATCCCGATCTGCGCGAGTACGGATTCCGCCCCATCCACGTCGGGCGAACGAGCGCCAGTGTGGAGGAAGACACCGACGAGGAAGAAGCCGCGTAGGGGGACACGAGCGTGACGCGGCCATCATCCCTTGGCGTGGCCAGAATCCGCTTCGGATGACCCTGCGCCTTGTTTACTTTTACCCTTCATCTTCTCCAGTTGCGCATAGGTCAAGCCCGGCAGGTCGATGAGGGCAGCCTCGAGCACGAGCATCGCAACGAGCAGTGAGATGGCGATGGCCCACGTCAGGTGCCCCGTCAGCCACAAGATGGGAACGACGACGAGACCGATCGCCGTCAAGACGATCATCACATTCTTCATCGACAGGTTGTCGGCGCGCTGTCTGGTTTCCTTCTTCATTACTTTGCCTCCGGGTGCCGGCCGCTGGTTGCTGACGTGCGCGGCTGTTTTCGGACACCCTCGGCCGTCGACCCGTGCCGCGGTGCGTCGGTGGGACCGGGGCTCGATGACCAAGGGTGTCGTTCAATGTCGAAGAGCAAGGCGCGTGCCACAGTGTGGTCGGTGGCACCGTCGACGACCTGCGCTCGTTGGCGCGCGATTCTGCCAGTTGCCGGATCACTGGTGACCAAGCGCGAGCGACCGCTTGCATGCGCAGCCTTCCGCGCGCGGCAGGCGTCGAACGCAACATCTGCGGCACGGCGCCGACCCGATCAGCCGTGGCTCTGCCACGTTCCGACTGTGTTGGTGCGCGAGCACGACGACTTTCGGGGCTGGCCTCATCTCCGACCAGTATCTCGTCAGCGTGGCCTCCGGGGCACGGATGCTTGCAACCCCCCAAGGCGGCGCTGCAGCGATCGCCATGGCGTCCGATTCAACCGTCAAGGCTCTTTCGAACGGCTTCGAGTAGCTGGGTTGGAGTGAATGGCTTGGGTAGGAAGTTCTTGCTCGCACCAAGCTCGAGCTGTTTGCCTGCAAACTCCGTACTGTAGCCGCTCATGAACAGCACTCTGAGACTTGGAACCTGGGTCGTCAATCGCCGGGCCAGATCGAGACCGCTCACTGTGCCAGGCAATACCAAGTCCGAAACCAAGAGGCCGATGCTCGTCTTTTTTTCGGCCCACAACTTCAGGGCAGCGTCACCATCTGCAGCCTGCAGCACTTCGTAGCCATAGCGTTCCAGCAGCGTCGACGTCAGTAGTCGCACGCGAACCTCGTCTTCGACGACCAGGACCGTTTCGGTTCCCTTGAGCCGTTGGCGCTCTTGCTCATCGAGCGTCGCGGCGGGTGTGGCTTCGGTCAGTGGAAGGAAAACGCGAAATGTGGTTCCTTCGCCGACTGCACTGTCCAGTTGGATCCAGCCCTGATGCTGCTTGACGATACCGAACACGGTCGCCAAGCCCAGACCTGTTCCCTTGCCTTCCGGTTTCGTGCTGAAGAACGGCTCGAATACCCTTTGGCGGAGTTCTTCCGGGATACCAACTCCAGTGTCGCGAACGGTGAGGCACGCGTGGCGCCCTGCTTCTGCATCGGGGTAGTCGTTGGCCGTCCGTTGATCGACCACCACCGGCGCGGTGCTGATGAACAGCTCCCCGCCTTCGGGCATCGCATCCCGCGCGTTGACGGCGAAGTTGAGGAGTAGTTGGTCCAACATGCCTGGGTCCGCATGGGTCGGAAGTGGCTCCGGGTGCAGTGCGAGCTGCAGTCGGACATCCTCTCCGATGATTCGCGTCAACATCTTGGAAAGACCGACCACCACCAAGTTGAGGTCCAGCGTGCGCCGCTGCATGACTTGGCGTCGGCTGAACATGAGCAACTGCCTGGTTAGGTTGGCAGCTCGCTGGGCAGCGTCCTCAACCTGGGTCAAGCCGGCCTGCACTCCTTCGGGCACGGCGTTGAGCTTCATGAGGGCGACCTCCAGCATGATCGCCGCAAGCACGTTGTTGAAGTCGTGGGCGATGCCCCCCGCCAGCTGCCCAATTGCCTCTAGTTTCTGTGACTGTCGTAGCTGCTCTTCGAGCTTCCGGCGCTCGGAAAGGTCGCGCGAATTCTGCACGACGAACCCTGCGGAGGACTGTCCGGGGATGCTGCGCTCCACCGTCTGCATGACCGCCCAATGTCCGTCCCTGCAGCGCGTGCGGTGTTCGACGGTCACCGCGGACGCCGGCTGCTCTACCGCTTGGGCCAATGCCGCAACTGCAGCGAGCACATCGTCGGGATGAATCATCTCGAAGGCGTTCTTGCCGATCAGCTCCTCTGGAGCGTACCCGAGCGTGGACTCAGCGGATGGACTCGCGAACGTGATGGTGCCCTCGTTGTCGGTCACGATGATCAAGTCGGATGCGTTTTCGATGAGCAAGCGGAAGTGCTCCTCGCGGCGGCGGGTTTCTCGCTCTGCCTCGCGTAGGGCGTCCACTAGTTGCTTGTAGTCGGTGATGTCTTGCATCATGCCGAGCATCGAGAGCGGTTGACCATCAGCGTCCCGCCTCACGTCTGCCTCGCTGTGGATGAACCGGACGTCGCCTCCGGGGCGAACGACACGATACTCCAGGTTGTAGGGAGGACCTCCAGCTAGCGCATCCGCAGCGGCCTTGGCGGCGCGGGGCTGGTCTTCGGGATGGATCAGTTCGAGCCAGCGTCGATGCCAGCGTGCCAAGTCGACCGGAACCGCCTCAGGGGCGATTCCGAAGATCCGACACGCTTGCTCGGACAGAGTCATGTGCCCCGCTCGAAGATCCCGTTCCCAGTACCCGATGTGCGCGATTCGTTGCGCTTCTGCGAGTCTTCGCTCGCTATCTCGCAACGCTTCTTCTGCGGCGAGTCGTACCGTCATGTCCTGAGCCAAGACCGCAACGCCGACGATGCGACCGGTAGCATCCTCGATTGGATCGTAGGATGCTAGGAAGGTGTGCCGCGCGTCTTGCAGGTCGGCCGAGGCCGGTTCGTCGGCGATGTGTTCTCCAGCGAGTGCTCCATCGAAATGCTGTTGGATGGCCTCGCGGTCTGCGGCGACCGTAATGTGGTCGAGGAAGTTGGCACCCACACTGATGTGCGCGCCGTAGAAGGCTTGCATGGCTGCGGCGTGCGCAGCGTTGAAGCTCGTGTAGCGGTAGCATCGGTCCACGGAAAACACGACGGCGTTCACACTATCGACGAGGCCACGCAGCGCGGTGGTTCGCTCCCAAGGCGCCGAGGGCGTTCGTGCTTCGGTGATGACACGACGAAGCACCGCGGGTAGTTGCCGAACGTTCTTCTTGCTGAGGTAGTCGGCGGCACCTCGTTTGATGCTTTCGGCCGCAAGCTCTTCCGAACCGGAGCCCGTCAGAAGCACCACCGGCAAGGTTGGGTTCTTGGTCCGAACGATTTCCAGGACACCCAGGCTGGGCACGTCGCGCAGGGACAGGTCGCTGATGACTGCCGCATAGTCCGTTTCAGCTAGGTGAGCTTCGAGCTCACCGCGTGACGCAGCGCAGGTGACTCGGAACGCCGCCTCACACCCTTTCAAGGCGTTGCGAACCAAGTCTCGATCATGACGGTTCGAGTCCGCGTGCAGAATGGGAACGGGTGGCTTCGGCATTGCCTGTTACGCGTCGCGCTGTAGGGTAACGTGGTCCATGTGATTGTTGCGGCAGTGTACGCCCGCGCGGCGCGATCCGTAGAGTGTAACTCTCGGTCGAGCGAGCCGCCCTCGGTGCTTTGCGAAATTCTTGCGGGCATGACGGCCAGGCGCGTGGTGCGCCGCTCGAGCAAGTCGGCGCCCACGAGGTGACTGCTCTTTCTTCTCCAGCAACAAGACCCAGTCCAGTCGAGGCGCACGACGAGTGAACACCTACTCTGAGAGTAAATCCGCGAAGCTTTCCTTGCTCCTGCGCCAGCGTGCCCAAGTGATGGTCACCCCCTCGACGACGCGAGTTCTTGCGACGTCTCGTGGATTTGGTGGTCGCGGGGGCCGGTGCGGGCCGCAGCTGAGCGTCGCTCCCTGTCGGAGCGCCTCGCACAATCCTGACAGAGTCTCAGTAGAGCAAGTGCAGCTGCGTCATGAGGACGTAGTCGGTGCCGACCCCAGCGACGTTCTCGGCCATCACCTGAGGGATGAACTCGAACCACTGCAGCGCTTGCCAATTCGCCCCAACGCCCACGCGATAGCGACTCAGGTCCCAATCGCTGCTGATGTCGCGGTAGCCCACCTCGAGGAACAGATCGAGCGGCGTCTGAACGAACCAGCCTGCGCGCAGGTACGCTGCCTGGTTCGACACGTCCTGGCTCAGGGCGCGAAGGGTCGATTGCTGAAGCGCGAACTCACCCAACAAGTACGTCGTGCTGAATGGACGGATGCGCGTGAACACACTGCCCGCGACCCTCTCCACCGCCGACGACTTGGACATCAGGCCGCTGACACCGATCTCGGCAACCGAGCCGAAGGTGTACGATGAGCGCAAGACGCCACCGATGGGGCGCAGGCGCGGCGGCTCATCCAATAAGTCTCCCACGAAGAACGACGCCGACACGGCGATGTCGTCTCTCACCCAGTCGAGCTCTGCCGAGTAGCTCTGGTCCCACTTGTCGAAGCCGAAGTCTTGGCGAACGTACTGCGTGTGGTCCGGACTACGGATGCCGAACGGCAGCACCATTCGCCCAGCGCGAAGCCACAGCGTCGGAGTGATCGCGTAGCCCAGCCAGTGCTCCCGCGAAAACGGCACGATCGGCGAGCCCGACGGCGTCCCCTTGCGTGGCGTTCCCGTCACATACGCCATCAATCCACCATAGCTCGCCACCGCACCCACTTCGAACAGCATCGGCACGAAGACCGCCGTCGTCGGTCCCGAGCCGGCGGAGAACAAGGGGAGCGCGCGAGCATCGGCCCCGACGTCGAACTCCAACTTCGGCTGCTGGGACTCCCCGTAGCCTGTGACGTCGGCGTGACCGGGAAACTCATCCGGATCCCCCAGCTCGAAGCTCGACTCCCGGCTCGTGCGCCCCCAGCCGGTGACGAGTCCACCCCCGGTGGGGTTGTAGTGGCAGTCGCTGCAGTTGAAGTCGCTGCGACCAGCGTACTGTGGGTAGGCACGAGCTTCCGCGGGCAGCGCGCAGACGAATAGCACGACGACCGCGGCGTGGAGCCAGCGAGCGGGCCCGCAGAGATACTCGTCAGTCATTGGGGCTCGCTCCGTTGCAGTACCAGGTTCGAACCAGACGCAAGTCCTGTTCACTCCAGCGTCGGCCGCCTTCTGGCATCTCTCCAGAAGCGATCTGCGCGTACATGCTGTCGATGCGATTGGTGAACTCGTCGTAGATCAGGGCTGGCTCGTCCAACCGGTAGCCCTTCTCTGCCACTTCCGAACCATGGCAATCGCTGGCCGCGCAGCCCTTGGCGCGCGACAGCACCAGCTCTCGTATTTGGGAGAACGACGCCTCCGACGCGGGCAAGAGGTCATTGCAATCGATTCGCTCGTTCGCGTCACTGCAAGCAAGTAGTGCCGTGAGCGCGAGCATCGCTGCACCTGCCAGGCTCCAGCTGTCGGAAGTCTTCGTCATCATGTATTGGCCCGATCTCTGCTCTTGTCGTCGCGTGGGTCGTCGATGCCTCGGGGGACACCAGAACGGAGCGCTGGCTGCAGCGCAAACACGGGGCCAAGAACGAGAAGTTTCACGATCGGCGTTGCCAGATAGGTCAACGACACCGCGTAGGCAAGTATTCGCACGAGCAAACGAACCAGGCGAGCGAGCGGCAGCGCCCGGGACCGGTCGGAATTGAGATGAATACGGTGCGCAGGGATCGGCGGTGTCGTGCACGGACACTGCGCTTTCGAGGAGCCAGCAACGCT
>JBNKZR010000458.1:0-5832 GCA_050301735.1 Polyangiaceae bacterium | reverse complement strand
TCACGCGCCCGGCAGTGGTCGGCCACCACGCCCGTGGGGCTCGGGTATCCAGCACCTCTCCCCGTCGACGGACATGCTCACGGCACCTGTCCCCCGTCGACGATCACCCACCCATCATCCTGGATCAGCGAACGGCGCGCGGCGGCGGCAGCGCCGGCGCTGTACCGCGAGAGTCCGCCGTGAAACGCAATCCCATCGGGCACGTCGGCTCGAGACCACGCAATCAGCAGTGGGTCGTAGTTGTCGGTCGACAACGCAACGTTCGCGAACATCAAGAGCATGCTCTCCACACGCGAGACGTCCCACGCCGACAAGTCCTGATCGAAGACCGCTGCGTAGGCGAACATCTCACTCATGTCGCGCACCTGCGAGACGTCCCACGCGGACAGGTCCTGGTTGAAAGCTCCCGTCTCGGCAAACATGCCTCCCATGTCCGTGACGTTCGAGACGTCCCAGCTCGACAGGTCCTGATTGAAAGCACGCGCGTACGCGAACATCGCGTCCATGTTCGTCACGCTCGAGACATCCCAGCTCGAGAGGTCTTGGTCGAAGACCGAAGCGAAAGCGAACATCTGATTCATGTTCGTCACTCGCGAAACATCCCACGCGGACAAGTCCTGATCGAAAGCGGTGGTTTCGGCAAACATCGAGCTCATGTCTGTCACGCTCGAGACGTCCCAGGCGGAGACATCCCCGTCGAATGCCTCCGCCTGGACGAACATCTGACGCATGTTCGTCACTTTCGAGACGTCCCAGGCGGACAAGTCCTGATTGAAAACGTCCGTCGCGGCGAACATGTAGCTCATGTCGCGGACGTTCGAGACGTCCCAAGCAGACAGGTCTTGGTCGAAGGCGTCGGCTCCGGCAAACATGTAGTTCATGTCGGCCACGCTCGACACATCCCAGTTCGACAGCTCGCGATTGAAGGCCGGGGCAAACGCAAACATGTAGTTCATATCGGTCACCCTGGAGACGTTCCAGCTCGACAGAGGCTGGTCGAAGGCTGCCGCCGCCCAGAACATGCGTTCCATGTGAGTGACGTCGGAAACGTCCCAGCCGGACAGCGGCTGGTCGAAGGCGGACGTTTCCGCAAACATGGCAGTCATGTCCGTGACGTTCGACACGTCCCATCCGGAAAGGTCCTGGTTGAACGCGACGGCCTTCCAGAACATTTCGCTCATGTCGGTCACGCTCGACACATCCCAACTTGACAGCGGTTGGTCGAAGCGATCGGTGTAGGAGAACATGGCGGCCATGTTGGTGACGTTCGACACGTCCCAATTCGACAGGTCCTGATTGAAGCGGAACGCACCCCCGAACATGGCGTTCATGTTGGTGACGTTCGACACGTCCCAGTTCGTCAGGTCCTGATTGAAAAACCGAGCGTTTCTGAACAACGACCGCATGTCCTTCACGTTCGAGACATCCCAACTCGACACGTCTCCGTCGAAGACGGAAGCCTCGGCGAACATGCCTCCCATGTCGGTCACACCGGAGACGTCCCACTCGGAGAGATCCTGGTCGAAGGCACGTGCCGCCCAGAACATGTGACTCATGTTCGTCACCCTCGACACATCCCAACCCGAGACGTCCCGGTTGAAAGCAAACGCCTCGGCGAACATGCCGCTCGTATCGACCGCGCTCACAGGATCCCACGACGACACGTCCTGATTGAACCTCGCCGCGCGCCAGAACATCCCGTACATGTCCCGTACGCTCGAGACGTCCCAGCTCGAGACATCCCCGTCGAAAGCGTCAGCGTTTCGAAACATCTCGCGAGTACTGACCACCTTCGACACATCCCATGTCGATAGGTCCTGGTTGAACGAATAGGCCTCCCAAAACATTCGACTCAGGTCACGAACGTTGGAGACGTCCCACGACGACAAGTCGTCGTTGAAGTTGACAGCCAGACGAAACATGCCGCTCATGTCGGATACAGAAGAGACGTCCCACGCGGCCATGCCAGCAGTTTCGAAGCGCGCACCCGCGAAAGCTAGCTTCAGGCTCGCAGTCTGCGAAAGGTCGGGCGCATCGTGCGCCGAGATGGTCAGGTTCGAGGCGGCGTAGAATTGCCCAGTAGTCTCGCCGAACGCCAAGGGTCCCCACTGTTCGATGCGGATGAGCTTTGCGCTGTCCTGGACGAAGTCGATGAAATCCGTAGCTGGCTCCTCTTGCGCCAGAAACTGCCAACCACGAATGATACCGGCGATGCGAACGGTGTACGTGCCCGCAGCCGGATAGTCGTGCACCCTCGCCGGGCTATCCCAAGACGTGATGACGTCACTCTTGCCGTCTCCCCAGCTGACGATGAAGTCGTAGCTCCCATTCTCCACGAGCGGCAACGCGATTTGTCGGTCGTTCGAAGCACCGCGGTGGTCCGTCCTCCAAACGGTCACGAACACCGGACCTTCGGGTAGAACTGGACTGAACTCGGCGGGACGTTCACCAGGAACAGTGCTTCCCTTTCCGAACAGCGGTGACTCGACGCCTCTTGCACCGAGCCCCGATGGCAGTTTGGGTAGAGGTGACGGATCCCAGCCGTCCATCGCCGGGTCGACGGGGAACGCCGCGCTCATCCCGACGGACTGACCCCCGTCGGGATGATGGCCTCCATCGCGACCTTTGCCGCCATCAGCGACGGGTCCCACCTCGACGCGTCGAGCTGAGGGCACCCCGCCCCCATCAGCGACGGCCTCCTCGCCGCCTGTCCTCCCGGAGTCGGCCCGAGTATCTGCTCCACCCACACTGGGCTCCGAACCGCAACCGCTGAGCGCGAGTGTCGAGCCGAGGAGCAGCGTCGAGCCGAGGAGCCTGCACATCGGCGCCACGGTAGGCGCCGTCGCTCGAGTCCGCTCGTTCGAAGAACGCCGCCACCGCATGCGGCGAAAGTGCCATGCGGCCCGAGCCGCGCCAATCCCGTCGAAGACTGTTTCACTCCCCTTCACTCGCCCCAGCGTATCGATCCACTGCGAGTCGAAAGAGCAGGCGCCAGTCGCAGGTCGAGTCGAGTTTCCGCGGTCGGAATGGACCGGCGGTCGCTACGGGCTGAAGTCGAGCTCTTGACGCACGGTCAGCGTGGGGTGACCCGTGGGAGGCGGGTCGAAGACGACCGCGTATAGCGACTCACGCACGCAGCCCGCAAACAGCGGGTCGCTGAGCTTCGTCCCAGCACCGAACCCAACGTCGACGACGACACCACCCACGCTGGGATCGCCCATGATCGAAAGCTCGAGCACGACTGCCCCCTGCGCGGCAGCTGTTCGGTCCAACAGCTGCTCGTAGCAATTCGATGCCGCAGGAACGAAATGGGTCCGCAGCATGCGATCGACGTAAACAGAGACAGAAGCGTCAGGCGGGCTGCCGCCGCCCCCTGCGACCTTGGCCGATTTCTGCTCCTGGTCCGCTTCTCCGGAGAGCTGCCCAGCGTACATCGCTGCGAGCAGTTCGCGGATCTCGTCGGCGCGCTTGCGGTCCTGCCGCAGCGCAGCGACGGCGCCCTGCCCAGCTTGGTCCTCATCCCCCTGCTCGCCCCCCTGCGACCCCGCGGGCGCGCGCAACGCCGAACGTCGCGCCACGTCCAGCTCCCCCGCGACGCCGGTGGGAACGGTGGGCCCTTCGTCACTACCGTCGATGCCCTGCTTCAGGGCGGGAGGACGCGTCGTGGCGAGCGCCACCAGCAAACCAATGGCGACCAATACACCGACAAGCAAGTAGCTCCGCTTGGCCACGGCTGTCTCATAGCCTGCGCGTCTGGCCACGTCATCTCGAACCGCCAGCTCCCAATACGCTCCAACCAGTCCCCCTGTTTCATTCGAGGGACTCCATAAAAGAAGAGCGACGCGCAGCCGGACCCACGACGAGTGTCGCCCACGGCTCCAACCGGCGCCTTTCTTCAGCGACACACACTCTCGCGCCACTCACTCGACCGTCCGCTAGCCGCGAGCGGACAGTTCAGGCCACGCCCACCGATGTCGCACCCGACTCCCGAAGCCCTGTCGGACGACGGCCCACTTCGAACACACCGCCGCCAGTGCACGGAGCACCAACACCATCACCCCGCTCCAAATGATGAGAAACTCCGCAAACCGCACGTGGTGCACCGACACACACCATCAGAGAGTATCGCCCCAAGGTGTACGCCCTTTCCAACACCACTGCTCACCAACGAATTCTTCGTTGCGTTGTTACGTGACTCGGACCGATTGATATCTAGACTGAATGAACCGGGACGGGTTCACGAAAGAAACAGTCGTTCCAACCTGACCGATACGACGAACCAGAAAGAATCGCCCAGATGGCAACTCGGATCGGAAAGCAGAGGATCACCTCCCACTAGCACAGAGCACGTCGCCCCACGGGCGCCCCTAAACGCCACGCGAACCAATAACGAGAAAAGACAATGAGTGAAGCGGAGAAAGTAGCTAACAAGGACGGCAACGAACGTAACTGGAGCTCAGCTCTGAAGAAAGGTCGTGAACGATTTCTCGCTCACGTGATCGATCAAGGACTCGAAATCGGACAACGCACCCCCGAGGACTTTCTCCGACACTTCCCTCCCATGGATCTCATGGAGGCGCTGCGTGATCAACCGGCGCTACGGGCGGAGATCATCGTCTTCACGACGGGTACCAAGCAGCGCATCGCACAGAAGAAGAGCTGGAAGTCGTGCGGCGAAGATCTTCGCATCGCTCTGGATGAGGGTGAAACAGACGCCCAATCCGTGCTCGACATGCTCGACCTCGATGACCGAGTTCGCTTCTTGGACTCGAAGAAGTTGTGGACTTACATCACGGAAAGCAAGTTTTGGAACGTTGCACCAGCCAACACCAAAGATCTGGAACTCGCCAGGTCGCACGTGACGTTCATGCTCGAACGCGCCTTGTCCGACCAACTGTTGACCCACGCGGACATCGTCGAGGGCATCACACTAGAGGAGTTGGCAACACGCCTTCCCAAATCCGAACTCGGCAACATCATCAAGCTGTCGCTGGAGAACAGCCGAGCCAACAAGGCTTTCACCGAGCGCGACCTACTGACGGCAGTACCGCCGAGTGTCCTGGTCAACTACGTCCCGCTCGGCACTCTGTGGAATCAAGTCGTGGTTCCCAGAATTGCGGAACGCCACGGCTACGCCCCCCGCCCGGAGGAAACGGCCGCCGATCCAGACAAGAACGACGCTGCTGCCGCAGCAGAGGCGGAAGCGAAGTCGTCTCCGGACTCCAGCTCGGACGAGCGACGCCGGGCGCGTCGCTCCACGAGTGCCGCGGACTCCTCCACCGCCAACCCGGCTCCCCAAGCACAGGCCACCAAGTCCGAAGCAGGCGAAGAGGGTCTCCCCGCGACCGTAGCCAAGCAGGGAGCGAAGGCCGCTGAGCCTTCGTCGGTGGCGCTCAAGCCTCCGGCCGAAGACAAGGCCCCCGCGAAGACGGTGGATACGGCTTCCTGGTTCTCGGAGATCGATGAAGCCGACTTGTTGGAAGAGGACGGACTGGCAGAAGTCGCCAACTCCTGAGTCGGGGACGCTTGTTCCGAGGGGATAACAGCCGAGGTTGAGTGTTGGGTCACGAAGTCGAATGTGCACAGTGCGGGCGCCGTCTGGTCATTCCGGACGAACTCTGGCAGAAGCGATTCGCCGGGCGCCTTCAAGCCATCAAGTGCAAGGGATGCGGTGGGCGGATCCCGGTAGATGGCAGGGAGCCGGCCGCGAAGGATGCTTCGCCCCCCGCACCCGTGAAGGACGCTGCCAAGCCGGCGGCAGCCTCGCCAGCGACGGACGCTGCCAAGCCGGCGGCAGCCTCGCCAGCGACGGACGCTGCCAAGCCGGCGGCA
>JBNKZR010000457.1:0-5845 GCA_050301735.1 Polyangiaceae bacterium | reverse complement strand
GTATCCGCATGCGCCGCTTCGAGGGCTACGTCACGCAGCTGACGCGCGAGTTGGCCCTGACGCGGGCGGAACTTTCCGACGCGCTCGACGTTCGACGAGAGCCGCGGTCTTGAGTATCGTGTGGCGATGTCCCGGCGTGCCCCAGCAGTAGAAGTGCTACTGGCGACGATGGATTGCCGCGATCCTCAGCGCATCCGACAGATGCTGGGGTTGTCGATCACGGACATCGAGCTGTTGATCGTCAACCAGGTGACGAAAGGGCTCGTCACCGCCGGCATGGAGGGTAAGGGCTACCGCATGCTGTCCTACGCGGAGCGCGGCCTCAGCAAGAGCCGCAACCGCGCGTTGGACGCGGCCCAGGGGGACATCGTGTTGCTCGCCGACGACGACATTCGCTACCGTCGCGGCATCTCGGCGCTGTTGCGGGCGGAGTTCGACCGTTATCCCGAGGCCGCTGCGATCACGTTCCAGTACGTCGACGCGACCTCACAGCGCCCCACGAAGCGCTACGGCAATGTTGCGCACCATCACAGCCGCCGCACGCTGCTCGGGGTCTCGTCCATCGAGATCGCGCTGCGCCCCGCGTTGCTGAAGGGCGTGCGCTTCGATGAACGTTTCGGCCTGGGTGCGGACTTGCCATGCGGCGAGGAGGCGTTGTTCCTCTCTTCTCTGCTCGATGCGGGCGCTCAGGTCATGTATTGCCCCCGCGTGTTGTGCGAACACCAGGGTCCGAGCAGCGGCTACCGCGCCTGGAGCTCTGCGCAAACCCGCGCCAAAGGCGCCGTCATTCGACGTCTCTTCCCCGACACCTGGCCCGCCGTGCTCGGCGTCTTCGCGCTCATCAAGTGCAACCGCTACGGAGCCCAGCTCGGCGCCGTGCAATTCGCGAAAGACTTGTTCGCCGGTGCTGTCAGTCTCGAGTCCAGTCTTGGAGCTTCAGTCCTCTGACGCGAGCCATGTGACGAATCGTGGCGATCTTTTGCCCGGGCGCCGCGGGGGAAGGCTGAGGTGTCGGCCAATGGACGAACTTTGGGGCATCTCGCCAGCACTGCCCACCAGCGGATGTTGTCGACGCAGCGCTCGATGAGCTCCTCGCATCGAGCAGACTCCGTTCCGTCGGGTTCGCCGACCCTCATCGAAAACGTCGACCCGACGTCCCTGGAGTTCCTACCACGTGCGGGCACGTCGCCTCGAGCGTCCAGCGCTCACCCGTGCACCCCGAAACTTGCGGCAGACTATTGCCGATCCGACGGCTGCTCGATCCGCGTCGCTGCCGTGCTTCGCGTGTCAGTCCTTACCCACCTCCACCACTACCTTGCCCTTGTGTTTTGCGGCACCGAAGTAGTCAACCGCTGCGGGAACGTCCGCAAGGGCGACCGGGCCGTCGATAGCCAGCTTGAGTCGGCCCGTTGCGTAAAGCGCATTCACCCGTTCCATGTCCTTGTTGGGTTTGAGGCTGACGAGACGGAATTTCTTTCCAGTCAACAATCCAAGCAGAGGGCCCAACAGCAGCACTTGGAGGAGACGCGGCAGATCACCGCCCACGGTTGCGTAGATGCCTCCGGGACGCAGTGCACGAGCGTAATGCCAAATGGGGCGGGTTGTTTTGCAGTCCAGGATACGATCATACTTCTCTGCAGTGTTGGTGAAGTCCTGGGTCTCGTAGTCGATCACATGGTCGAACCCAGCGGCTCGCATCATCTCCAGCTTGGGGCCGCTGTCGACCCCTGTGACCTCAGCGTTCTTCCGCTGCGCCAACTGAACGCCTATGATGCCAACGCCGCCGCCCGCACCGTTGATGAGTAGCTTCTGATCGTCGCCCAGGCATCCAACGTCAAACAAGGCCTGCTGCGCCAGACCGGCTGCGTGAGGAATGGCGGCGGCGTCCGTGAAAGACATGCCGTTTGGCATCGCCACCAGTGCGTTTTCATCAACGCATACGTATTCAGCGAATCCGCCAAACCCGGCTTCGGATATGTCTCCATATACAGCGTCGCCCGGCTTGAAAGAAGAGACGTCGGCGCCCACCGCCTCGACGCGGCCCGCGACTTCTGCGCCGAGGATGCTGACGCGTGGCTTGAACAGACCCATGAACAGCCGATAGATGAAGGGCCTGCCGCGCATGAAGGACCAGTCCCAATCATTGACCGTGGTGGCCATCACCCTGACGCGCACCTGGCTCGGCCGCACTTCAGGTTTAGCCACATCGCGCAAGGACAGCACCTCCGAAGAGGCGCCATAGCGGGTGAGCACAATGGCTTTCATGGTGGCGCCGAGTATAGCGCGGCAGTTGCTCACAGCGCGGCCAAAGAGCCGAGGGCGGAGCGTCGTGAATCTGCTCGTGTTGGACCAACCTTGCCGCTGCGTGGGCGCACCGTTGCATTGGTCCGTCTGAGCGGGTGATCCGAGTTCCTGTGGTGTTCCGCGTCAGGCCAGATGGGAGAAGCTCACTTCGGTAGCTCGCTCGCCAGGCTAGCGACGTGACCTCGCCAATAAGTCAGCGGCCCATCAGGCAGCACCCAAGCGACCTCGCCATAGCTCGGTGTCAAGGTGTTACCATGCCGGACGTAGTCGGAGAATCGCCCCCGCCAGGGCGTGGGCACAATCTGCCCGTCAACGCTGCGACCTCTGGCGTCTGCCAGGATTTCTCGGATCAGGTCGTCTTCACCGAAGAAGAACGTCAGTCGAGCAACCACGTTGCCGTCCGTCAAGCTGGCGCGGGCGGAACGGTCGTCGATGGGTTCCCAATCGATGCCATTTCCTGGCAGCAGTATTTGGGGGTACCACGCGGTTTCCGCGAAGAATCGTATCAGTTCACCTTCTGCGATGGGACCAGTGCCCTCCAAGTACGCTACCTGCACTAGCCCGAGAATGCGGGCCTCCAAGTACCCTCTGCCGCCGACGTACGCATCGTGAACGCGAACGGAAAGCCCGGGAGCCATTGCCACCTTGGCGTTCCAGTCAAACCCCGGGCGGCGCAAGACGACGAACTGGTCGGCAGTGAACGGCGACCAGTCGTCCCCGTCGCCGAGATTCATGCTTCCAGTCTGGGTGAGGCGCACCGCTTGCGGCACGGGGCTCTTGTCCGTCAGAACCTGGCGCAAGTAGCGGCGCACTGGCGGGGGATAGTCTTCGATGGCAGAAAGATCGACGGTCGCCTGTGGGGGCGCAACGGCGACCGTCTCCAGGCGTTGCCGCAGCTCAGAAGTGAGCGAACGCCAGCGAAGCCAGCCGACGAGCGTCGCGCTCAGGACAACGACGGCAATGCCACCCAAGGTGAACAGGAACACTTTGCCCAACTTTCTCAGTTTGCTGGCCGTCGTCACTCACTGGCCTCCTGCCGAGGAGCGTTCGGCGAACGATGCCGTCCGGAGGCGTGAGGCGAAAGATTGCAGAGCACGTCGGTTTGCGAGCAAGTGGCTACGGCTCGATGACGACGGAGTAGGGCAGTACCTCTCCGTTCACCTCGATCGGAATGAGAACTACCGTGCGCCCGTCTGGGGCGAGTTCGATGGTCAGCGTGTCTCCCGGAGCCAACTCTTGGGGAGCCTCCGTGGGGTCGGGCTCCGCGCTGAACGTCACGCCTTCAGGGTGCGCTGTGAGGGACTGAACGACGACGGGCGCTGAGCAGGTGTTCTCGACGATGATCGGGCCCTCTACGGCCCAGCTCGGGGGAGTGAGGAGCACACATTCTTCCAGCTCTATCGGGAGCAGACCCGCTTGAACCAGGACGGTACCGTGGGAGGCGCGCTGATCACCCACTTCGACATCGATACGGAGCCACTCCTCATCGACGGCGGGGACGTCGACCGCGAAAGCTCCTTCTTCGGTGGCGGTTGTATCGACCGTCGCCCCCGTGGCGAGGTTGGTCACGATGACCCGCGCAGCAGCCGCTACCGAACCGCTTTCGCCTTCAACCGTGATCACTCCTGCCAGACCGGTCCCGCCGGCGTCGGGGTCGAAGAAGATGCGCGACAAGTCCGGATCCGTCAGTGCAGGCGGTTCCGGCAACGGCGTTGCCACGGCGGGACCAGAGCCGACGTCCTCGGCAAACCCCTCCGGGGAGACGTCTTGTTCTGCAGAGGGGGGAGCGTCCTCCGTGCTGGCGCTGCAGCTGACGAACGCCAACCACCCCAACAGGGGCACGACCGCCAACAGGCGTGGGAATGGTTTTGAGGAGGGACGCAACATGGTCGAGGGCTCGTCTGTTGTAGCGTAGCTGACGGTTGGGCTCTAGCTTGGTCGCCGGTTGAGCTCGAAGCGATCAAGGATCGCGAGCATGCGCTGCCGCCAAGCGACAGCGCACACTCGCTGGAGATCAGGGCTGGCCGTGGGTCAGGTGAGCTCACTCGCAGTCGGGATCATAGCCCCAGCATTCGTCTTCGAGATCGCACATGCCATCACTCGGCGGGTCTTGTTCGCAGTCGAGTGGCTCGTAGCCGCAATCGGGGTCGTAGGCGGCGCACGCGACGGTTTCATCGCAGAGTCCATCTTCGGGTTGGTTCGTATCGCACATCGTCAGCTGTGTGCCACCGGCGAGGCCGCTCCCTGCTGTAGCTGCTTCTGCATCCGGATCGACTGGCAACTCGCCGGGCTCGCCACCGATGTCTTGGCCTTCACAATCGGGATCGTAGGCAGCGCATGCAGCCATGGGGTCACACTCGCCATCTGCGGGCACATCCGTGTCGCATTCGGTGAGCTGCGTGCCCGACGCAGAGTCGTCGGCGCTGCCGGAGGCGTCGTTCGTTTGCTCTGTCGGCGCTTCGTTTTCAGCCGTCGTGCTGTCATCGGCACCGCCATCGGAGCACGCGACGGACATCAGGAGGGTCAGGCAGGTCAAGGGGAATAAGCGGGTCATGTTGATTGGCTTTCTGTTGGGGGGATTGGGGTCGGGGGGATTGGGGTTCTTCGGCGTCGCATCGGAGGTCGGTGTCACGCCGTCATGACCACAGTGAGCAAAGCGCACGCCAGATCGTGGGAGATGTAGAACTGTCCTGCAATATTGAGCTTATGGCTTGATGTTGAACGACCTTGGAACTGTTCCAATGTGTTCCACATTGATCGTTCATGAACTAGTGGTACAGTGGCACATGCCCGACGATGGCGCTGGCGGGTCGCGTGGGGAGCTCGCCAACGCAGCCGCGCCCCTCAAACCCGACGAGCCGGCAGGAGTCGCGAGCAGGGCCGGCGCTACGTCGCCCATGCCCGCGCTGGCCGTGGGGACTCTGCTTTCCTCTCGCTACGTGATCGAGGAGGCACTGGGGGAGGGCGCCACCGCGAGAACCTATCTCGCGACGGACACGCTCTGGGGCGGTCACGTGGCAATCAAGACGTTGACACACCGTGCGCTGTCCGAGGTGATGCGACACGAGTTCTCGGTGTTGCGCGGTTTGACACACCCGTGCGCGAGTGTTCCGCAGGACTTCGGCTTCGACGTCGCTCAGTCGCCCCCGACTGAGTATCTCGTTTCGCGCTTTGTGTCGGGGGTTACCTTGGACGAGTACGCGCCGGGCAAGGGGTGGGAGGAGATCAGAACTGTGGTTCTGGATGTGCTTTCAGCCCTGGGGTTCTTGCACCGACAAGGCTTGGGTCATGGAGATGTCAAGCCGTCCAACATCCTGGTGGACGGACGTGGGCGCGGCGTACTGATCGACTTTGGATGTGCTCGCCCGCTCGGGACGAGCAGCAACGCTTTCTCAGGAACGTGGAAGTATGCTTCTCCGGAGCTGCGCGGAGGGGGCGTCTTCGACGCGCGTGCTGATCTGTACGCTTTGGGCGAAAGCCTGAAGCAACTGTTGGCTCGCTTCGAGATTCGTCCTGCGGCGGAGGATTGGGAGCAGGTGAG
>JBNKZR010000456.1:0-5851 GCA_050301735.1 Polyangiaceae bacterium | reverse complement strand
CAGGTCCTCGACTGCTTGACCACAACCACCTACGTCTCCTGGCGTCGGTGCCAAACAAGCCAACGCCATGAACAGAAGTAGCCAGCGGCGAACCGCGGGAGGTGCGCGTCTCATGGCAACACCTCGTAGATCATCGTGGCTCCCACCTGCGCAGCCACGATAGGAATGGAGGTGGCTTGAGTTTGGTCGGTGGCCGCTCCCCAGTAGTGGGCGTAAACCACGCCCAAATAGGCTCCGAGCCCAGCCCGCATGAGCGCCACGACCTGCGTCCCCAACTCGAGCCCCGCGTTGAAGTCGGGTTGCGTGACCAGCGCAACCCCCAAACGCCCTCGCCACCAAAACCGCGGACCCAAGGGAAGCGCCGTGGCATAGGATGGCACCACCACCTGCTGAGGCACCCCCTCCAACGCAATCGCTGAAGCGAGGGCCAGCCCATGGTGCCAACCGCTGGGATTGCCGAGCAGTGCCGCGACCTCCACGTCCAACGTCGTGGCGGTCGCAGAGAGCGACTGCGGAGAGGAACCGAGCTGGGTTTGTAACCGGAAAGGGTTGTTCAGGCGCAATCCCTTACCGACACCAAACCCGGCAAAGATGTGCACGTAGCACGGCCAAGTACAGCCACCGTCGACGAGCAGCCTCGGCGCGGCAGGTGCCGGCTCGTCAGCAGGCGCTTCGGCGCGGTCCTCGCTTGGCGCAGTGCCCTGAGTCGAGGCTGCCCCGTCGTTCGTCCGCACCGCCCCCGCTCGAGCGTGCCCCACGGAGCCCGACAAGCCCAGCGCCAGAAGCGCATGGTGAAAGTGAATGCGACGCATCAGACAATCAGTTACCCACGCCGACCAACGCTTCGATGTCCTCTGCCCGGGAGGGAATGTGTGCGCTCAAGTTCTCATAACCACCATCGGTGACCAGCACGTCGTCCTCGATACGTATTCCGATCCCGCGGTACGCTTCGGGCACCGTCTCGTCATCCACTGCAACGTAGATGCCGGGCTCGACTGTGATCACTGCGCCGACTTCCAACGCGGGCGGCTCCCCGGCGGCGAAGCGCGGCCCCACGTCGTGAACGTCCATTCCGAGATAGTGCCCCGTGCGATGCATGAAGAATCGCTTGTAGCGCTCCTTTTCGATCGCCGCCTCTAACGGGCCTTCGATCAGCCCGAGGTCCACCAAGCCCAATGCGATGACCGCCACGGCAGCAGCGTGTATGTCCTTGAGGGTAACACCAGAGCGAATTGCCTCGAACGAGGCATGCTGCGCGGCGAGCACGACGTCGTACAGCTTGCGCTGCGCGTCACTGAACTTGCCCGAGACGGGAAAGGTGCGTGTGATGTCCGACGCCATGTAGTCGAACTCGCAGCCAGCGTCGATGAGCACCAGCTCGCCGTCCAGCATCTGCCGATCATTCCGGATGTGATGCAGGATGGTGGCGTTGGGACCAGAGCCCACAATCGGCGCGTACGCTGGCCGTTGACTCCCAGCACGCCGAAAAACGAGGCGCAACTCGGCCTCCAATTCGTACTCGTAGCGCCCAGCACGCGCCACCGCCATCGCGGCCCGATGAGCCTCGCCTGTGACTTCGATCGCGCGACGCATCGCGGTCAGCTCCGTCTCCGTCTTCTTGAAGCGCAGAGGATTGATGACGGTCGAAGCGTCGATGAGGTGTGATGGCGGTCCATCACCTCTGGGCGCCATGCGACGGCACTTGCCCAGAGCACGAATCACTTGCGCATCCTGCTGCTCGGAGAGGCCGAGCCTGAAGTAGAGGTGCTCGTGAGACGCGAGCAGTTCCGGCAAACGCTGCTCGAGTTCAGAGATCGGATACGTCTCGTCCGCCCCCAACTCCTTCGCGCCCTCCACCCCAACGCGCGGACCGTCCCAAATCTCCCGCGCCTTGTCGCGTGGACGAACGAAGAGGATGAACTTGGGTTCCGGACCGGCAGTGATCAGGAGTGCGGACTGCGGCTCGTCGAGGCCGGTGAGGTAGAAGAAGTTCGAGTCTTGCCGGTACTCGTGCTCGACGTCACCGTTTCGAATGTACTCGGGAGTGGCGAACACGAGCAGCGCGCCGCGCCCCATGGCTCGCCGGACAGCTTCTCGTCGGTCTTGATGGTGGGGGAAGTTCACGTGCTTGACCATACTCCATACCGTATGTGGCGCCGAGCCTCACGGCTGACCAGGGGTCGCTGCGGGAGAGGCGGCGCGCAGTGGGCTCCGGCGGCTCCAAACGACAATTTGCGGCGCCGGCTTGCCTGCTTCTTCGCCAACTTGAAGAGCCAACTCCGTTGGGCGTTCGACGCACAGCGGCTCGGAAATGGGGCACCAACCGAACCCCTCCACCTCGCAACTCGCCACCACGTTGGCACCGCCAACCCACGTCAACTCGAACTTGGTGACTGTCGCAGATGTCGCGACTGCCCACACACATTCCCCCTTCTCCAGGCTGGCGCGAACCACCTCGTCGTCGTCCCTCGGTGCGAATGTCCACGCTGGCTCGAGGGCCAAGCCGTTCGATGGACCACATAGTGCGCCGAGGCGAAGGGCGTCCAACTTGGGATCCTGGCAGCTCCGGTAGCCGCGAGCACACTGGGGCAACCGCGTCCGAAGACCCGCGTCAGCCGGCGGCGCTGGCGGGGAGTGTTCCGCGGAACGTGCACCGGCCGTCGAGATGACGGGCTCATCCGGGACCTTTTGGGATGGTAGCGGATCCCGATTTTCACATCCGCAGAGCAGAGCGTTTGACGCAATCGCCAGAGCGAGGTAGCCCCGGATCGTGACGTCGACGCCACCCGACCACGAACCAGAAGACCGGACCCCACTCGAACGGGTGGTACCGGAGCTGCTCAAGCGAGTGATCGAAACGGGCACGAAGAATCTCAATTCGGAGTCGCTGCGCCAACTGGTGGGCGAGCTCAAGTTACCCAAGGACGCGCTGAACTACACGTTTTCACAGTTGGACGAGACCAAGAATGGCGTCTACCGCATCATCAGCAAAGAGGTTCGAGAACTTCTCGAAAGAACGAACCTGGGAGAAGAACTGGCCAAAGCCCTCAGTTTGCTGACGTTGGAAGTGAAGATGGAGGTGCGCTTCAAGCCCCAATCGAGTACCGATCGCTCGCGGTCGAGTATGTCTGGAAGCGTGAAGGTGAAGCGCAGCAGCGATGCCGAAACAGGCGTCGACAAAGATGGGCAGTCCCCAGGCTCGACCTCGTCGAAGGACTGACCCCAAATCGAAGAAGGAACGAAATCGTGGCCAAAGCCGGTGACGAACTCGATGCGTGGTGCACCAAGTGTCGTCTCGACCTGCTTCATCGGGTCGTGGCGACGGTGGCTGGTGCCCCCAAGCGGGTGGAATGTGAAACCTGCCACAGTCAACACAACTATCGAGCTCCCAAGGGCGGCAGTGTTCTGGGGCCAAAAAACCCAAGGAAGCCGTCCACACGCAGCGCGAAGTCGGCGCCCAAAGCCACCGACTGGCAGCAGCAGGTCGCAGGCAAGGAGCGATCGCTGTTTGCTCCCTACGCCATCAGCGCCCGCTTCGCTCCGCAGCAGCTGATCAGCCACAAGAAGTTCGGTGACGGTGTGGTGATGGCCGTGGTGGAAGATCAGAAGATCAACGTCCTATTCAGGGATGGCCCCCGGATCTTGATCCACAACCGAGGCTGACGGTACAGCCTGGGCGGCATCAGTGACCTGGCGCGATCACCTCGTGACATGCGTTGGTGCGCACCACGACGATCACGTCCTCGCGCCTTGCACAGGGTCGCGTCCGCTCGCGGCGTCTTGCGCGCCGCCTCAGCTCTTTTCGCGTGGCGGTCGGGCGGCGCGGCGGCCTTTCTTCGCGCCGCGCGCCGTACCCGGACTGGAACGCGGTTCCGTTTGGGCGTGGCCCTGTTCCCGCTTTGGCGACTTTTTCGTTCGCTTGTTCGCACTCAGCCGCGAATGAGGCGTCGCGGCGACGGCCTTCTGGCCCCGCGTGCGACCACTTGCGCGCTCCTTGCGTACCGCCTTCGCATTGGGAAGCGCCGGTGCCGGTCGGATCTTCGCGGGCACACCGTGGGCGCGTTTGAGCAACGTCAACTCATCCTTCGACAGGTAGCGCCACTGACCGGGGCGAAGTCCCTCGTGATTGATGCCAGCGAACGAAACCCTCGCCAGACGCAAGACGGGATGCCCAGCCGCGTCGCCGATGCGATGGATCTGACGGTTCTTGCCCTCTTGCAGTGTGACTTCGATCCAAGTCTTGTCCCCTTCCGTCCGCAGTCGGCGCACCTTCGCGGGGCGAGTGGCCTTACCGTCGATGGTGATCGAGCTTTGCCACCGCACGAGCGACTCCTCGTCGACCAAGCCTCTGACTTTGGCCACGTAAACCTTCTCCACCTTCTCGCGAGGGTGCGCGAGCGCGGCTGCAAAGTCACCGTCGTTGGTCAACAGCAGCACGCCGCTCGTGTGGTAGTCGAGACGCCCGACGGGCACCACGCGCTCCCCGACGTCCCGAACGAGGTCAATCACCGTGCTGCGCCCCTCGGGGTCGCGCGCCGTGCACATCACTTCGCGCGGCTTGTGGAGCAACACGTACACCAGCGGTTCCGGCTCGAGGAGTCTGCCGTCCAACTCGATACGTTGCCGGCGCGCGTCGGCCTTGGTTCCCAACTCGGTCACGCGCTTGCCGTCTACGCTGACGCGCCCGGCCTCGATCAAACTTTCGACCGAGCGCCGCGAGCCCACTCCGGCGCGCGCCAATATCTTCTGCAGTCGTTCCTCAGCCATGAAGCGCCGGAAGCTACTGGCTGCGACCGTTCGGGGAAAGCCAAATCCTGGCACTCAAAGCCAGGACCATCGCAGCCCTAGAGCCCGCATGAGCGAAGGCCCACGGCTGTGCAGCGGCTCGACCCAACGGGGGACTCGCGTCATTGGCCGACGTTTCCTTTTGGTTCGCCTACCGCGGGCACCTTTTCTCCTGCGCCCTCCGGAGCGGCAGTGTCCGACTTCGCTGGAGTCGCTTCGGAGGCGCTCTGGCCCGGGGCGGGCTCCGGCGAAGCAGCTGCGCTCGGCGTGGCGCCCCCGGCGGAAGCATTGCCCACCTCTTCTTCTTCTTCCGCCTCCTGAAGGCGTTTCATCTCCGCATCTCGATACCAGCGGTCGACTCGTTGGTCGCCGTCCAAGTCGACCCCAACCCGGTGGAGGCGCTCCCCGTCGTAAACCTGCCAACGGTCGAGCTTCCCGTCGAAGTCCGAATCGCGCTGAAGCCGCGACAGTCTCCCGTTCGAGTAGATGCGGTATTCATCTGGCTTGCCGTCACGATTGCGATCGCGAGACTCTCTCAACACCCGCCCGCGCGAGAATCTGATCCACGTGTCGATCCGACCGTCGTAATCGGTGTCGCTCTGTTCATCGAGCGGCTGCCCGTCATCCGTGTAGGTGCGGATCACATCCCGAATACCGTCGAGGTTCGTGTCCACTTGGCGGCAGCGCAAGACGCGCTTCCCCTTTTTGGACTCCAAAGAGACCTCATAGGTCTTGAAGATGTTCGGATGCTTGGCACCCGGACCTCGGCTGCTGTGCGCAATGCGATCCTCTCGTCCCTTGAATTCGCAGCGCGACAGCTCGGCCCCCTTGGCGACCCCAGTGACTTGCTGCTCGGGTTCTTCCGCCTCTGGCGTGGTAGCGCCACAGGCAAACACGACGCTTCCCAGCAGGACCGCCAGCGAGGCGCGCCAGTCGACCCTCATGGTGTTTCCTCCGATCCAGAAGAACCCGCCGCGCGCTCTGGATGGGCCGGCTTTGCGTCGGTGGGCGCCTCTGATTGCTGAGCTTCGACCGCTCCCCCCGGCGCTGGAAGCTCACCTTCCTT
>JBNKZR010000455.1:0-5878 GCA_050301735.1 Polyangiaceae bacterium | reverse complement strand
TGAACTGCAACAACGGCAACTGGAGCTCGCTGCCGCCCAGCGAAGACGGCGGCTACTGCGTGACGACGACCGCGGGTGACTACCCGTGGGCGTACTTCGCGACCTGGTGAAACGAAGCCCGCAGAGTCCGGCTCACGAGAGCCGAGCTCTGCAATGAATCGAAAGTGCAGCGGAGGTTCCGGAATACCGGAGTCTCCGCTCCTTTTTTGTTCCACGGTTCGGCGGTGATGCCGTTCGCCAGGCTGACCGCGTTGCCACCCGCCATGGCGGCTGCGCGCCGCAGCGCAACGCCTCTCCTACAGCCCCCTACCGCGGCGCGTCGAGTGGGAGTGCCAGCTTGGGGCACGAAACACGATCCGTGCCTTCGACCGTGCGCGCGTCTGCGGAACTGGTACTCGCGCGACGACCAGATCGCCGTTTCGGTGAGGCGTTGCGCGACAGCAGCACTGGCTCACGCACACGCACCGAGGCCGCGTTTCCGTCGTGCCAATAACCGGCGGCCCTGCGCCCTCCCCGTCCCGACCCGAAACATGACGCAAGTCATCAGACCCGAAGCGAAGTGTTAGCTCTGAACGAGCAAGGACGTAAGGCTGAGAGACGGAGCTTGGGTGACGAAGCAGTGCGCAGACCTGCCCGTACAACACGCAGAAGAAGTATGAAACGAACGTTCATCCTAACGACGGCCTGCGCGGCGATGCTTTTCAGCTCGCCCCCGGTCCAGGCAGAGACATTCGGCAGCGATACGCTGATCATTCCGATGGACACCGACTACCAGGACGAAGGCATGTTCCTCGCGTACGGTCTGGTGTACCAACTCCTGCTGAATGACATCCCGGTACATTGGGCAATTCTCGACGAAAAGGCCTACCTGGAAGCGGACTTCACCGCCAGTTCCGTGGATGTGACGACTGACACCGTCATTACCGATCACGGATACCGTGGTGGCCCTTGGGTGATCTCCCCCGAGGATTCGACGGAGGCGCTGGCGGTCGTCGAGGGTTGGATCTCGTCGCACCCGACGACGGTGGTGCATCGCGCGACGGCGCCTTTCAGCGCGAATATCGCGCGTACCCTGGTTGCCGCGCCGAACATTGCGATGTTCGCCGACGGCAACGAGAAGATTGCTCGCGGCTACGTGCAGGCAGCCCAGATCCCCGACAGCACGGGAAGCTTGGATTGGGCGAACGACAGCCCGGACATGCTATCTCCCGCTGAAGTCGCTGGCACGACGACGAATCAAGCGGACGGCGCGCTTTTCGACGAGGACGGCGACCCGGTCTACTGCCAGCTGATGTCGATGCATTGGGGTGTCAACGATGCACGCGACGTGAACAAGGACGGGCCCGAAGTCGTCGCCGAAGTGCGGTCTTTCCTCAACCACGCCGTGCACTTCTTCGCTGAGTGTCAGGCTGTCAACGCCTTCGAAAACGACCTGACGAACGGGCTGTTTCTCACGACCCAGGGATTCGAGATCGGCGACCAACCGAGCACGGTCGACTACTTCCACAGCGATTCGCCGTTCGTGCAGATCGACGGGCCGTACGGCACCGTCGGCGGCAGCGAACCGGCCTACACCCTGCCCGATGGCGAGTCCTACAAGGCCAACGACATCGTCATGCTGACCGAAGAGGGCACGCCCGTGGGAGTGAACGACGTCTGGATGACGGGCTTTCTCGACGGGGCCTGTCCGGGGAGCGAAGGGCTGGATTGCGGCGGCGTGGGCAAGGTGAGTTACCTCGGAGGGCACGAGTACAAGACCAACGTTCCCCTGTCCGAGAACCCCGACTCCTGGGGCACACGCGTGTTTCTCAACTCACTATTCGAAGCACCGTGTGCCACACGCGATGGACAGTCGCGCATCCGGCTGCGCAAGAGCGGCCCCCGAGTCACCACCACCGGCAGCGTGACGTACACCTTCTCCGTCACCAACGACGGCCCCACGGTGGTGTTAGGCGCCACGATGACGGACACTCTGCCGGGCGGAGCAGTGTTCGACGCGGCCTCCGAGGGTGGCACCTTCGACACTGGCGTCGTCACCTGGGAGCTCGGCAATCTGGGTGTCGACGAAGTTCAAACGCGAGAGCTGACGATCAGCCTGCCGGAATACGGAACCTACTTCAACACCGCCGAGCTCACCTACAACGTCGGCCTGAACGACTACTCCATCGAGTCGAGTGAGGTGGTGACGGACTACGACGCCGACAGCGATGGCGACGGCGTGATCGACGCGTTCGACGCCTGCCCGGGTGAAGTGAACACTGACCAGGACCTCAACGCGGACGTCGCCAATTGCGGGACTTGTGGCAACGCTTGCACGGCCGAAAACGGAACCCCGGGCTGCGAAGGCGGCAGTTGCGTCGTCTTGGATTGTGACGCTGGGTTCTTCGATTGCGACGGCGATGCGAGCAGCGGCTGCGAAACCACGGAGGCGAGCCTTGCCAGCGACGACGACAACTGTGGCGCGTGCGGGAACGCTTGCGGCGCGTCCAGTGATTGCGTCGATGGCGTTTGCGTCGCTGCAGCGTGTGAGGACGGCTACCAGGACTGTAATGGCGAGCCGCTCGACGGTTGCGAGTACGAGGAAGTCTGGTTTGCCACCGACACGAATCATTGCGGCGATTGCGACACCAGCTGCACTGCCGAGCAAAGCTGTATCAACGGAGCCTGTGTCGAAAGTCTGTGCTCACCGGGGCTGGCGGACTGCGACTCGAGCGGAGGCTGTGAAACGAGCATCCTGGAGGACGCGAGCAGTTGCGGCGGGTGCAATGTACCCTGTGCACCAGCGCTCGCAGTGCCAGCGTGTATCGACGGACAGTGCAGCATCGCCAGCTGCGAAGAAGGCTTCGAAGACTGCGACGGCCTGGCCACGACCGGGTGCGAGTACCCGAGCGCCAACCTGGCGAGCGATGCCCTGAACTGCGGTGCGTGCGGGGTGATCTGTGAGTTACCAGCAGCAACCTCGAGCTGCACCGGCGGCAGTTGCGTCATCACGCAATGCGCGGCGGGTTACGAAGACCTCGACGGCGATAGCGCGAACGGATGTGAAGTCGAGAGCGGCAACGGATCGACTGGTGGGAGCGGTGCCGATGCGGGAGCGGGCACGACTGGCACGGATCCGGCAGCCACCGACGGGACGGACGTCACCGGCACGGACGTCGCGACGACCGACACGGGCTCCACGATGGGCGCCTCAGATGCGGGCGCCAGTGGCGACGGTAGCACCGTCGACGGCATGTCCGCCGACGCGAGCACGGCCAACGGCGATGGCACGGGCGCACCAGGGGATAACGCCGGCGACGGAACCGATGCCAGTGGCACGGACGCTAGCGGCAACGCAAGCGACCCCGCCGCTGGCGTCGATGACGGCAGCGCCGCCGACGATGCCCTGGGGGTGGACGACGCGGCCACCGACGACGGGGCCGAAACGGACGACGTGGGCGCGCTGGACGGCGATGCCGGAAGTACCTCCGGTGGCGACGCGGAGTCGGGCGACGATGGGGGCTGCGGCTGTCGAACGGCGCCCAGCGACGGGAGAAGTCAGCTGTGGTTCTTGGCCTTCTTGGGTGGGTTGTTCCTGGTGCGAAGGCGGTCGTTCCGATGAAACTCATGACGCTGCTACGATTCGGTCGTCCTCTGGCGACCCTCGCCTGGACCGCGGGCACGCTCGTCGCATGTGGCGGCTCACCGACGGTCAACTCAGATGATGCCGTCACGTCCGATCTCGACGCCGGCTCAGTCGAAGACCCTGACGGCGCCACTTCGGACGACGACCCGCAGGACAGCAACGGATCGGCGACGGACGACACCTTGCTGGTCGCTGGCGAAGACGAATGTCAGCCCAAATCCTGCACCGAGCTGGACGCAGAGTGCGGTCAGATCGCCGACGGCTGCGGTGATTTGGCGGATTGCGGCGGGTGCGCCGACGGCGAGGAATGCGGCATCGTCGACCACAACGTTTGCACGTCGCTAGCTGAGCTATGCGAACCGCAACCCAAGAGCGAGGTGTGCGACGGCAAGGAGTGCGGCACCGAGGGGGATGGCTGCGGGGGAACGTACGACTGCGGAACTTGCCCCGAAGGCGAAGTCTGCGGCGCGCAGGAAGCGTTCCAGTGCGACGTCGGGGTGAGCAACGACTGCCCTGGCCGCGTGACGAGCTGTGCCGACGTCGGTGCCCTGTGCGGCCAGATCGGTGATGGCTGCGGGGGTGTGTTGGACTGCGACGCGGAGGCAGGTGGTTGCCCCGACGGCGAGGTGTGCGGCGCCGAGGGCGAAGGCCTGTGCGGCATCCCGCCCAGCTGCGAACCCCTCAGCGCTCAAGAGGCTTGTGCCGGAAAATGCGGTGTCGTCTCCAACGGCTGCGGTGCCGAAGTCGACGGCGGGCTGATCCAATGCCCGGGCTGCCCCGACGGAGAAGCCTGTGGCGCTGGCGGCGTGGTCAACGTTTGCGGCTCTGCGGAGAACGCCTGTGTTGAGCTGACCGTTGCAGAAGCCTGCGATGGCCGCAGCTGTGGCGTCGTGAGCGATGGCTGCGCAGGCAGTCACACGTGCGGCAGTTGTACCGATGGAGGGGTTTGTCTGAACGGCTACTGCTCCAACGAGTGTGAACCGATGGACCAAGCCACTGCTTGCGATGGGCTCCAATGCGGCGTGGTCAGCGACGGCTGCGGGGGCACCCACGACTGCGGCACCTGCTCTGGAGGCCAAGTCTGCGGCGTGCTGGCGGCTTTTCAGTGTGACACGCCTCCGCCCAGCGAATGTGTACCGCGCATGATCGAACAGGCTTGCCTGGACAAGCAGTGCGGTACTGTCTTCGATGGTTGCGGTTCGGCGGATGCGAACCGCCTCGACTGCGGCTCTTGTCCGCAGGGCGAAGTCTGCGGCGCGCTGACTGCGTTTCAGTGCGACGCCCCGCCTGGTCAGGAGTGCACGCCCGCGGAGAGTTGTGCGGCGCTGGGTTGGGAATGTGGTCTGGCAATCGACGACTGCGGCAACGTTCTCGATTGCTCCGAAGAAGGGTTGAGCTGCGATGCCGTTACAGAGACGTGCATGGGCGGGATCGAAAGCCCGGCGAAGTGCGTTGGTGGCGCGGGGGTGGAGACCCTCTCCGACTGCGACGTTTGTGATTCGATCCCCGATTGCAGCGCGGCAGTTCAAGCCACCCAATTGACGGGGCGAGTCGTGACTCCGGGCCGCAACGACAGCGACACCGCCAACCAGATCGGCGTGCCAAACGCCTATGTCTACATTCTGCAGACCAGCGACGAGACGACGCTGCCTGCAATGGAGTCGGGCATCCCCGCGGGGGGAACGAGCTGTGAGCGCTGCGCCGACCAAGATCTGGGTCTCGTGCTCGCGGGAGACACCACGGACTCCAACGGCGAGTTCATGCTTCAGGGTAACATCCCGGTCGGTGAGGAGTTCGTGCTCGTCATCAAGATCGGCAAGTTCCGCCGTGCGGTCAAATACACCGTTGCCGCCGAGGGCGCGTGCGAGACGACCGCCCTGCCCCTGACGAGCACGCGATTGCCGCGCTCGATGAGCGACGGCTTGGGCGTCAATCTGCCGCACATCGCCATCGCGACGGGCAAGGTCGACGCGATGGAGTGCGTGTTCGAAAAGATGGGGATTTCGACAGACGAGTTCGAGCTACCCGGCGACGGCGCAGTCAACACCGAACGGGTGCACATGTACCGGGCGAACGGCGCGGCCATGCCCGCCGGGACGACCTCCGACGCGGATCTCTACGGCTCTCTCGAGCGCCTGATGAGCTACGACATGGTCGTCTTGTCGTGTGAAGGCAGCGGCTACGGTGATCACAACGAAGCCGATCCCGACGTCCGCGAATACGTCAATCGCGGTGGGCGTTTGTTCGCGAGTC
>JBNKZR010000454.1:0-5885 GCA_050301735.1 Polyangiaceae bacterium | reverse complement strand
TGCGGAGCCTGAAGGAGCACTTCGAGCGACCGACGCCTCCGCCGACGGATGCGGAAGTCGCGGCGCTCTTGCGTCGTGTTCGAGGAGGCAGCTCGAAGCCACTGTTGCGCGTGGTCGCTCCAGAGGAAGCGCGCGAGCCCGTTCGACGAGCATGGGTTGGCCGTCGAGTAGTCGCTTGGTGTGCGGTCGTCGCAGCGCTCGCCGTGGCAGGGACGGCGCTGTGGTTTTCTTCGAAGACTCCGCAAGGGCCCGCTTTCGCCGCCCAGGCTGTCGCTTCGGCCGCGCCGCGTGAGCCCGAGGCGGCACCCCCGGCGGACGTGCCCGACGCGAGGTCGGAGCTCGTGCTGAGTGCCGGCGAGGTCCAGGTCGACGGTGTGCCGGTCGGGCGCGATCAAGCACCGCTGTCTACGGGCCAGCGCGTTACGACGGCAGCGGGGCAGGCTTGCCTGACGGTCGATCCGCGGGTCGACGTTTGTCTGGGGCCGGATAGCGAAGTGGAGATCGGCTCCCTCGCCGGCAACGACATGCAGCTGGAGGTGGTCCGCGGCACGGCGGTGGCACAACTCCGCAAGCTGCCGGCGGGGCACGTCTTCGCGCTGACCGCCGCGGGGCTTCGGGCGCAGGCGATCGGTACCGTCTTTCAGGTCGTGCGCTCCTCCGACCGAGAAGCGGCCGTCACGGTGCTTTCCGGCACCGTCGCGGTCGGCATGGGAGTGCGCACCGCGCTGAGCTTGCCCGAGCACACGCGGGTCGACGTGGAGCTGCCGTCGGGGGTTGCTGGTGAACGGCAAACGGTGAGCCGCGTCGAAGAAACGGCGGTGTGGGGAGTGCTCGCCCACGTCGAGTGGTGGGAGCCGACCGAAGTGGGTTTGGTCGAGGTGGTCGATTCCGAGCGCGACGGGGCCCCGACGCGGGTCAGCATCGACGGCCAACCGGCGCTGCCGTTGCCCATCAGGGTCTTGATGCCGCTCGGTGAACACGAAGTCGTGGTGCGAAACGACGCTGGCGTGGAGCTGGGTAGACACGCGGTGCTCTCCAGTCCGTCGCATCCGTCGCGCCTCGATCTGGGGCAGGCCCGCGCCGCCAAGGCTGCCCCCAGCGTGCAAGTCCAGGACGCCGCGGCGCTCCTGCGCACCGCTCGCGAGCAACGCAGTGCTGGCCAATCCGCCGCCGCGCTGGCGACCTACCAACGGCTGCGGCGCAGCCACCCAGCGTCCGCCGAAGCGACGACGGTGCTGGTGCCGATGGGCAAGTTGCAGTTGGGCTTGGGGCAGCCGGCCCAGGCGCTCACTTCCTTCGAGCAGTACTTGGGCAGCGGAGGACCGTTGTCCCCCGAAGCTTTGGGCGGAAAGATCGCTGCATTGCGCTCTCTCGGGCGTCCCGCGGAAGAACGCGCCGCGATCCGAGCCTACCTGAGCCGTTACCCTCGCGGTTTTGCCGCGCCCCACCTGCGCGCACGGTTGACGGAGTTGTCGCACTAAATGAGCGAGCGCCATGCGCGAACGCTCATTCGATGTAACGGAAGATGGAGTCGAGAAAACGAGCTCAGCCGAGGCGGTTTTGCTGGCCCCCACCTGCCGGGAGCCAGCAAGACTGCCCGACGATCGTACTCGCCCACCTATCGGCGCCCACCGTCGCGCAGCGGTCGAAGCCGTAGCAGCCAATGTCGGGAGCAGCTGTCGAGGGGCATGGACGTCGCCGTCGCGTGCGGTGGCCGTTCGCTTCGGTCGTGATGTCGTCGTTCGCGTGCGCCCCGCTCGAAGACGAGGTGTTCACGTACGATGTGGTTCGGCTGGTGGGCACGGAGGCGAGCTTCTCCGAGACTGCCGGCGAAGTCACGGTACGGCTCGCGCTGGAGCGTCCAGCGCCGCGCGCCGTCAGCGCCCTGGTCACGGCGCGCGGGGTGACGGCGCAGGCAGAGTGCTTTCATCCCGACTACCAGCTCGAGCCCGAGCGTGTCGAATGGGCAGCTGGACGAACCGAAGCCAGCCTCGCTCTGCGCATCATCGACGACGAGTTGGCCGAGATCGACGAGCAGTTGGAGCTGGTACTGACCGAGGTCGAAGGTTCGACGCTTCAGGGTGATGCGGCGGTGGTCGTGCGGATCGAAGACGACGACCGCTCCGAGTTGTTCGACGCTGCGGCGCGTTTCGGTTTGACCCCCGACGCCTCCGAAGATCAGAGCGCCATCTTGCAGCAGGCGTTGGACGCTGCCGGAGCTGCAGGTCGGGGGGTGGTCGTGTTGGGGCCGGGGCGGTATGTCGTGCGCAGTGTCACGCTGACGCCGGGCACGAGCATCGTCGGCTACGGGGCAGAGTTGGTGCGTCCCGAGCTGGCTGGGTCGGAGGTGGTTACCGTCAAGAGCACCCACGACGGAACCAGCGACTCGGGCATGACGTTGCTCGAGGGGCTCAGCCTCGACGGGCGACGGGAGCAACAGGGAGCTTTCGAAGAGCTGCAGCAGGAGAACGCGCACCTGCTGTTTCTGCGAGGGGACGGAGCTCGACCCGGGCGCTTGCGCGCGACGGTCCAGTCGATGACGTTCATCAACGGCACGGGGGATGGCTTGGCGGTGGGTCCCAACTCCGACGTCGTCGCTTGCGGCATCGAGGCGCACGACGTCTTGCGAGAGGGAGTCAGCCTGCACGGTGGCAACTCCCGCTTGCGCGTGCGCGACATGCACGCGAGCGCGACCTTCGCAACCACGGGCTTGTGGCTCGATGGCTTCATTCCGGGTTACGAAGGCAGCACGTTCATCGACGTCGTGCTCGAACGCGTGCAACTGGACACGGGCGACCTGGAGTTGGAACTCGTCGGCGGTTCGCGTCTCGAGATCCGCGAGTTGCAGATGGCCGCCGCCCCCTTTCGCCTACTTTCGCCCGATTCCAGCGTGGAGATCGTCGATTCCACGTTGCAGCTCGGTTTGCCGTCCTCTCGTCACAACCATTTCGCCCAGCCCGGCGACGTGCGCATTCGTGACAGCGTGATCGTGACGTCCGAAGCGCTCGACGAAGCGGGCTCCGCCGATCCGGATGACGACCGGCAGTGGGCCATGGTGCGCGTGCTTTGGGAAGGTGATCAACCAGCCGCCAGCCCTGGGTTCATTTCCTTCGACGGGTGTCAGTTCGAGACCGCTGACGACGTCGAAGCGAGCGACAGTGTTCGCATCGCCGAGACCGAGGGGCAGGGGGGGCAGCTCAGCTTCACCGACAGCACGGCGTTGTGCGATTGCGAGTGGTTCGATGAGGCGAGCTGCTCGGGTTGTGTACGCGAGTGACGGGCTTTCGCGTCTCACCGCTCTTCGCTCGTCATGCGTTCGGCGAAGGCCTCCTCCGGCGAGTAGACGAGGTGATGACGCGCGTACAGGGCAAAGTACAAGAGACCGAGCCCGAACCAAATCGCCGCTCCCACGGCGACGCGAAAGTAGATCTCGTCGCCCAAGAACAGCGCCACGAAGGTGACCACACTGATGAGCAGCGTGAGCAGTGCCCCAGCCTCGCCCACGGGACTGCGATAGGGGCGCGAAAGTCGTGGAAACTTGCGCCGCAGCACGATGAACGACGCCATCTGCAGCACGTAGGAGAGCACTGCTCCGAAGACCGCCATGTTCAGCAAGACGGCGCCCACGGGGCTGTCTGGTCCGAGCAGGTGGATGGCCAAGGCTGCGGCGTAGCCGAGGATGGCCCCTACGATCAACGAGATGTGGGGCGTCTTGAAGCGGCGATGGGTGAGCGACAGCCAGCGAGGGAAATAGCCCGCGCGCGATAGGGAATATATCTGTCGCCCGTAGGCGAAGATGATCGTGTGAAAGCTCGCGAGTAAACCCGAGACGGCGATCAGCGCCAACAACCGGGCTCCCACCCCGGCGCCGAAGATCGTCTTGAACCCCTCGAACAGGGGCTCTTCCGAATCGGCGATACCCGCCGCGCCGGGGGCGATGCCGGCGTTGATGAACAACGTCAAAAAAGCGCATACGACCAAAGTCGAGAAGCCGAGCATCACGCCGCGGGGCATGTCGCGTTTCGGATCGTAGGATTCTTCGGCAGCGAGCGGCAGTTCCTCGATCGCCAAGAAGAACCAGATGGCAAAGGGCAGTGCCCGGAGCACGCCGGACCAACCGTGCGGCAAGAAACGACCGTGCCCCTCATCTGCAGCGATCGACAGTGCGTACCGCTCCAGATCGACCGACGGTAGGCCGCCCACGTAGAACACGACCAAGATGCCCAGAGCCAGCAGGGTGATCGCCACCGTGAACCGAAACGACAGCTCGACGCCCAGCACGTTCAGGCCGACGAATACACCGTACGCGAGCAACCACCACACGGGGGCCCAAGCAGGATCGGTCCCGAAGATGGCACCGAGATAACCCCCGATGCCGACGACGATCACGGCGGGCGTCAGGATGTATTCCATGTTCTCGGCCAAGCCCGTGACGTAGCCTCCCCACGGGCCCATCGCCGAGCGGGCGAAGGAGTACGCGCCGCCGGTGTGCGGCAAGGCCGGGCTCATCTCCGCGATGCTGAAGCACAAGCCCAAGTACATGAGCGTCGCGATCGACGTTGCGATCAACATGCCGCCAAACCCGCCCTCGCCGAGGCCGAAGTTCCAGCCGAAGAAGTCTCCCGAGATCACGGCTCCGACTCCGAGGGCCCAGAGGGAGCCCACGCGCGCGTGGCGCTTCAACCCCCGACGTTCGAAGTAGCTCGCGTCCGTAGTCTCGTAGTCGACGCTCTTCGAAGGCTCGCTCATGGCAGCCGAGAGTGGCACAGGGCGAGCGCCGTCAGCAAATTGCAGTCGGCTTTCGCTGCCGATGAGGGCGCTTCAATCGGCACGCGCTTCAGTCAGCGGAGACGACCGCCAAGCGACCGTCGGAGTCCAGCGTCCACAGTTCGGTGCAATCGCCGTTGACGAACACCGGTGCGGGCACTTCCAGTTGCGTGACGCGTCCTGTGGGTTCACGCTGCGGAGATAGCTCGACAATCACGACGCTGCGGTCCGCGTCGTCCCAGAAGAAGAGTGTGCGATCGTCTGCGGCGATCGACGTCAGCGTCGTTTGGGCGGGGTTCGGCAGCGGGCTCTGCACCTCACCCAAGACGGCGGCCGTCGTCCAATAGGTGCCGTCGGAGGCTAGTCGGTGGAGCTGGTGCGCCGAGCGGAAGCGCACGCTGACGTAGAGGTCTGCTCCCGAGGCGGAGAAGGTCGGCATCTCGTAGGCGTAGCCGGTTTGTAGGGCCAGGTTTTGTAGTCGAACGAAGGGGTTGAGGTCCGGCGCACCGAACGCCACGCCTCGGCCTTCGCGCTCCGAGATCCCCAAGATGTTCGGTACGCCCTGCACCACGACGAGTGTGCTGCCGTCCGGACTCAGAGCACCGCCCCGACTCAAATCGTAGTCGGCGGACAACTCGACAGGGGTGATGGTGTTCGGCAGGTCCACGACGAACACGTCGTTGCCAGGTTGCGGGATGACGCCGCTGTCCGTGGCGACCGCGGCATCGGCGGCGCCACTGGGCCCAGCATCTACCGGTTCGGCGGGAGGCGCGGGGCGCCCCGCTGCGTCGTCGGCGACGAAGACCTCGACCAACCAGCTCTTCCCGTCGGCACTGACGCTGAGCAATCGATCGAAGCTGCGTTCCGGAGCCTGCTCCAAGGCGACCGGCGCTGACCAATTGGAGGTCGAGCACAGCGGCGCGGACGCTTCGATGGGAGCGATCACCACGGGCACGACGTCGTCGGCGCTCAGTGGGGTGCCGGGTCCACTTGCTACGGAAGCGTCGGCGTCAGGGAGGGCGTCGGCGCTGCCCGAGTCCGCTTGCTCCGCGTCGGTTGCGACGTCGCTCTGCTCGGTCTGAGCATCGCTGCTCGATGCGCCGTCGTCCGCTTCCGAG
>JBNKZR010000453.1:0-5931 GCA_050301735.1 Polyangiaceae bacterium | reverse complement strand
ATCTTGCAGACCCCGGCTGCGGACGGCAGCTTCGTTTCGTTGGCGCGGGTGAGCGGTGGCGAGTACGCGGTCGAAATGAAGCGTGACTTCGTCGAAGGCTACGTCGAGATCACGATGGAGCCCGCGCCATGAACGTCGCTCGCACGCTGGTCGGGGGTGCGGTCCTGGCGAGTCTCGTCGCGAGCAGCCCGCTCGTGGGAGCTCAGTCGGCGCGCTACTTGCCGGTCGGGGGCCGAACGGCGACCATGGGCGGCGCCGGGACCGCGGCGGGCAACGACGCCGCGATGCCCTACCTCAACCCGGCGGGACTCGCCGGGATCCCGAGTGACGTCTTCGGGCTGTCGACCAGCGTCGTCGGGGCGACACAACGCGAGGCGGACGACCTCTTGCGGCCCGATCGGGGCCAGAGTCTCGGCTCGCTGACGATCAACGAAAACAGCCAGCACTTTTCCACGGTCTTCGACTTGCCGACGTCGCTGTTGTTCATGAAGCACGTCGAGGAAGGCGGACGGCACCACACCTTCGGGCTCTCGTTGGTGACGCCGGCTGCGTCGAACTACACGCTGCAAGCGGAGTTTCTGGCGGACGTCGGTGTGGCGGACACCCTGGCGGAGCTCGCCAACGCCGAGGTGCGTGAGACGGATTACTATCTGGGCCCCTCCTACGCGGTGGCACTCAGCGACCGCGTGCGCATGGGCGCGTCGTTGAGTCTGCTCTACGCCGAGCACTACTACGAGTCGCAAACCAGCTACGAGCTGCTCCGCGCGGGTGGCTTCGGGCGAGGGATCTCGCGTGATGGTGTCAAGCGGCAAGCGGAGGCGCTCGCCCTCGCGCCCATCGTGGGCGTGCAGTTCCGGCCCGCGGCGGATCTGTGGTTGGGGGCCGGCGTCGCGTTTCCGACTCTGGGCATCGCAGGCCGCACCTCGCGCTTCCGTCACACCTCCGTCTTGAACGACCTGGCGCTGGGCAACACCGAGCTCTTCGCCGAGGACGAAACCAGTCGCGGAGAGGCCGAGTCGAACCGCCCGCTGCGGCTAAACGTCGGCGCCGCGTGGGACGATCGCGAGGCCCTGTCCGTCGCGCTGGACGTGGAGTGGGCGGCCGCTCGCGATGAGGCCGTGCGCTACGACCAAGTCAACGAATTGGGCATCATCGCCACCGGGCAGCTCGATCGTTTCGTGCGTGAGCGTCAGGTGATCACCCGCGACCGCAGCCAAACGGTCAACGTTCGGCTCGGTCTGGAGTACGCGCTCGGGCCGGTTCTCGCAGTGCGCGCCGGGGGCTTCACCGATTTTGCCAACACGCCGGAGTTGGGCCAGAGCTCCGCGGGTTTCGAGATGCGTGAAGATCGTTTCGGCGGCACGGTGGGCTTGGGCATCACCCTGGGGCCGTTCGAATCGACGGTGGGTGCGGCCTACATCGTCGGCACTGGCAGCATCCTGGGGCTCGAGGGCGAGCCGGGTGCTGCCAGTGCGCTCGTCGACACGGTTTCGCACACCACCTTGGCGCTGGTCTCCACCACCGTCACTTTCGAAGAGGTGCAGGAGCGCGTTCAGAGCGAGGTCGAAAAGCTCGAGCGCAAAGTGCCCGATCTGGGCCCAAGAGCTCCCGAGAAAGAGCCGCCCCCGCCGCCCGCTCCTGCCCCGGCGCTGCCCAACGTGCCTGAGTTACCCCAGCCCCCACAGGCGCCGCCCGTGCCCGAGGTTCCGCCGCTGCCCACCGTTCCTCCGGTCCCGACGGTCCCCACCGTGCCGCCCGCTCCAGCGCCGCCCACTCCGCCGTTGCCGGAAGTGCCGCCCGGTAATGCGCCGCCCGCACCAGCTCCAGAGGCTCCGACTGCCCCGCCGCCCGCTCCCCCCACCCCACCACAGGAGCCGCAGTGATGTATCCAAGCGCAATCCCGCAGGAGGCGCAGCCGTGAACCCCAAGCTGTTGTTTTGGGTCGCATTCAGCGTCGTGTTGGCGGCGTGTGGTGAAGGCGATCCACCGGAGGTGCCGCGGGAGGGTTGCGAGCGAACCGCCCACTGCCCCCTGGGGCGGCTGTGCCGGGTGCCGGCGGGCAGGTGCGTCGAGGTGCCGGAAGATGCGGTGATGGGCAGCTTCGCGTGTGTCGTGGGCGCAACGGAAAACGAGCGCTCGGAGACCGCGACGGATATCACGGGCTCGCTCTCGGGCTTCGAGCTCAGCTACTATGTCGGGATCCGCTGCGCAGAGCTCGACGGGCGCTTCGAGATCGTCGCGACCGGCATCTACGGCGATCCGCTGACGACCGAGTACCTACTCATCTCGCTCGATCCGAACGACTTGCCCGCCCAGGAGCTCGAACTCGACGCAGCCGATCCCGACGAACCTGATCAGTTGAATACGGCCCTGGTCTTGGGCACGCTTGCCGACGGCGAATTGGTGGCGTGGGGCGGCGCCGCGGGGGGCTTCGTCCAGTTCGACGGCGACTTCGAGCAGGGTGAGCTGCTCGAGGGCTACCTGGAGATCGATCTCGTGGGAGGTGACGGACCATGACCTCGAGTGCCGACAGGCGAACAGCGCCGGAGGTCGCCGGTCGGGTGACGTCGAGTGCCGTTGCGCCGCGAAGTTCGACGGCGCCACTCGCGCTGCTCGTGTCGAGCGGTTTGTTGCTCGCGGTGGGCTGCGTCGCCGAGTCCGACAGTGGACCGCGCAGCGGGCTCTCGACGGAGCGCCCCGACTTCAGCAAGTTCGATGAAGCAGAGCCGTCGAGCCTCGGCGGGAGTGCGGTCGATGACACCGACGTGGCTTCGACTGACGTGGCTGCGACCGACGTGGGCTTCACCGACGTGGCCGCGACGGACGTCGACGCCACGGATGCGCCCCCAACCCAAACAGATGAAACGACGACCGACGGCGTCTGCCCCTTCGAGACCGGCGCAGAACCCCAGTGCGACACCTGCGTCCAGGAGCGTTGCTGTGACGAGCTGTCCGCCTGCGCCGAGGGCTCGGCGTGCCTCGATTACAACGATTGCCTGGTCGACTGTTCACAGACCGCGGACGTTGCCGCTTGTGTCGCTGCACAGTGTGACGTCGATGGCCAAGGGGCAGCCGATCAGGCCGCGTACTTCGATTGCATCGATGGACAATGCGGCGCGGAGTGCGGTCAGGACGCGACTTGCCCCACGGCCCAATCGGGCTCGTCAGATCCGGCGTGTGCCGAATGCATGGAGAGCAATTGCTGCGCCGAGCTCACGACCTGCTTCGTCGGCTCGGCCTGCGTCGACTACGCCCAATGTGTCGAGAGCTGCGATTCGCTCGAGTGTGTCGCTGCGCAATGTGACGTCTACGGTCAGGGGGCCTTCGACGAGGCGGCGTTCACCGGCTGCCAAGAGAGCTACTGCCTCGACGAGTGCGGTCTGCGCTCTGCATGCACGGTTTCCAACCCGATCCCGGACGACCCCTTGTGCGGCCTGTGTCTGGAGGAGCGCTGTTGCAGCGAGCTATCCGCGTGCGTCGCGGGCACGGCCTGCGACCAGTACGTGTCCTGCATCTCCGACTGTGCAGACAGCGCGGATGAGGCGAGCTGCCTGGCTGCCAACTGCCCGTCGGGCAGCCCGGGGCACGCCGAGTGGGCCAGCTTGCAGAGCTGCCTCGTCGTCGACTGTGAGACCGAGTGCCGCGTCGAGCCCACGTTCTGTGAGGTCGAGCTTCAGCTCGATGGTCCCCGCTGCGATGCGTGCGTGGAGCTGGAATGCTGCGATGCGCTCATCGCCTGCCAGGTGGGCAGCGAATGCAACGATGCCTTGGCGTGCGTTGACGCTTGCAACGCCGAGGCCGACTTCAACGCTTGTTTCGACGCCAACTGTTCTGGCTTCAGTGACGCCGCGTTGGATGAGCTGCTGACGCTCGCCGAGTGCGCTTCGCAGGAAACCGGGCCCTGTGCAGCCGAGTGCGCGGCGGGGAACTAGCCGTCCCCAGCCCTGGATCCCGTCGCCGGCAGCGTGCTAGCACGCCCACGTGAACGGCTGGGCTCGGGTTGGCTGCGTGGCGCTCGCCACCTCGGGTTGGCTGTGCTCAGCGCCGTGCCGCGCGGAGGCTTCGGTCACGGTGCAACGTTGGAGTGTTGCGCCCAGCTGCCCGTCGCAGTCGTGGTTCGTGCAACAGATCGACACACAGCTGGCAAATCGCTCCATCGACGCGGCGAGCGTCGGGGTTTCGGTGCGGATCGAGGCGCCCACCGAGCAGCGCGGCTTTCGGTTGTCGCTGGCCGTGGACACGCGTCGGGGCGCCGGACGTCGCAGCTTGGAGGGTGCCACGTGTCTCGAGGTCGCCGAAGCCGCCGCGGCGATCGTTGCGAGTTCACTCACCGAAGCCTCACCGCCCCCACCCAATGCACCCCAGACCTCAGCTCCCGCCCAGGGCACCTTCTCCGACGCCAGCGCGGTTCCGCCGAACCCCGGCGCGGCGAGCGACAGCATGTCGAATGCGGTTTCTGCCGCGACTGGCGAAACGGACCCAACTCACCCCACTGCGGACGTGGAAGGTCGAGCGCCAGGCGCGGAAGATCCGAGGCAAACAGCCACTGCCGAAGCGGGGCTGGACGCTGCGTCGCAAGACCCAGCGCCGGCTGCTGCGAGTGACGACGAGCGACCACAGCCGGCACGTGATGCGCCGGGAGCAGCAGCCAAAGCGCCGTCTCGGACCACGACGGCGTCGCCCTTTTCCGAGCTCGCTCCGCGCTGGGCAGTCACGGCGGGCGCCTCCGTCGCGTCGGGTTTGCTGCCCAACGCGGTGATCGCCGTCGGAGCCGGGCCTTCGCTGCGAGCGGGCAACTATGAAGTGGGGCTGCTCGTCGCTGGCGGCACGGTGCCGAGTCAGGTCGAGCTGGCTGCGGACCGCGCGGGGGTGGTGCTGCTTTCGGCAGACTCGTTCGCAGTGCGCTGGTGGCAAGTGAGCTCGTGGTTCGAGATCGGTGCCTTGGTCCGGCTCGGGGCAACGCGCTTGCAAGCGAACTTCGAGAACCTGGAGGACGCCGTGGCGTGGTCACTGGCGCTGTCAGCCGGACCGGCGCTCATGCTGCACGTCTCGCCTGCTTGGGCGTTGGGGCTCGCTGGTGGCGGCTCCTGGGCGCTGATCCCCGCTGAGATCCCGCTGATCGAAGCGACGGTGCCGTTGCCGGGCTGGACTCAGCCCGCGTTCGGCGCGTGGGTCGGATTCACGGTGAAACGTTCATTCTAGTTTCCAACTCGGGCCCTCGGGCGACACTCATGCTCCGAGGCCCGGTGTCGACGATGGTTTTGGACAGCGCAGCGGAGGTGACTCAGGAGTCCAGAGTGGGCTTGCCTGAGCTCGCTCGGCGCTCGCCGGCGTCAGCCGCCGATGTGGGTCCAGAGCTGGCGTGGCTCGCCTACCGCGAGCACTTCGACAGTGTGTGGCGCCTGCTGCGGCGGCTGGGGGTTCCGGAGCACAAGCTCGACGACTCGGTGCAGGACGTGTTCATGACCGTTCACCGACGGGCTCGAGAGTTCCGCGGCGAGAGCCAATTGCGCACCTGGGTGCTCGGCATCGCGGTGCGCGTCGCCGCCAACGTTCGGCGCTCGGCTCGGCGCGAGGTGCAGCGTGAGACGGCGCTGCCGGAGGAGCTCATCAGTCCCGTTCAGCCGCCGGACGAAGCCGCCGCCCGACGACAAGCCGTTCATACCCTGCATCGACTGCTCTCCAGGTTAGACGAAGCGCATCGCGAGCTGTTCGTGCTCGTCGACTTGGAGCAGCTCAGCGTTCCCGTGGCGGCCGACCTACTCGGCCTGAACGCGAGCACTTGTTACAAGCGCCTCGACGTTGCCCGCGCCCGTTTCAACGCGGAGCTCGAACACGAACGTGCCCTCGACGAACGGAGGCTCCGATGACCGAGCTCAGCCCACGCGCCCGCGCGCTCATCGCGGCGGCCAACGAACAGGAGTCCGCCGA
>JBNKZR010000452.1:0-5950 GCA_050301735.1 Polyangiaceae bacterium | reverse complement strand
CCTCGGCGTCGGCTTTTTCGATCATCGCGATCAGGTGTTCGATGTGGCTGTGCACGTTGCCGTCCGACAGCAAGCCGATGAAGTGCAGCGGCTGCCCGCTGTGGCGTACGCGCACGGTACACGCCTGCCAGGCTTCGCTTTGGAACAACGCGCCCGACTCCACCGCGCCCTGCACGAGCTTCGCACCCTGGTCGAAGACGCGCCCCGCTCCCAAAGCGTTGTGGCCGACCTCGCTGTTGCCCATGTCGGCGTCGGACGGCATGCCGACGGCGAGACCGTGTGCGGCGAGTGCCGTCGTGGGAGCGTTCTTCGCGAGCCAGTCCAAGTGGGGCGTCTTCGCGAGCCAAACGGCGTTGGATTCGTCCTCGATGCCGAGGCCCACGCCGTCCATCACGCAAATCACGACGGGTCCTTCGATGGCGGGGACGTTGTGGTTTTTCGCGAGCTTCCAATCGACCATGGCTGTGCTCTAACCGCCGCCGCCGCCGTCGCAAAGGACAAATCGACGGGGCGTGGGGGCCGAGTTGCCGGGCACCGGCAGGAGATGCAGCGAAAGGACAATGCACGCCCCCAAACCCCTTGTTTTTACTACCCAGAGGCGTCTCCTTCGGCTACACGCCCGGCATGAGCCTGCCCCCGCTCCGTGCCAGTGAACACCTCAAGGACGTGCGCTACGAGATCCGCGGGGATCTCGCCCGCCGTGCAGAGCACTTGGAGACCGAGGGTTTCGAAATCACCAAGTTGAACATCGGAAACCCTGGCGTCTTCGGCTTTCGTATGCCGGAGACCATGCGGCGAGCGTTGGTCGCCAATCTGCCCAACGCCGAGCCTTATTGCCACCAAAAGGGCATCTTCCCTGCGCGCGAAGCCGTCGTGATGCAGCAGCAAGATCGCGGGGTGCTCGACGTCAGTGTCGACGACGTGTTCATCGGCAACGGCGTCAGCGAACTGATCATGATGTGCATGCGGGCGCTGCTCAACCCCGGGGACGAGGTGCTCGTGCCCTGCCCAGACTACCCGCTGTGGACCGCATCGGTGGTCATCCACGGTGCCAAGGCAGTGCACTACCCGTGTCGACCGGAGCACGGCTTTGCCCCCGATCCCGAAGAACTAGAGAGCATGATCACGCCGCGCACGCGCGCCGTCGTGGTCATCAACCCCAACAATCCGACGGGAGCCGTGTACTCCCGAGAACGCCTACAAGCGATCGCCGACATGGCTGCACGTCATCGCCTGGTCGTGTTCGCCGACGAGATTTACGACGAGATGCTCTACGACGGCGCTCGTTACGTTCCGATGGCCACCCTGGCGAAAGACACGCTGTGCGCGACCTTCTCCGGTTTGAGCAAAGTCTACCGTGCGTGCGGTTTGCGAGTCGGCTGGGTGAGCTTCAGCGGCGAGAAGGCGCACGCACGACACTATCTCGACGCCGTCGAGCTGCTCGCGAGCCTGCGCTTGTGCAGCAACGTCCCGGGGCAGTGGGCGGTGCAAACGGCGCTCGGGGGCTATCAGAGCATCTTCGAGCTGACGGCGCCCGGGGGGCGGCTCTACGAATCCCGCGCTGCGTTGCTGGAGGCCGTGGATGAGAGCAAGTACCTCTCGATCGTTCCACCCAAGGGCGCGATGTACGGCTTCGTGCGGGTGAACGAGGACGCGTTCGACGATTTCGACGACGAGGCCTTCTCGATGGAGCTCCTGGAGCAGAAGCACGTGCTGGTCGCGCCGGGCAGTAGCTTCAACGTGCCCTACAAGAACCACTTCCGAACCACCTTCTTGCCCGATCCCAAACAACTGCGTTCGGTGTTCGCCCGCATCGAGGAGTTGCTCGAAGACATGTGCAAGAACGGGAGCAAAGCGTGAAGTGGCTGTTTGCCACGGGCAATCCCGGCAAGGTGCGTGAGGTGGCCGAGATCCTCACGCCATTGGGCATCGAGTTGACTCATCTGGGCGAGCTCGACACTGATGTGGACGAGCCGGTGGAGGATGGCAGCACCTTCGAAGAAAATGCCCGTATCAAGGCGCTCGGCTACGCGCGGCAGCTCGGTTTGCGCTGTCTGGCGGAGGATTCGGGGCTGGAGGTCGATGCCTTGCAGGGGCGCCCAGGTGTTTACTCGGCACGCTACGCCGGCACGGAGGGTAGTCGCGACGAGCGCGACCTTGCCAACAACGAAAAGCTGCTCCGAGAGATGGCCGAGGTAGCGGACGAGCAGCGTTCGGCTCGTTTCGTCAGCGCCGTCTGCGTTGCCGATCCAGATGGCAGCGTCATCGCCGAGGCGCGCGGCACCTTCGAAGGTAGCGTCGCGCGCGCAGCGCGGGGAGAAAATGGCTTCGGTTACGACCCCATCTTCCTGGTTGCGGAGGGCGGGCGTACGAGCGCGGAGCTCACTTCCGACGAGAAGAACGCGCGCTCCCACCGCGGGGCGTCCATTCGTCGCCTGGCTGAGTTGCTCCGCCAAGGCTGACGTGGCGCTGCGTGTCGGTTCGGGTACGTGTCTGTAGAGAACGGGCCTGGCCGCGTCGAGCGCGCCGCTCCTTGCGCGCGCCGGCGTTCTGCGCGTGCAGGCGACGGGCTGTGCTGGACACGCCAGTTTCAGGCGGTGGTTACAGCCGCCCTGCAGCGAGTTGGCGGGTCGCGGGTGGTGGACTAACCTCGATGGGTGATGAGCTCGTTTTCGACGTTCCTCTCACGTCCCGCGCTCTGGGGGGCTCTGACTTTGCTCGGCTGCGGCGCCGACGATGAGCACGCCCCTTTCTTGGACGAAGACGCCATCGACGTGGAAGCCTGCGATGCTGGAAGCTGTGCGGGGGAGGCCACGGGTGCCTCGGCGCGGCCGCGTCCCGTCGACGAAACGGGCGCCAACGACGTGCCGTGTTTGACGGAGGAGCAAGCCAGCGAGTTCGACGATCCGTTGCTGGGCACGGTGCGGCGCTTCGCGAGCGACTTCTTCAACCCCTGGGACACCATCTCCGCTAGCGGCAAGGCGGAGATACGAGTCGAGGCCGAGCTCGACGGTTTCTTGGCCTGTGCCAGCAGTAGCCGGAGCGGCGGCTTCGAACTGTACGGTGGGCAGTCCGGGTCGGGGCCGATCGTGATTCGCCCTGTGGGCGAGGCAAACTTCGTCAGCTCGGTCGTTCAGCTAGCGCCGCGATCCGGTAACACTCTCGACGCCCTGCCCGTATTCGGTTTGACGGACGTGATGGACATGTTCGAGCACCTCGACACCCAACCCGTCAACGGTCGAGGCCAAATCGTGCTCGAGTTTGCAGCCGTGTGGGGGGGCGAGCGTCTGCGCTACGCTGACGTGGAAGTGACGAGCTCGGCGGGCGAGGTGGCGTACCGGGTCGATGGCGAGTGGACCTTCGACGGCGAGACGACCAGCTCCGATGGCCTCGCGATGATCGTCAACACCAACGCCGCAGACGGCATGGGCGTCGGGCTGAACGTCAGCTACGTCTATCACGCCGCCGATCCGGACAACGTCGTTAGGCTCGATGACGTGCGGGCCGTTTCGGACGCAGTGACCTACATCGCCGTCGAGCCTGCGGGCGCGACGGTCTCAGGTGGGTTCTGAGTTAGCGTCGCCGGGCCCGCGAATGGAGGCGTCGATGTTGCGTGCGGCGCCCAACTGAACCGCATCACTCTTTGGCGCTGAGCGAAACGGTCTTGATCAGCGCGTTCATCTTGTTTTCGAGTTCGGCTTCCCGCTCGGAGAGTTGCACGAGTTCACCGGAGAGCTTGCCGAGATCGGCTTCGAGTTTGGCGAGCTTCTGGGCAAGTTCGGTTTGCAGTTGCTGATTGCCCTTGGTCTTGCGCAGAGTGTTCAGGTTGGCACGCACCCGGTCCTGATCGCGACTGAGGTCGTCGTGCGTCCGCCGCAAGCGCTTCGACTCTTTGCGTACGCTCTCCAGCTCGGTCTTGATGTCCAACACTTGCCGCAGCGTCTTGGCGGCGGGTTCGGGTACCTTGCCTCCCTTGAGGTACATCTTGAGCACGTTGACACCGAGGGAGGTGTCGATGCCCAGGTGACGCACGAGGGTGCTCGTCCACTCCACGGGGAGCTCTGCCTTTTTACCGGCGGCGACGCTGACCGGGACCATCAACGCGTTGGGGGTCTCGACCACGCCCTTGGGCGGGTTGCGCAGCTTCCAATCCGCACGCCGGTCGGTCTTGACGTAGGCGGTGACGGCTTCGTCATGCAGGTTCTTGACCGTGTACGTCGTCGTTTCGATGCGCAGCACCTCACTGACGATCTGCCCGTCGCTGATCCGCAACAGCTGCGCCCCCTCTTCGCGTGTGCTGAAGTCGGAGTCGAGCGAGACTTTGCCGTCCACCGAGTAGCTGACGAAGTGGGTCGAGCCCGGCTGCACGCGGTCGATGAAGCCCTCGCCGACGAAGGTACCCTGGGAGTAGAGCGTCACGGGGCCTTTCTCCAACGTGTAGGGGGTATCGTTGGTGAGCCGCACCGCGCGGTAGGGATGCGTGGGTAGCGGGCCGCCTTCGTACTCCGGTCGGAAGAAGGCGACCTCTTCAGCCGAGACGCGTTGGTTGATGATTGCGACCAGGGTCGAGGAGCGGTCGGGCACCGTCACCGGATCGGCAATGTCGTAGCGGAACAACGCACCCATCTTCGCCACCTCCACGGTCGGAGCCGCCTGAGCTTCCAACTGATCGGCCATCGCGGGTGGGGGAGGCGGCGGCGCGGGTGCAGCTTGCGGTTTCATCGCCATGCGCTCCTTCGCCATGCGGCGCGTCCCCATGCTCTTCTTCGGGGCAGCGCCGCTCGCCGAGCCGGCAGCCAGGCTCCGGTCCTCGTCGTCCGCCATGTCCGCCGCCATCTCTTCTTCGGCTTCGGCCGGTTCGGCCATTCCGCCCTCTTCGATCGGGGGCGCGGCAGCCAGTTGCCGGCCCTTGGGGCTCATGTCGACGCGGTCGATGTACTGCGATGAGTGAAGATCGTAGATGAACGAAAGCGGGGCGCCCGCGACCAGGCTCAATTTGACGTTCTGCCAGTGTTCACCCGATACGTTGTCGACGATGGCCCAGCCCTGGAGCAGCGGGCTCTTGCCGTCGATCACTATGCGGTACGCGGGTTTCCAGCGGGGCATCTCCACGATATAGCTCGCCTGCAGGTCGTGTTCGCCCTCGGAGGTCAGCCGGATGGCGAGGGAGATCGGCTTCCAATCGCCTTCGTTGAGCGACACGTCGAGGCTCTCGTCCAGACCGACGGCAAGCGTGCGGTCGAGGATCTCGATGCCCTCGATGTCACGCACGGGATAGACGACCAACTTGCCCCCATCCGTGCGCAGGGTGACGCGCCAATCGGGGACCACATCATCCCCCTCGCGAGTCTGCAGGTCCTCCACACCGACGACGCGCCCGGTGTAGCTCCCTTGCCGCCCCGTAAGCTCGACCCGCGCACCACGAAAAACGGACAGCACGTCGAGCACACCCTGGGCGTTGCGCACCTGCTCCGGCAACTCGGACAACACGCGGTCGCCGCTCTTCTCCAGAGGTAGCGAGATGCTGACGGCGCGCCCCTTGCCGGTGTCGATCACGGTCAGCGACTTGAGCAGGTCGTTGATTTGCGACGGACGGATTTGCAGGCGCAGGACATCGCCGTCGATCTTGCCACGTCGTTCGAAGTAGCCGACGCCGTTCTGGTAGAGCACGACACGACGAATGGGGATCTCCGCCGACGGCGAATCCGGCAGGGTAGAACCCCCGGTTTGCGCCTGGCAAGCGAGGCAGGTCAGAGCGACGGCGACCAGCGAACGAGCTTTCATGGTCGCCACTATACAGGGGGCGAGACGCTTGGCAGGCGGCTTTTCGAAGCAGGTGCCGATAGGGCGCTTGCCTGCGCGAAGCGGCAGCCGTCGTGGAACTACGGAGCTGAGGGGGGATCTGCCTCAGGCTTTGGGGAGGGCGCGGTCTTGCGGGGTGTCGTCGACT
>JBNKZR010000451.1:0-5986 GCA_050301735.1 Polyangiaceae bacterium | reverse complement strand
CGTCGGTAGACGCTGGTGACGTGGCGTGGTCGCCCCGTCACGCGGCATTCGATGCCACGCTCACCGAAGAGGTGCTTGATCGTTCGGCAAACGCCGTCGATGTACTTGTCTCGTTCCCGGCGCCCGATCTCCAGCTTGCGCTGGATGTCCAAGAATGCTTCTGGGTCGAGGTACCTCAGAGCCAGGTCCTCGAGTTCGCTCTTGACCTCGTTCATGCCCAAGCGATGGGCAAGCGGAGCATAGATTTCCGTCGTTTCGCGGGAGATGCGCTCTTGGCTCTCCGGCTTCATGTGCTCCATCGTCCGCATGTTGTCGAGACGATCGCAGAGCTTGACCAGAAGCACCCGCACGTCCTTCGACATCGCGACGACCATCTTGCGGAAGTTCTCTGCCTGGCGATCCTCGCGGGAGTAGAAGTTGATCTTGTTGAGCTTGGTCAAGCCGTCGACGAGTTCCGCGACCTCGGCACCGAACTCCCTACCGATCTCGTCCAGCGCCGTGTCCGTATCTTCGACCACGTCGTGAAGCAGCCCGGCGCACACGCTGGCAACGTCGAGCCGCATGGCGACCAGAGTCTCTGCCACGGCCACTGGGTGGATGAAGTACGGATCGCCGCTCTTGCGCTTCTGATCTTTGTGCGCTTCCTCGGCGAAAGCGTACGCTCTCTCCAGGACTCCCAGATCGGAATCGGGGAGGTAGCCCTGAACACGTTGAACTAGATCATTGGGGGCAAGCAAAGCGAACCTCGGATGGGACCAAAGGCCTGGTGAAAAACCTAACACCTCCCGCTACAACCGCCAAGGTGTCCACCACCCGCCACTCCGTCACCGCTGAACCTGCCCGGTCGGAGTCCGTCGGCCTCGGCCTCTACGTGCACTTCCCGTGGTGCCTGCGCAAGTGCCCCTATTGTGACTTCCTGAGCATCGCCTCGGATCGGGACGAGATCCCCACCCAGCGCTACACGCAGAGTGTGCTGCGAGAGCTCGCCGAGCGGGCGCCCGCGCTGTCTGCTCACCCGCTGCGCAGTATCTTCTTCGGCGGCGGCACGCCATCGCTGTGGGGCAGCGAGGGCATTGGTGCGGTGATTGAGGCCGCCCGCGGCTTGTTCCAGTGCGATCAAACCGAAATATCGGTGGAATGCAATCCAACCAGCTTCTCCCCAGACCTCGCCGCCCGCCTGCGCGCGGTGGGGGTTGGCCGTGTCAGCATCGGAGTCCAGTCCTTGGACGATTCGCGCCTGAAGTTCTTGGGGCGGCTGCACGACGCACGAGGGGGCCTGATTGCCGTCGAACAGGCCCTCGAGGCAGGCATCGACCGAGTCTCGGCAGATCTGATCTTCGGCGTGCAGGGACAGACTCCGGAGGAGGCGGCGGCGGAAGCAGACGCGGTGGCGCGCCTGGGGCTCTCCCACGTCAGCGCCTACGCCTTGACGATCGAGCCGGGCACCCAATTCGGGGCTCGCCATCGACAGGGGCGGCTTCCGTTGCTGCCTGAAGAGAGCGTCGCCGCATCGTTTTCCGCCGTCGAAGCTGCGCTCACGGCGCACGGCCTGGGGCACTACGAGATCAGCAATTACGCGCGTCCAGGCCACGAAGCGCGACACAATCTCGGCTATTGGCAGGGTCGCCACTACCTCGGCGTGGGCTGCGGAGCTTGGGGCACGATCCCCTGCGGCCCGGTGGTCGTGCGCTACAGAAACCCGAGCTCAGTCGAGCGCTACCTCGGGGTCGACGCGTGGCCCCTGCCCTCGGAGACGACCACAGGCCCCGGGCAGACGTACGCCGCCTACGAGCAGCTCGATGCCGAAACCCGACTTCTGGAGCGCTTGATGCTCGGATTGCGTGTCGCGGAAGGACTCGACGTTCCTCTCCACTTGGCCGACTTGGGACTACACGGACTGGGTGAACGAAGGGAGCGCAAGCTCGCCCAACTGACGGCACGCGGGCAGCTCGCGTGGGATGGGCGCTGGCTCCGTATCCCGCGCGATCAATGGCTGTTTGCCGACGCCATCATCGCTCAGCTCGCCTGAGCGCGTCGGCGCGCTTGCACCTGATCGCGAAAGTTCTCGATGTCGCGCAGCGCGCGTTCACTCATGGCGGCGTACCTGTCGCGCTTCTTCATGCGTGGACCATCCCAGGAGGCGATGTGCGCGAAGGTGATGTTGGAGGGTTGGTAGTCCTCGGCGTGCCGTTGGGTGTGTACGATTAGCCCCCGGTGCGCGGTCGTCAACGCGGGCAGCAGCGGCTCCCGTCCGGCCAAATGCTCCGAGATGAAATAAGCGGCGAGCCAGCCCCCGGCAGCACTCTCCACGTAGCCCTCCGTGCCGGTGATCTGACCGCCGAAGTAGACGCCCGGATCGGAGCGCAGACGAAACGTCTCGTCCAACACCTGCGGGGCACGGATGAAGGTGTTGCGGTGAATGGCACCGTGGCGCAGAAACTCGGCTGCCTCGAGACCGGGTATGGTGCGGAAGATGCGGTTCTGCTCGCCGTGGGTCATGCGCGTTTGAAAGCCGACCAAGTTGTAGGCCGTGCCCGCCTCGTCCTCTTTGCGCAACTGAACGACGGCCGCGGGCGTCTTACCGGTACGCGGATCCCTGAGCCCCACGGGCTTCATCGGGCCATACGCAAGCGTTTGCTCGCCGCGCTCAGCCATCACTTCGATCGGCAAACAGCCCTCGAAGTAGCGCACCTCTTCGAAATCCTTCTTTTCGACCCGGGTCGAGGCGCACAGCTCGGCCACGAACGTGCGGTATTGCTCCTGGTTCATCGGGCAGTTGACGTAGGCGCGCTGATCTTCTTCGCTCTCTCCCTTGTCGTAGCGGGACCCGAGGTAGACCTTCTCCCAGTCGATGGACTCCGCGCTGATGATCGGTGCGATGGCGTCGTAATAGGCCATCTGCTCGGCGCCCACGCGTTCGGCGATGTCGTTCGCCAGTCCACCGGAAGTGAGCGGACCGGTCGCCAGCAGCAAGGGGCGCGCCTCCGGCACGGCGTCGACGCATTCGGAGACGAGCTCGATGCGCGGCTCTGCGGCGAGCAGCTTCGTCATTCCCGCCGCGAAATGCTCACGGTCGACCGCCAACGCGCCCCCCGCCGGCACCCGCGTCTCGTCGGCGACCCGGATCACATGCGAACCGAGGCGGCGCATCTCCTCCTTGAGCAAGCCCACCGCGTTCATCAGAGACGCTCCGCGGAAGGAGTTGCTGCAAACCAACTCGCACAACTGGTCGCTACTCTGAGCCGGCGTCCGGCGCAGAGGCTTCTGTTCGATCAAACGGACCTGGTGGCCGAGTGCCGCCAACTGTAGCGCGGCTTCGGAGCCCGCCAGTCCAGCTCCGACGATGGTGATGACCTGTTCTCCGCTCGTGGTCGGCTTCATCGGCGCGGGATGGCATCGGCAGCCTGCGACGTAAAGACAAAACGGCCCGCGCCGCCGAGAGCGGCCTCAAGCCCCGCCGCTGGTCGGCAGGGCCAACCCGAGCTTCGCAGCGTGGAACTCGAGACGGCCCCGGAGATCCCGGGGCGTGCCCTTCAGTCGACCGATGCCGGCAGGGTCGAGCAACACGACGCGCTCGCCGTCGCTCTTCTCGGCGAGGATACACGGTCTCGGCGTCGATTCGGTGATCTCGAACTGACGCAGCTCGTCGCTGTGAACCAAAACGACCGGAATGCTCAGTCGCTCCTGCAGGTCCAGGAACGAAGGTCGTGGCCCGACGAAACCATGGGTCACCGCGCACAACGGACAGCCCGCGCCGAACAGCTTCTTGAAGGAATCGGCAATTGCCGCGAGCTTGCCCGACTCAGCGCCGTAGAGAAACAGCAAGCGGGTGATCGGTTCGTCTTCTGCGGCGACATCGCCGTGGGTGGTCATCACTGTGTTGAGCGCATGCATCAATTCGGCACCTCGCAACCTGTACGACGGCGCGTTCGGTTTGGTTTCGAAAAACGCTTCATCGGGTGCGGCGATATCCCAGAACACCGACCTCGACACACCCAGCCAGCACCCACCGTGTAAGCCGTTGCTGCACCACCGCGGTGGCGAGTCCACTCCGCTCGCACAAGCTATCGAGTGAGGCGAACGCCTCGCTCGGTAGCAGCTGCCGCAACGAATCACTGGCATCGAGACCACACTCGTCAGCCTGCTCTTGGTCGCCGCTCCGTTCTTGTTGCGCGCTGGCCTCGGCGGCAGGTCGCCCGGGATCCTCTCCCACCGGCCACAGCTCGCCTTGCAGCGCCGGGGGCTGCGCACCGCCCGGCACCAGCACGTGCCCGGCATCGGTGAGCGCCGATGTCACGTCACGGTAGCTCGTCAGGGGTCGCCCACCGAGCACGAGCTCCGTGATGCAGCCGCGACCCGCCGTGTGCCAAGGCGGATGCGGAACGACGAACACCGGCCTGCCCAAGCGCCGTGCCCACAACGTCGCATTGCGTGCCCCGCTGCGAAAAGGCGCTTCCACCAACACCAAAGCGGAACACGAGGCGGCCAGAATGGCATTGCGGGCAAAGAACACGTGCCGCCTCGCTGCCACGCCACGTTCGTGCTCCGAGAGAACGGCGCCGCCAGCGTCGACGATGCGCTGAAACAATTCGGCGTGTGCTGCCGGGTACGGGCGCTCGTAGCTGCTCGGAGCGATCACGACGGTGCTTCCCCCCGCTTCGAGCGCCCCCTCGTGAGCGGCGGCATCGATGCCCTGCGCACCCCCGGAGCTCACCGTCACGCCAGCGCCACACAACTGCCGACAAAGCAGCCGCGTGAAGTCCAGGGCGGCGTCCGACGCCCGCCGCGTACCGACGACGGCGACCCAAGGTCGGGGAGGCAGGCGCCCCCACAAGAACAAGCGCTTGGGAGGCTCGGGCAGGTCGGCGAGACCAACAGGAAGACAGCTGGAGTGCAGAACAGTGGGCCGCATGAGCCGCCGTCGGTCTCGGCGTCGCGAAGTTGCGGAGTTTTTCCCGCCGTGAACGCCGGGCCGAGGGCGGCGGCCAAACCGGCAACCCGCAAGTTGGACCCGAACCACGTTCCGTGTGGTAGGCTGACCTACATGAAGGTTCTCGTGGCGACCCATGGTCACTGCTTCGACGGGCTCTGCAGCGCTGTCGTTTTCAGCAGTCTTCTCCAGCACCTGGAGGGAAGCCAGCTCGCCTTCTCCTACCGCTCCTGCGGCTACGGTGTGAATCAACAGACAGCGGCGGAAGAGCACCTGCAGGGCGACATCAATGCCATCCTGGACTACCGCTTCACGCCCTCCGACCGACTGCATTGGTACTTCGACCACCATCGCACCGCGTTCGCCGACGCTGCTGCTCGGTCCTACTTCGAACAACGCGCGGCGACGAGCGACCGCTTCGTTTACGACGCGGCCACCACGTCGTGCACCAAGCTGATCTACCAGACAGCAGTCGAGCGCTTCGGGCTCCAGGCGAACTTCGACGAGTTGGTGAAGTGGGCCGACTTGGTGGACTCTGCTTCGTTCGAGAATGCTGCGGCAGCCATCGAGAAGTCCGACCCGATCATGCGCCTGGTGTCGGTGGTCGAGCACTATGGCAACGACGCGTTCATCACCCAGCTGGTGGCTAAATTGCTGACGCAGCCCCTACCCCAGGTGGCTGCCAGCTCGGACATCCAGCGCCGTTACGCTCCGCTCGGGAAACGCCACGACCACTTCGTCGATGTCGTACGAAAGAAAGCGAAGAAGCAAGGTCGCGTCGTCTACGTCGATCTGACTGAAAAGACGCTGGAGATGATCGGCAAGTTCGTCACCTACGCGCTGTTCCCCGAATCCGTGTATTCGGTGGTGGTCGCGAAGCTGGCTCACGGCTTCAAGATATCGGTGGGCTACAATCCCTGGTGCGGCCATCTGCTCGATACCGACATCAGCTCGATCTGCGCGCGTTACGGCGGGGGCGGGCACTCGGTCGTCGGCGGCATTTCCGTCGCGGAAGAAGAGCGCGCTAGAAGCATCGCACGTCAGATCGCCGATGAA
>JBNKZR010000450.1:0-5987 GCA_050301735.1 Polyangiaceae bacterium | reverse complement strand
CGTGGATCGGGTTCACTCATCGCAGTGCGCACGTTGCTCGACCGCTTGGATGTGCTCGAAAACGGCATGCGCGAAGGCATGGAGGAGGCCGATCGCGCCGCGATCGAGACGCTGACGATGCGCGGCATCACCCCCGAGCTCCGCGAACACCTGCGCGGCCTGATCCAGACCGCTCAGACCGCCGCCGAGCCCACGTACTCAGAAAACCCCAGCGAGGAGGAGCGCTACGCGGCATTGCTCGAGTTGCGCGCCTGGTACAAGGACTGGTCCCAAACCGCCCGCGCTGTGATCACCCGCAAGGACTACCTGATCATGCTCGGTCTGTCCAAGCGCCGTCGCTCCACCTCCACCGAGCCCGCCGCGGACACCGCGGTCGACGACGTGGCGGAAACGGAAGTCCCAGTTCCGGAGCCCTAAGCGACGAGCAACACTGCGGCAGAGTGACGCCGACACCACGGCGAACCCGTTTGCGGCAAACATGGCAACGCGACGCACCGGCGAGCGCTCGGAGCAACCGAGCGAAAGGGCACTTCGAGAGCTCCCGGCGCGCGCGGCCACCTTCCTCCACGTGATCGGCACGGACTCCGCCATCCGCGCCGCGCTGCGTGCCGGAGGTTACGGATCCGCCGACCACCAAGAGGGCCTTCAACTCCTGTCCGCGGCCTGCGCCATCCACCCCGGCGGTCTCGACCCAGCCACCGACACGGCCCCCCGCCAAGCCGCCCGAAAGCTCGAAACGTGGAGCTCGACCCACGTGGCCCGTTTGAACACGACTCTGCGCCACCGGCATCCGCAAAGCCAAAACCCGTTCGAAGGCCTCGACTTCGCCCACTCCGGCGGCGTGGTGCTCGCCATCAAGCAGCTAGTGGAGCGACTGGAGCGAATGGCTGGCGACGCTGACGGCGCCGAGGTACTGAAGACGCTGGCGCGTCGTGGCCTCGACGAAGCAGAGCGAACGCAACTGAGCGACTGGGTTCACGTAGCGCGCGAAGCATCGGTGCCCGCGACGTTGGAGACCGACGCCGCCGAGGTGCAAAGCCCAGAACAGCAAGCGGAGCTCGCGTTGTACCGCTGGTACGACGATTGGACCACGACGGCCAAAGCGTTGATCACGCGGCGCGATTGGTTGATCCGCTTGGGGGTGAGGAAGAGACGGGGCAGGCAAAACTAGTCCACGGTTTGCGCATCGCTTTCACACGCCAGCACTCGCTATGCTGCCCCGGCCATCACGGTGCGGTAGCAAGGGCGGGCCTGAAAGCGTTCCAACCATTGCTTCACTCGCGGGTGACCTTCCACGGGAAGGCCCACCAAGGCGCCGTAGCCCACCACGGAAGCAACGACGAGGTCGACCAGGGAGTACTCATCGCCCAGCATGTGCGGCTGCGCACTCAATCGTTGTTCCAGGATGTCCAAGAGCCCCGCCGCCTGTTCGCGAATGACCCTCGCTTGCGCCGCGTTGTGAAGCTCTGCCGGAGTCGCCGGACCGCATGCGAAGTGAAGACGACCGATCAACGTGCCATAAGTGACGTACGACCAAACGCACCACGCGTACGCCTGCAGTCGGCGAGGGTCGTCCTCCGCGGGCCACAGCCCCTTCGAAACGCCATAGCGGTCTCCGAGCCACATCATGATCGCGAGCGCTTCGAACATGGGTGTGTCATCCACGACCAGGGTCGGGACCTTGCCGTTGGGGTTGAGCGCGAGATACTCGGGTTTGTTGTGCTCCTGTTTCTTCAGGTCGAAAGAGACGGTCTCGTGGGGAACGTCCAACTCGAACAGAGCCGAAGCGACGGGAGAAGCACTGGACATGGGAGCGGAGTAGAAGACGATGGACATGGGACTACCTTTCGATTCGCGCGGACTGAGCCGCAGATGATGCCTCCCCTTACCGCCCATTGCGGACAGACTCGGTCCGCGATAGCAGTTATCCTGCTTTCGTGCTCGACACCTCCGCTCGCCTGCTCCGCCTATTGACCCTGTTTCAGACGCGACGTTTCTGGCCCGGGCAAGAACTCGCGGAACGCCTCGAAGTCACTAGCCGCACTTTGCGTCGTGACGTGGACCGTTTGCGCAGCCTTGGTTACCCCGTGACCGCAACGCCCGGCGTCGCTGGTGGCTATCAACTGGGAGCAGGCGCCTCATTGCCGCCCCTGCAACTCGACGACGACGAAGCACTCGCCGTCTCCATCGCACTCGGTATCGTCACCAGCAGCACCGTGACGGGCGTGGACGAGGCCGCCCTGCGCGCACTGGTGAAGCTCGAACGTGTCCTACCATCGCGATTGAGGCATCGCGCGTCCGCGCTTCGAGCCGCGATTCAGCCGCTGTCGCGTTCGGGTCCGCGTGTGGAGTCTTCGTTGTTGTCCGCACTCGCCAGCGCCTGTGGCGATCGCCTGCAGTGCCGTTTTCGCTATACGAGCAAGGACGCGCGAGCGTCGCAACGGACCGTCGACCCCGCGGGGCTGGTACACACAGGTCACCGCTGGTACTTGGTCGCGTGGGATACGGACCGAGAAGACTGGCGCACGTTTCGTGCCGATCGCATTGCGGGCAAGGTCAGCGTGGGCGAGCGCTACTCCCCCCGCCCGCTGCCCAACGACGGCGATTTGAGACAGTACGTGTCGCAGTCCGTCGCGGTTGGCGTGTACGGCCACCAAGCGCGCCTGCTCTTGCACGCCCCACTCGAACGAATGCGAAACCGCGTCTCCGCCACGGCGGGGGTCCTGGAACCCGTGAACGAAACCCATTGCCGCCTCACCACCGGAGCTCAATCTCTCGAGTCTCTCGCGGTCTTCATCTTGTTGTTGGGCGTGGACTTCACCGTGGAAGAGCCGAAGGAACTACTCGACCACTTGCGCCAAGTGCGCGGACGCATCGACCACGCGCTCGGCGCGAAGCGACGTGCAAAGAAAAGTTGAGAGCGTCTCCCGCGTTTACCTTTCGAAAGACAGCGATCCGTGCCCCACTCATGAACGCCGTGTGCGAGCGATTCCTCGGAAGTGTTCGCCGCGACTGTCGCGATCACGTGATCATCCTTGGCGAGAATCACCTTCGCACGGTGCTCGAGGAGTACGTCGGGTACTTCAATCACAATCTACCGTCCGCCGCGTTCTTTCGACGGTGGACCCAGCAAGCGCCGTGCGCTCTCGGCGACACTAGCCCAATCCGAGCAGTTCCTGCTCCGGGGTGCACTGAGCGCACAGAAATCCGACGACTGGGGACGCAACACCCCGATGACGGGCCGGACTGGGCGCGCGCTCCGGGTGCGGTCGCTCACTTCCGGCGGAAAGCGATGGGGAAATGATACGCGGCCTCCAGCTAGAAAGCGAGATGACGCACTTCGTCATCGGCAGACACCTACTTACTAATTTCTCCGCCGACCACCAGCTCACACGAGTCTATTTCTTCTTTCCTGTCGGAAACAAATTGCGAGCACACACTTCACTCCGGTAAGTGACGGGCGCTCACGATTGAGCATTTGTTTACCTTTTTCCAACACAAGGAGGGTCTGGAATGGCTTTCAAAGCTCTGCGCCAATGGCTGCTGTGCGCCCCAATTTCCGTCATGTGCCTAGCGGCGTGTGGCGATGACGACGGCGGAACCTCGTCGCCCGATGCCGGCGGAACCGATGTCAGCACGGACGACGGTACCGACGCGACGGACACCAGCACCGACGACGGCACCGATGCGACTGACACGACTGGCACCGACGACGGTACCGACACGACGGACACCAGCACCGATGCGACCGATGAGACCGACACGACTGGCACCGACACGACGGACGGCGGCACCGACGTCGCCGATCCGGATGCTGGTGCCGACGGAGGCACGCCGAGTGATCCCCTGGACGTGGGTGGGCGGGTCATCAACATGACCGAAGAGCGCTTCTTCCCAGAGGGCGTCACCGTCGACAAGAACGGCAACTTCTTCATGGGCAGCATGTGGCACGGCACCATCTACACGGCCAAAGCGGACGACGGCGAGGCCGTACCGTTCATCGAGCCGGATGAAGACAACGGCCTGATTTCGATCATTGGCGTCTACGCCGACGATGCGAGCAACACGCTCTGGGTTTGCTCCTCGGACGCGGGTAACGCGGAGTTGTCGGGTAGCGGCGACGTGGCCATCAAGGCGTTCGAAATCCTCGACGAAGAAGGGGCGCTCAGCGGCGAGTTCATCGAGAGCTACGCGTGGCCGGCTCCCTCCGATGACGTCGTCGACATCGCGACGATGGACCTGACGGACTTCATCACGGACGCCGAAGTCAATGGCTTCTGCAACGACATGACCGTCGACGCGGACGGCAATTTGTACGCGACCGACTCGTGGTACCCTCGAATCCTGCGCTTGCCTGCAGGTGGAAGCGAACTCGAGGAATGGGTTGTGAGCGACGTCTTCCCCGTTGACAGCCCCTGGCATCTCAACGGAATCGACATCGATCAATCCAGCGGCATGCTGTATGCCGTCGAGAACCACCCCGGCACGTTGTATTCGGTAGAAATCACCGAAGACGGAACCGCGGGTCCCGTCAGCCTCGTAGAAACCTCGAGGGACCTCCTATCGCCTGACGGGCTCAAGGTGATCGCGCCCAATCTGCTGCTGACCGCCGAGGGTGGCAATGAAGGTGGGGGCCTGGCTCTGATTTGGTTGAACGACGACGGGCAAGTCGACGAGCTGATCCCGGGTGACGAATACGACACGGGGTTCAACCAAGTGGCGACCTTCGCGCTGCACCAAGCGAGTGCATGGATCGTAGAGAACCAAGGTGACCACTTCTGGGGTGCGGAAGCCAACGGTCCTGACGCCGATCCGCCGTTCCGGCTCGTAGAGGTACCCCTGGAGGTCGGCGCTGGCGGTGACATCGTCGAGATCGAAACGGAAGACTTCTTCCCCGAAGGTTCGACGGTAGATGCCGACGGCAACTTCTACGTCGGCAGTATGGATTTGGGCAGCATTGTGAAAATCACCGATGGAACGCCAGAGACCTTCATCGAAGCTGACGAAGACAATGGTCTGGTGTCCGTACTGGGCTTGTTTGCCGATGATGACAACAGCACCCTATGGGTATGTTCTTCCGACGCCGGCAACGGCCAACTGGCGGGAGCGGCGCCTGTTGCCATCAAGGCCTTCGACCTCGCCTCGGGTGAACTGACGGGCAGCTGGGATTGGCCGGCACCCAGTGACGACGTCCTAGACATTCTCACCGGGGACATGGCCACGTTCGTCGCGGAGGCCACGGTCAACGGCTTCTGCAACGACATCACGGTCGCCTCGGATGGCACGCTGTACGCAACGGACTCTTGGTACCCGCGCATCCTGACTCTGGAGGCAGGCGCGGACGAAAACAGCATGCTGGAAGAGTGGGTCGTCAGCGACGTCTTTCCGACCGACAGCGCCTGGCACCTCAACGGTATCGACATCGACGAAGACGCCGGCTTGATCTACGCGGTCGAGAACCACCCAGGCACACTGTACGCAGTTTCGATGCTCGGCAACGGTAACGCGGGAATGGTTACGGCGATTGAGACGTCCCGCCCGCTATTGTCGCCGGACGGACTCAAGGTAGTCGGTGAGAACCTGCTGGCGGCAGCTGAAGGACAACACGGCTCAATGGTGCTGATCGAAGTGGATACAGGTGAAGAGACCGGATACGTTCGGCGCATCAGTACTGGCCTCGACGGCATCGCCACCTTTGCGATGGTGGATACGAGCGCGTGGCTCGTCGAAAACCAAGGTGATCACTTCTGGGGCGGCGACGGGATGGCAACCAAGCCATTCCGCCTAGTTGAAGTCCCGCTCGGCCTGTAGAGGGTGTTCCCAGTTGAGGCGCCCAGCGAAGGGCACCTCACGGTTGAAGACACGACCAACGGCGGTCGCACCAAGTGTGCGACCGCCGTTGTCATTTGTAACGCCGCAGCTCGCGGACGAGGCCGGATGCCCGCCACTCGAATTCCAGCTGATGGTCTGCGGAAGCGCCGCGGCTT
>JBNKZR010000449.1:0-5989 GCA_050301735.1 Polyangiaceae bacterium | reverse complement strand
CCACGCGACGATGAAGATGCCGGCCCCAGCGACACCGCCACAGATGACGACGCGGCGAGCGGTACCGGCGAAAACGCGACGGACAGCACCATGGGCGCTGGTCTCGGCCAGCTTCCGACTCTGCCAGGGGTACCTGGCGGTTCCAGCTCGAGCACCGACGAAGCGGACAGCGATGTCGCGGTGACGGACGATGCGAGCGACTCGAGCGCTACGGACGACAGCGCCACCGACACCACGACGGACGGAGAACAAGTCGACACGACGAGCACCGACGCGTCGAGTACCGACAACACTGCCGCAACTGACATCGGAACCGACGTGATGGGTACCGACAGCGCAGCTGAGACCGACACTACCGAAACCACCGACGGCCCCATCGAACCGCCGCTGTGCGTGTTCGACGAGTCCGTGTTCGGCGATGGTTGCGTATTGGCGCCTTGAGGAGGCGCGCCGACGGGCGTTCCCTCAGCGTAGACGACAGTCGGTATTGTCGCCGCAGTCGGTTTCGCAGTCTCCCGTGGTGTCGCAGAAGAAGTTGCAATTGCCGCCAGCGCAGCTGAAGAGGCAATTGGCGTCGTCTTGACAGCGCATGACGCAGCCGCCCTCGGGGCAGTCGGCGACGCACGTCGAGTTGTCCATACAGCGCACGTTGCAGCTGCCACCCGCGCATTGCGCATCGCAGGTTGCGTCGCCTTCGCAGCGCGTGTCGCAATTGCCGTCGGCGCAAGTCGAACCGCAAGTCGCTCCGTCGACACAGCGCTGCTCACAAGCCCCCCCGGCGAGGCAGTCGCTCTGACACGTGGCCGAGTCGGCACAATCCGAGGCGCAGGTTCCGTCCGTGCACTCAGTCGAGCATTGAGCGTCGCCAACACAGTCGAGCGTGCACTCAGTGCCCACACATTCACTCGTGCACTGCGCAGTCCCCTCACACGTCTGAGCGCAAGCGCCACCCGCGCAGTCCAGCGCGCAGGTCATGTTGTCACCACAGGTGCCATCACCAGAAACGACGACAACATCGACCGGGGCCATCCCAGCGTCGGTTGTCGGAACCGTCCCGGCATCGGACTCTGGCGCAGGGGGATCGGTCATCCCGCCAGCATCCGTCATGTCCGTGGGCATGCCACCATCGCCAGCGGCAGGCATCGGATCGGGTGCGGGATCCGGCTCTGTCGTTGGATCGGGCATCGGTTCCGTCATTGGCTCAGGCATCGGATCGGGCTCGGCCACCGGCTCTTGCGGTGCATCCGTCGAAGCCACGGCGGGGTCGCCTGGTCCAGTCGTACTGGACTCGGAGGGTGCGCTGCCCGGATCAGTCTGGGCCGGATCCGACGAGTCGGTTGCACCACTGGCGCCGTTGCCTTCCGCGTCTGTGGCGGACTCCGAGTCCGTGACTGCTCCCGCGTCATCCAGCGCGGGGAGCTCATTCGTGCTGGGGCGTTGCTCACTTCCGTCGCCGCAGGCGCTCAGCGCCACGGGCACCAAGAGCAAGTATGCACAGAGTCCACTTCGTTTCATTCCAAGAGCTCCCTTCCAGTCTCGTTGAGGCTACGGGCTGTTAGTGGTCGGCACTGCCGAGCAATCTGAAATGAGACCCAGCGGGATGGGACTTTTCACTCGGAGCGCGGTGTAGGTGACTAGTGACCGCACCAGTTCGAACCGCCCAACTGAGACGGTCGGCGTGCACGAAGTGTGTGAAGGGTGCCGCCCGGGCCCCTCAGCGTCGCACTTCAGGGTCTCGCGCAGCGCGCGGATTCATGCCGTTCTCTCGCGTACTTCCCGCAGCAGATGCGATCGTTCCGTGTTCAAGGGCCTCTGGTTCGCCGCCTGGCCGAGCGCGAATTGCCGCCAGCGTTCCCAGATGGGGGCCGTGCCGTGGGGTCTGAACAGTCCCATGTGACCGATGCTGGGTCTCGCCAGCTCGTGGGGATGAACGTTCACCCGAGTCACGTCTGAGCTCCTGAAGCGCTCGAGGAGCGCGCTGACGGCTCGCGGAGGAGCGATGACATCATCGCTGACTCCGTAGGCGAGGATAGGCTTCGAGAATCTGGCGAAGCGCTCCTCCGCCTCCGGGATTTCGCCGAAGAGCCAGTCCTCACACAGCCCCCAGCGACGCCATTGCCGGACCGCACCTACGGGTAACGGGGCGCCCACCACCCACTTGGGAATGGGGTCCGAAATCCGCTCACCCAACGGCAACAACACCCTCCAGAACAACTCCAGCTTCACGCGGTCGAAGCCGGACCAGTGTCGTCGATGACCGAGCTGCGAGCCGACGAGAACCGCTCCGGCGACATCGTGCAGCTCGTCGCAGAGACCCAACGCTTGCCCGCCGAAGCTGTGGGCGAGCAGAGTCGGAGTCGTTCCGAGCTGCTCCCGGACGAAGCGCAAGGCCGCGACCGCATCCTGTCTGGCCCACGCCGAAAGCGACGCTGCGCGTCGGGCAGCAGGACTGTCGGACTCGGCGATGCCTCGGTAGTCGACGCTCACCAAACGCAGGCCGCGCTCCGCCATCCAGAGGCCCAGATGGCGAAATGCGCGTTGTGGGACCCCAATGCCGGGCAATGCCAAGAACGTCGCCCTTGCGGGCTGCTCGGGTTCGTAGAGCCGCCCATGAAGACGGAACCCGTCGCCTGTGGAGAGCTGTATCGATCTGCCGGAAAAGCGGGCCTTGCCAACGGTGTTCGTGCGTGTTTCGTTCATGCGGTGATGCTAGGGCTGGCGACATCCTCACGCATGAGAGCCCCATGAGATGGCGATGAGAACTCACCCCCCACCCGTGCGCTTCGTGCAGGACGCCTTTGGCCGTCGCGTCGCCTACTCCGTGTGCGGGCGGGGCCCGCTGCTCGTCTGCCCGGCGTGGTGGGTCGGACACCTGGAGCGGGATTGGGACTCCGTGGAGTACCGGACCTTTTTCACTGCCCTCGCCCAGGAAGCGACCGTCGTGCGCTACGACCGGCCTGGCTCGGGTCTGAGCGACCGAGAGCTACGCGGAGCCGATCTCGACGACGACGTGATGGTGCTCGACTCCGTGATATCCGAACTGGGCGCGGAACGGGTCTCGCTACTAGCGGCCTCGTGCGGTGGACCGCCCGCGATCCGTTGGTCCGCGGCCAACCCGACGCGCGTCGAGCAGTTGCTACTCTTCGGCACTTATTGCCGAGGCGGCGACTTGGCAACACCCGAGCTCCAACAGGCGCTACTCGCGCTGGTGCGCGCCCACTGGGGCGCCGGGGCCCGTGCGCTGGCGGATCTGTTCTCCCCGAACGCAACGCCCGAGCAGCGACAGACCTTCACCCAAATCCAACGCTACTCCACAGACGCTGCCACCGCGGCGCGACTACTGCAGCTCACCTATTCGATGGATGTGAGCGATGACCTGCCGCGGGTGAAAGCCAGAACGACGGTGCTGCATCGGCGCGGCGACCGAGCGATCCCCTTTGCCGAGGCGCGCACGCTGGCTGCTGGCATCGAAGGCGCGCGGTTGGTCTCTCTCCCCGGCAGCTGCCACCCGATGTGGATGTCGGAAGATGCCGCAGAACACGTGCTGAGCACAATCTCCGGCATGGGCACTGGCCGCCCCGAGGGCTGCGTTCTGGACGAACGCTCGCGCAGTCTGTCGAGAGATGGCGAGCAAGTGGCTCTCACGCCATTGGAGTACGGCGTACTGCACACGCTGGTGGACTCTCCCGGCAAGGTTTACGAACGAGGTGAACTGATCGAGAAGGTGTGGCAGCAGCCCCATGCTGGCAGCAACGTCGTCGACGCCGTCGTGCGCACACTGCGCAAGAAGCTCGGCCGCTGGGCACCGTCCGTCGAGACGGTCGTCGGCCACGGCTATCGCTTTCGCCGTTGGCGCCTGACGGAAGCGTGATCACTTCGCCGCAGCGCGCCCCCAACACGGGAGCAGCCATGTGAAGCCGTGCGGCAGAGCGGGGTCGGCATGTAGCCACCTCGACCTGCGCGCATCCAGTGTGCTAGTGCGACCGTCGCAACTGCTGAACCTGCCGAAAACGCCCATGCCTCACGTCATCGTCGACCTGCCCAGCGCGCCGCGCCGAAAGCAAGATGCCGATCCCACCGCGCTGAGTCGACAAGTGTGGAAACACGACAAGCTCGCCAAGGAACAGGGCCTGCACCCCGTGCTCGAGCTCTACTCGCACAAGAGCAGGACGTGCAAACGGCTATCGAAGCTGTGGAAGAAGAACGACCAACTCCGAGACGACACGCTGGACGGCATCTATCTGATACGCGTCAACCTACTCAAACACGGGCCCAGAGCAGTCCTCTTGCTCACCCAACGGGTCGTGCTTGGAATACCGCTGTTCGTCGCGTGGAACCCACTGGGGCAGGTGCTCTCACCGCGGGAGTTCGCCGCCTTCGACGATTCCGAGCTCGAGCAGCCACTGAGCGCATTCTTCGAAGACGTCGTCGCCGGCAAACCCTTCCGGCTGGCACCCGTCAAGAAGGAGCCCCGCAAGAGACACACGACGAAGCCCACCGCGACTGCGCAGTCGACAGGCAACGCTGCAACGCCCAAAGACGCCGAGCCCAGCGACGCCAAAGAGGCCGAGCCAGCAGCACCTTCTGACGAGGAGGCTGCGCAGGCTCATCATCCAGCCCCAGAGGCAGACCAAGACGTCGAGCAAAGCCCACTCGCACCCGATCCCAACGTCGTGGCCCTCTCGCGCCAACTCGATGTCTATCTCGAAAAAGCTGGCGAGCTGGCTGAGCAGTACCTCGCAGGGCATGAGCTGTTGACGGACCACAGCCTCGAGAGCTTGGTCGATCTGGACGTGCACATTCGCGAATACCTGGTCTCGGCAGACGCCCCACCCGAGGCGCAACGAGAGTTGCAGAAGATCGCCGGCGCCCTTGCCGTCTACCTCGGCGAGACGGTTCGCGCGTGTGCTGACGCGACCTGGTATGTCGATCAGAGCCGCAACTCGCTGGTTCAAGCGCTGCGCCTGCGTGTCCAGCGTCGGGACGACACGGAAGACGTCGCGCCCGCCCAGATCGTGCTCGATGCGCTGACGTCTCGTTCGGACACTCTGTTCGGTCGCGTCGCGCAGCTGAGCGGTTTGCTCGATTCGAGCGACGAGGTGTGAAAACGCTGTCGTCAGTGAGCCGGCGAGGGCCAGCTCTCTGCGATGTGCCTCTTGCGGGCGGGTCGACTTCCCCCTTGGATCCCGATGGCCTGCGCGGGCATACACACCGTAAACCGCGTCCCAGCCCCGCCGGAGCTGTCCACCTCGATACGACCCGACAAGCGCTCCACCTCACTCTTGACTGCGGCCAGGCCAACACCTCGACCCGAGACGCTCGTGGCTTCCTGGCGAGTCGTCAACTCGGGAGCGAACAAGGCTTCCGTCAAGGCGCGTTCGGTATCCACCGCGAGCCCATGAGCAGCCGCTAGGCTACGCGCCCGCTCCCAGTCGATGCCTCGACCATCATCGCTGACGGTGATGCACACGTGGCCATCCGCCATGACCGCGGACAAGGACAACGTGGCCAGTCCCTTGCCTGCGGCTTGTCGCTGCTCGGGATCCTCCAACCCATGGTCGACGGCATTTCGAACCAGGTGAACGAGCGAACCAAATAACGGCGCGCTGCGTTCGCGGTCGACCAGCAAGCCCCCATCGTCGATTTCGATGGTGAGCTTGCCCTTACCCAAGCGCGCCGCCAATGCGCGAGCGTAGTCACCGAGGTGTTCGAGAGGCCCGCTGACGGGCTCGAGCAGCAAGCGCTCGACTGACGCTGACGCTGCTCCAGGCGCCATACCCATCGCGAGGTCCTGGGCCAAGCGTCGCAACACGTCACGCGACACTTCGATGCGATCCTGCGCGCCATCCCCCGCGACTGACGCGAGCACTTCTTGCAGAGCCTCGAAGCGATCAGCCACGGACGCGACGTGGTCGTCCCTCCGAATGCCGTCGAGCACGGCTTGCTCAGCAGCGTGGCAGCGCTCGGAGAAGACGTTGAAATCGAACAG
>JBNKZR010000448.1:0-5989 GCA_050301735.1 Polyangiaceae bacterium | reverse complement strand
CGGCCCAGGGCAGAGCCAGCACCCAATCGATGTAGTTGCGCACCACCGTCGCCTCCGCCGAAGTGGGGTGCATCATCTTCAGCTTCTTGAGCTCCTTTTCGACCTTCGAGCGAGCTTCTTCGCTCATCTTCTTGGCCTTGAGCTTGTCTTCCAGCTCGGAGAGCTCGTTCTTGAACTCGTCGCGCTCCCCGCCGAGCTCACGCTGGATCGCCTGCATCTGCTCGTTGAGGTAGTATTCCTTCTGGGTCTTCTCCATCTGGCGCTTCACGCGGGAGCGGATCTTCTTTTCGACCTGAAGGATCTCGATCTCCGCCTGCATCAGCTCGTACAAGCGGGAGAGGCGTTCTTTGGCGTCCGTCGTTTCGAGCAAGGCTTGCCGATCGACCAGCTTGATCGTGGGCAAGTTGGCTGCAATCGTGTCGCTCAGCTTCCCTGGGTCCGAGATGCTCTGCACGCTCATCAGGACCTCGGGCTGCACTTTCTTGTTCAGCTTGACGTAAACCTCGAAAGTGCTCTGCACGCTGCGGATCAGAGCCTCTACTTCGACACCGCTATCGCTCGCCTCGGCGACGTCCTCCACCTCGACGAGGAAGTAGTCTCGGGTTTCGACGAATCGCTTGACTCGAGCGCGCTGCTTACCTTCAACCAGCACCTTTACCGTGCCATCCGCCAATCGCAGCAACTGTACGATGGTGCCGATGGTGCCATCCTGGTAGATGTCCTCGGGCGTGGGGTCGTTCGTCTTGGCATTCTTCTGGGCCGCGAGAAAGACCTCCTTGTCGCGGTTCATCGCTTCGTCCAACGCAGCGATGCTCTTTTCGCGACCGACGAAGAGCTGGCTCACCATGTGCGGAAACACGATGATGTCGCGCAGCGGGAGAGCGGGCAGCGTACGCCGTCCAACACCTGGAGTCTTTTCGTTGTCACCCTTGAAGAACATTGAGCTCACTTCCGCCAAACCACCTCGGGAGGCCCCAGGCTACCGCGTCGACTTTGCAAATAGATGGAAATCATGGACGCGCTGACAACTCTCCAGCGCAACTCCACCCCCAAACAAGTGTGTCACCAGCAGTTCCGGTGGATTGCTCCGGCGTCACTCCCACCGGAGCGACAACTACCGCTGCGCGGCTCTCGAGCGAGGAGCATCGGGCCGGCTCAGGCCCCGGCAACCTCGGCCTCTTTTTCGTAGACGACGAGGGGGCGGTCGCCCTTTTCCACCGCGTCGTCGTTGACGACGATCTCCTTGACGCCGGGCGTCGAAGGGATCTCGTACATGATGTCGAGCATCGCTTCTTCCATGATCGCTCGCAGTCCGCGAGCGCCGCTTTCACGAGCCAGCGCCTTTTGGGCGACGGCCTTCAGCGCACCCTGAGTGAAGGTGCACTTGACCCCATCCATCTCGAACAAGCGCTGGAACTGCTTGACCAAGCTATTCTTCGGCGTCTTCAAGATGTCGATCAATGCCTCTTCGCTGAGCTCGTGAAGCGTCGCGATCACGGGAAGACGCCCGATGAACTCGGGGATCAGACCGAACTTCAGCAAATCCTCGGGCTGAATCTGAGCGAACAGATCGCCCAGCTTCATCTCGTTCTTGCTCTTGATGTCGGCACCGAAGCCGAGGCGGCTCTCGCCGATGCGCCGCTGAATGATCTCGTCGAGCCCCACGAAAGCACCGCCACAGATGAACAGAATGTTCGCGGTGTCGATTTGAAGGAAATCTTGCTGCGGGTGCTTTCGCCCGCCCTTGGGCGGAACGTTCGCCACCGTACCTTCGATGATCTTCAGCAGGGCTTGCTGCACGCCCTCGCCGGAGACGTCCCGCGTGATCGAGGGGTTGTCGCTCTTGCGGCTGATCTTGTCGATTTCGTCGATGTAGACGATGCCTCGCTGCGCGCGCTCGACGTCGTGATCAGCGTTCTGCAGCAGCTGAACGATGATGTTTTCGACGTCTTCTCCGACGTAGCCTGCCTCCGTCAGCGTGGTCGCGTCCGCGATCGCGAACGGCACCTTGAGAATCTTCGCCAAAGTCTGCGCTAGGAGCGTCTTTCCGGAACCCGTGGGTCCAAGCAGCAGAATGTTGCTCTTGGACAACTCCACGTCGTCCGCAGCAACCCTCGAGTCGATGCGCTTGTAGTGATTGTAGACCGCGACGCTCAGGATCTTCTTGGCGCGTTCTTGCCCGACGACGTACTCGTCGAGGATCTTCTTGATCTCGTCGGGGCGCGGGATGGGTTCGTTGCCACCGTGCGGTTCGTCCTTCTCCACCTCCTCGGCGATGATGTCATTGCAGAGGGCGATGCACTCGTCGCAGATGTAGACGGTGGGCCCAGCAATGAGCTTCTTCACTTCCTTCTGGGACTTCCCGCAGAAGGAGCAGCAGAGATTCCCATTCGAGTCGTCGCGTCGTCGCTCCACAGTTCTTTCTACCTACGCCGAGATGAAGTTGACTTTGGCCCTATCACACGTCGGGCCACCACACTGCACTTTCGCCCCGAAGCCCTGCCTTGGCAAGTACCCGGAAGGCCGATTAAAGCACGATATTTCCGTAGCAAAATCATAGTCAGTCTAGAGCGACACGCCGTCACCCGCAAGGAAACGGCCCACTCGTCGCCGCACGTAATAGGCCGCCGCTCGCGGTGTCGTGGCAGCCGGCCCGGTAACATTTCGACATTCCTGCCGTGCCTGCGCGCTCGCGCACATGCACGAACGCCGACGCGCCGTTCGCGAGCTGTCATCTCCGCGAAATGTGCGGCTTTTGCGGCCATTTTGGGCCAGGGTGGCTAGCTCGGGCTGGCGAACTAGCGAGTCACTTGTCGCCGGCAGGTGGCCGTGCTTTCGGCTCGAACACCTCGTCGATCAGCCCGTACTCTTTGGCTTGGCCGGCGCCCATGTAGAAGTCGCGCTCGATATCCGCCGTGATCGTGCTCATGTCCTTGCCCGTCGCTTCGACCAGTATCTTCGTGACGACGTCCTTGGTGTGCCGGATCTCCCGAGCTTGGATCTCGATGTCGGTCGCTTGACCACGTGCCCCACCCAGCGGCTGGTGGATCATGATGCGCGAGTGCGGCAACGCATAGCGACGCCCCTTCTCACCGGCTCCGAGCAACAACGCTCCCATGCTGGCCGCTTGACCAATGCAAATGGTGCTCACGGGACAACGCACGTACTGCATCGTGTCGTAGATCGCGAGACCTGCAGTGACCACGCCTCCGGGGGAGTTGATGTAGAGCTGGATGTCCTTGTCGGGGTCTTCGCTCTCCAAGAAGAGAAATTGGGCCACGATGATGTTGGCCACGTCGTCGTCCACCGCGCTGCCGAGAAACACGATGCGGTCCTTCAGCAGACGGCTGAAGATGTCCCACGTGCGCTCGCCACGGTGAGTCGTCTCAACCACATGCGGGTAGATCACGCCGGCGGTGGTGGGGCGTTCTAGGATGTCGAGAGCTTGGGCTCGTGTCTTCGGTATGTTGGTCACAGTCCCTCCGGGTCAGTCTTCCTGCTCGATCTTGGCCTTCGACTGGATGATGTCCAGCACCTTGTTCTCGAGAATCATGCCGACGAGCATCTCGCGCTTCTTCGGGTCCCGATACTCGGCCCGGATCTTCGCGATGTTCTTCCCCGTCTGCTCGGCCAACTCCGCCATTCCCTCTTCTAGCTCCTTGTCGCCGATCTTGATCTCTTCCTTCTTGGCGATCTCGGCCATCAACAGCCCGGCCCGGACCTTCATCTCGCTGTCTTGCTGGATCTGAGCACGCAACTCCTGCGGGAGCTGGCGCACCTGCTGGCCACGCGCGCGCGCCTGAGCGACTAGCTCCTGCTCCGACACCTGGTTCTGCTGGCGGACGAGAGCTGGGGGGATGTCTATCGGATTGGCCTCGACCAGTTTTGCGACCAATGCTTCCGCGACAGCATTGTCAGCCTGCTCGGTCAGACGCGTCTCCAGGTCTTTGCTGAGCTCTGCCTTCAGAGCGTCCAGCCCCTCGAAATCACCCAAGTCCTTGGCAAACTCGTCGTCGAGCTCCGGCAGCACGCGCTCCTTGAGGTCCTTGATCTCGATTCGGAACTCCGCCTTCTTGCCTTTGAGTTGTGGATTCGGGTGGTTGTCAGGCATTTCCAGCTCAGCGCTGGCGCTTTCGCCGGGCTTCTTCTTCAGCACCGCCTTCTCGATGTCGGGCAGGAGCTGGTTCTTGCCGAGCTCGACGTCGAAGTCCTTGGCGCCCGCGCCTTCCACGACTTCACCTTCGACCACCACCTCGAAGTCGAGCGTGAGCATGTCGCCCTCTTTCGCGCCGCGTTTGCGCTTGGGCGGCTCCAGGGTGGAATTGGCGCGCCGCAGACTCTCGAGCTCCTCGTTCAAGGCCTCGTCGGTCACCTTGGTGGAGGGCCGCTTGATCTCGAAGCCTTCGAAGTTGACCGCTTCAATCTCCGGAACAATCTCGACGCGCGCCTTGTAAGAAAACGGCTTGTTGTCCTTGACCTCGCTCGGCTCGATGCGGGGCTGACTGACCGTCTGAACCTTCTGTTGCCCAATCGCCTCTTGGTACGTCTGATCCACGAGCCGCTGCGCGACGTCTTGCTGGACGCGAGGACCGTAAACCTGCGCCAGCACCTGGCGAGGCGCCTTGCCCGGACGAAAGCCGCGAATCTTCGCGCTCTTGCCGAGTTTGCGATACGCCTTGGCAAGCTCGTCGTTGACCTGACTGGCCTCGATTTCGACGGCCAATTCCAACAGCACTGGGCTGAGTTTTTCTGCTGCAACCTGCATGGGAGGCGCATCCGTGCCATGCGCCGCTGCCTAGGTCAAGACAGCTCACACGCCGCGAGTGCAACGAGTGCGCCTTCGGCACGAAGCACAAAAGTAAGCGGCCCCCTCGGGAGGCAACCGAGGGGGCCGGAAGGCGCGGCGTTGGAGGGCGTGACGACGCTGACCGCACCTTAAGACTTCTGGGAACGTCGATTCATTCGTCTTCGGGATCGTCCTCTTCGTACTCGGCCGCCTGCAGCGCCGCTTCGAAGGGATCGACGTCGAAATCGTGCTCCTGTGGGATCGGATCGTTGATGTCGTCCAGACTCCAGCCGGCTCTAAGTCCGGGGCGGATGTGCTCTCGAGTGAAGTCGTCAAAGGTCGGATACTTGGGGATGCTCATCTCGGCTCCTGCTGCTGGGCGGCCTGGGGTTGTGGGACAAATGGGATCACTTCGGCGAAAGCGCGGGCCCCTTGCCGAACCCAGAACCCGTCGCGCATCACACGCTCGCGGCAGACGTCGCAATTCGGCGGAGAGCCGAGTACTGTCGCAAGCCCGAGAGTACGGGCACGGTTCTGTTGTCGAATCGGGTAACTCACTTCCAACCACTCACACCTACATCTGAGCACACCCTACGTCAGGGGCTCTTCAAGTCCAAAAAAACGGACCCACTGATCGCGATTTCGATAAGGATCTCTGCAAGTCATGGCCGCCCGCGCGAACATCATCGCCATCGCCAATCAGAAAGGTGGCGTCGGCAAGACGACGACTGCCGTCAACCTCGCCGCGAGCCTCGCAGCCGCGGAACAGCGCACCCTGCTCGTCGATCTCGATCCTCAGGCGAACGCTTCCAGCGGCGTCGGTCTCGCTCCCGGTACCCTCGAGCACACGATTTACGATGCGCTGATCGGCGAGATGAAACTGGCCGACATCGTGCACAAGACGGCGATGGAGTGCTTGGCGATAGCGCCCGCAAGTCAACACCTCACGGCGGTCGAATACGAGCTGTTCGAAGGGGACGAACGGGGTTCACATCTAGGCACTCTGCTCAGAGAGCAAGCGGTCGACGATTACCAGTACATCGTGATCGACTCGCCTCCTTCGTTAGGCGTTCTGACGCTGAACGTGCTGGGGGCGGCCGATAGCGTCATCGTGCCACTGCAGCCCGAATACTACGCGCTCGAGGGTATCACCTACTTGGTGGCCACCATCGACCGCGTGAAGGAGTCGCTCAACCCGGGGCT
>JBNKZR010000447.1:0-6017 GCA_050301735.1 Polyangiaceae bacterium | reverse complement strand
AGTGAACATCACACATGGGTTGTATACCTCGTGCTCACGACGCACACGATTCGAACTGAGCGCTCGAGTCATACCCTCAACGTTTTCAACGGAGTACTAGGTCATGCCCGTTTGGCGTGCAGCTTGCTCTGGCCCTACCTGCCGAGCCCGCCGCGAATCGGTCGTGCATGGGCTTGGCGTGGAGAACAACGCAATGAACGGAATCAAACGCATGACCGTGGCAGTGAGGGCGAGTCTCGAGCGCGTTCTCACCCAAGTGGAGAACCATGAGGCGGTGACGCAAAGCGCGCTCGAAGAGCTGCACCGGCACCTGGCGCGGGTACGGGCCCACAGCGCGCGTGTGCGTCGCGACGGAGACGCTTTGCGTCAAGAGGTGGGCCGAGCGAAGACCGCGGCCGAGTCCTGGCGCCGACGCGCCGTCGAAACGACACAGCAAGACGCCGCTCTCGAGTGCGTGCGACGAGCTCGAGATGCGGCCGCGCAGGCCGCACGCCTACAAGAACGTCTCGCTGAACACGCCCAGGTGTCCAAGCGTCTCGACAAAGAGATGCGTGCTCTTGAAGAACGCTACGCAGAGCTGAAGACGCGCAGACGATTGCTCGAGGCGCGGGATGCGGAAGCTCGGGCCTTGGAGGTGACGGAGGGAAGCGCGTACGGGGTTGGGAGCGACGTCGAAAGTCTTCTCGAACGTTGGGAGATGACCATCGACGAGCGCAGCTACCATCTGCCGAGCAGCGACGAGGACGAATTCGAAGTCGGCTACGTCGAAGCCGAGGAGCGCCGCGAGCTCGAGGCCGAGCTTGCCCGATTGCGGGGTGAGTCATGAGTGGGAACCAGGCTGCTCCCGCAGCGGGAGGGGCATCGACCCGAGATGCACTCAGTTTGCGCGTCGACCGTACCAGTCTGTGGCTGCGCGCGAGCGGTGTCGTTGCCGTGCTGGCGGCTGCCTCGACGTTCATGTTGCAGCGTTGGGAGGATGGCAGGAGCGACGACCTGCGCTACCTCTACTTGCTCACGCACGGTGTGATGCTCTTCGGCTCTGCGCTGTTTTGCGGTGCGAAGATGAAAGAGAGTCGAGCCGCTCGTACCTTCCTGCTCCTGACGTTGGGTACGATGCCGGCGTGTTTTGCGGTGCTGGGCGGTCTCGTGCTCTCTCGGTTCAGTTGGGAGGCAAGCGTCCAACTTCCGAAGTACGCACTGTGGCAAGCGCACTCCGACACCAGCGCGTTGGCATGTGTCGGTCTCACGTTGGGGTTGAGTTGGGGGCTGACGCGGCTTGCTGCCAGGGCATTGGCGCGGCACAGCGCTCCGCGTGTTGCCTGGACTTTCGTCGCCAGCCAGTGTCTGTTGCTCTTGCCGGTACGAGATCCGAGTCTCGTTGGACCGATCGCCCTCATCGGCATGCTCGGTGCCCTGCTTCTGGAGTCGCAGTGGCATCGGCGCTCCGAGATGCGCACCTTCGAAGGGCGTTTGGTTCGCGGCTTGTATTGGTTGTCGCCGCTGCTGGTACTCGGGCGTAGCGTGAGCTTCTACGGTATCGACCTGCTGACCGTCGGGAGCCTCAACGTCGCCATCGGCGCGGTGACCTTCGTGGTCGGCATACGCAGTACTCGTCCTGGGCTGCGCGATATGTTCGAGACGGGAGGAGCCGTGGTGGCAGCCGTCGGTGCCGCGTTGATGGGTGTGCAGATCAAGGCAAACCTTTGGCCCGAGGTTCCTTTTCACCTGCTCTCGGCGCTTCCATTGGCGGCGATGTTGTTGGCCTTCGGCCACCTCGCAGGACCGGGAAAGCGCTTCCTTCAAGTGGCGTCTGGCGTCGTCGCGGCCTTCATCTGTGTGGGCGCCGTCTTCGTCAACGGCGGCATTCTGGCATCCGTCAGCGCCTTGGTCGTGGGCGTCGCTTGCGCGGCGCTCGGACTGCTCGCTGATCGCCGTCTGCTCTTGGGCACGGGGGCACTCTCCTCCTTGGTGGGATTGGTGGCAACCGTCGAGGCATCCGTCGGGTTGAGCAGTCTGTTCAATTGGGGCAGCCTCACTCTGCTCGGCGTTGGCTCGCTGTTGACGGCGGCGCTCGTCGAGCGACACCGCGGCCGCATCGTGCTCTCCCTCGAGCGCTCGCACAAGAAAGATGCCGCTCGGCGTGTGCTCAGTGAGCACGCCGACGTTCATGCTGCATAGCGGCTGTGAGTGAATGGAAGGGAGGTGAGCTTGATGGCTGGAATACGGGCCTCGGCGCTGTCCAGGGACGCCGAGGCCCCAATGGGCGAGCACGATTGTCGGGCACTATTCCAGCCCCCGTCGGGTGAGGGCCCGAAACCCCGCCCCTGTTCAAGTCGTTGGCTCGACTCCATTTCTGTTACATCGAATGAGTTTTCGCGAATCGCGTTCGCGCACCTAGTCTTGTATCTCCTCGCGGAGCCGGGCGAGCAGCTGGGAGTCGATCCGTGCCTTGACGGTTCGTCGGTCGAGACCCACTGTTCGCCCAGTGGCCGCATAGTTGCCCGTGCGCGCGTAGGAGAGCGTGACGTAAGCATTGAGCTGCTGCTCGAAGGGGGCCTCGGCCGCGAGGAAGCTCCGCGAGAGTTCTGATTCCACGCTTCCGTTGGCGCGCGCGACCGTGAACGTCGGCCGAGTTGCCGCCGACGGAGCGTAGCGTCCGCGTACTACCACGTTGCGCACACATTGCTCGAGTTCGCGCACGTTGCCAGGCCAGGTGTAGTCCGTGCCGAGGTGCTTCCGTACGAACGAGCAGACTTCGTCTACCAAAGAGTCCACTTCGTCGTCAGTCACGAGGCGGCGGGCGACATGCGCGACGAGGCGCTCGAGGTCGTCGGGTTGTGCTGCCAGTTGAGCACGAAGTGGCGGCGTCTCGATGACGTCCGAACACAGCCGGTAGTAGAGGTCCTCGCGGAATTCATTGCGCTGCATCTTCGCATGCAGCTCCTGGTTCGTGGCGGCAACGACCTTGCCCGGAAAGGTTCGCAATTGATGCTCGCCCACGCGCTGAAACTCGCGTGTCTGCAGGACGCGCAAGAGCTTAACCTGCAAGGCCGGATCGAGCTCTGCGATCTCGTCCAAGAAAACTGTTCCGTGCTCTGGGCAACTTTCGAACCAACCCACTCGATCGACAATGGCGCCGGTGAACGCACCACGTTTGTGACCGAACAACTCCGACTCGACCAACGTCGGAGCGAGCGCCCCGACGTTGAGGGCGAAGAAGGCGTCCGTGACCACCTCCTCGAAGTGCAACGAGCGCTTGTCGAAGGGCAGGTAGCGGGACATGCCGATCGCTCGGGCGACGAGCTCTTTGCCCGTGCCGCTCGGACCGAGGATGAGCGTGTTCGTGTCGTGCATGCGACGATAGAGCGAACGCTCGTAGCGACGCATGTCGTAAGTGAATACGCTTTCCCAGACGGCGGCACGGAGCGCTTGGGCCGGGGCTGAGCGACCGACGATCGTTTGAAAAATGTTCTCGAAGGCTCGTCTGAGCTGAAACATCAGCGCGAACAGGTGCTCGGGCCCTCCAAACAGGCGTTGGGCGAGTTTTTCGCTAGCGAGATAGTGCTTGGTGCGTGTCGCCAGTTGCCGGTAAACTGCCACCCGGCGCTTTTCGAAGCCGGGAGCCCGCGATTCCGTCGTCAGGGCCGACAGTTGATCCACCAACTCGACGTACAGCGCGTAGCGCAAGAGGCTGCCGTAGAGTGTGAGCTCTTCTGAACTTGCGCTCGGGTCAAGGCGTTCACGGCTTTCGTCGACGATGCTGCGAGCACGTTCCGCCAATGGCCTCAAGTTACTGTTGCGGTGCCCAGGGCCGAGACTCCACCCGTCGGGTTCGTCGACGAAACGGGTCCCCAAAGCCCGCCTTTCGAGTTCCACGCGTCTTGGCGAGAACGGGTTCGCATAGCAAAGCGCGTCGACGACGACGGCGAAGCGCCTGTCTTGGGGGCGCAGCAAGGCGGTCTGTCGGGGAGCCATTGCCCGAGCGTAGGTCGGATGCGCGCGTACGCCAACTGATAGGCCATCGCTGGCTCCGAAGGGCAACCGTCGCAGCGTGTTCGCTCGCTCAGCGAGACCGGGAAGGCGCCCCGCTACCGTACTTCATCTCGCTACGGCAAGTAGGGTCGCCGGAATGGCAGATACGCAGCCGCGTCCGACCCCGCTGTCGAGGGATGTTCACCTGATGCCGGTCCGGTGTCGGCTCCGCCGACCTTTCGGAGAGCGATTCTCAGGCGTTGGAAGCGAGAAGCGCGCCGTAGAGCCCGATGCTGAGTTGCTCTCGAACGGTTTCGAGCACGGCCCCGCTGGCGTCGCACTGGATGAGGGCAAACCCCAAATCCACGCCCTTCCAAAAGAGCGGAAGAGTGACGAATCGATGCTGGTGGGACGGGGGCCATAGCTCCGGCGGTGCCAGCAGCTGGGGCTCGAAGGTGGTTGCGCTGGGCTTGACCTCGACTTCCGCATCGAAGACCGCGACCGTCCTGCCCCGAGTTGGCTGGCCTTTGCGCGCAAGGCCGAAGGGTTCGTATACCGACACGTAGCAGGCACTCACGCCGAGCTTGCGAAGCTTGTGCTCGACGACGTTTTGTAGCTCGTCGAGGTCGAAGCTACCCGCCAGCTCAGCGCCCACGCTGACGAGCTTCTGCGATGAGCTTTCCAGCGCGATGCGCTTCTGAGCTTGGTCACGCTCCACCGCGCCCGCCACTGCCAAGCGCGCAGCTTGCAGCAGGTCTTCGGCGGCAGCGCGTAGTTCCCAGTCTGAGCCGCAGCACGGAATGGAAATTCTTCGAAACGCGGTGACGACGTCGTGGAAACGCGAGATGTCGCCGCCAGCGGCCGCTGCACTCGCGATGTACTGTTCGAGACGCTCGAGGAAGCCTGCCTTGCCACCGGTGATCTGATCCGCGAACGCAGCTATCAGCTTTTCCTCCCAGCTGCCGAGCACCTGGAATTCACCTCGCGCAGAGCGCTGGAGTTCAGCCTTGAGAGACTGCTGGCGGGCGGAAAATGCTGCCGGGAACGATTGGTGAGAGGGAGCCCCACGCGAGGAGTCTGGTGGGTTGAGACTCTGCCCAGTCGAACTCATCCGCAACGAGCAACCGCAAGACTCACGCACGATCAGGTGGGTTTGCATGACCTGCAAGCGCGGTGGCTCGCGGCCGACGATTTGGTCCATGATGGTGCGCACCGCCGCGACCGCGAGGTCCTTGAGCGGTTGACGCACGGTCGTCAGGGGCGGGGTCGTGTTTTGCGCTCCCACCAAGTCGTCGAAGCCAACCAAAGCGACATCCCCTGGGACGCTGATGCCGTTCTTGTTCAGCTGGCTCAACGCACCCAAGGCCATCTCGTCGTTGGCCGCGATGATCGCGTCGGGCTTGACCTGCTCCGAGAGCCAGCGCGCCACCGCTTTCTTCCCCGAGTCTTGAAGAAAGTCGCCCTGGAACACGAGTTGATCGTCGAAGGGGATGTTCAAACGCTCCAACGCTGCGCGATATGCCGCGAAACGGGATTCCGCTTCCTTGTTCTTGTTGGGGCCACGAATGAACGCCACCTGACGGGCCTTGTGGTGTTCGACCAAGTGATTCACCGCTTGATCGATGCCCGCCTGGTTGTCGACCACGATACTGGGCACGCCAGGGACCTCGATGCCGATGGCGCACAGCGGCAAGCCGTCCAGCCGTTGCAGCAACTTGCCGAGCGCGTCGGTTCCCAGCTCGTTGACCATCGTGCCCGCGAGCAAGATCGCCCCGTCGACGTTGCGCGGATCGACGAGGTCGAAGGCCAGGCCGCGGTGCTCACTGCCTCGTTTCGTCGAACCCGGTATTCCCCCAGCGAAGGCCAGCAAGCTGGAGCCCCGCTGACTGACCGCTTCTTGGGCAGTCGCCAGGATCGTCTGCTGGTAGTGCTCGTCGAACCAGTCTGCGAGCAGGCCGATGCTACGAGCGCTGTAGGCTGATGTTCTCCCCGGGGAAACTGATTGGGTCATGCTGGCGACAGGTAGAGAGCAGCCGGCGCTGTGG
>JBNKZR010000446.1:0-6025 GCA_050301735.1 Polyangiaceae bacterium | reverse complement strand
TCGCGACGTCGAATTGGTCTCGTGTGCGCCCTGGGGAGCGCACCCGGGGTTCATCGAAGCCCAAGCCGAGTTGGTCCGTCGCCACCTGCCGCAAGGGCCGTGTGAGCTGATCTTGACGGCCCACAGTCTGCCGACGCGAGTGATCGCCGCCGGCGACGGCTACGCCGAACAATCGTCGGCCTGCGCCGCGGCTGTCGCGCACCGGCTGGGGCGCGACTTCCACCTCGCCTACCAGAGTGAGGGCGCCGATGGTGGCGACTGGCTCGGCCCCGGTCTACGCCAGACGCTCGAAGCGTGCGCCGCCCGCGGGGCGCGCCAGGTCGTGATCGCCCCCTTCGGCTTCCTCGCCGACCACGTCGAGACGCTCTACGACTTGGACATCGAGGCCCGAGCCTGGACGCGCGAACTCGGCTTGGAGCTCACGCGCGTGCCAGCGCTGAACACTGACGAACGTTTCATCGCGGCACTGGCGGACATCGCCGCCGCCGCGCTCGCGTGACCCGTCGCCAAACGTGCTGGCTACTGACCAAAGGCGAGCTCAGCGGCCGCTCATCGACACGCGCCAATCCACCGGCAAGTCCAAGAAGCCCTCGACGCACAACTTGTCGTACATGCCCTCGCAGATGACTTCGCAAGTCGCGCTGTACACGTGCGGATCGGTGAAGAAGGCCGTCGTCTCTTCCCGCACGTCCTCGTCGTCTTGATTGACTCGCGCGATGAACTCGTCGCCGCAGAAGTGGATCATCTGCGTCATGAGCACGCGTTCCCAAGCAGCGCGGAAGTCGTTGAAGCGGTCCGCGTGGATCTTGTACGGCACGCTGTTTGGCTGGCGGCCAGTGCCCGAGTTGCGGATCGTGACGCGAGCCATCTGCTCCAGCCGCGGCGGTAGGTGCTTCTGGAAGAAGTCGACCAGCACCCCGCTGAAGATCCCCATCACCCGATTGAGCTCCGGTGAGCGGCGCGACAAAAATGCGACCTGCAAGTCGCGCTCGATCTTCTGGAGCAACGCCTCCGTCATGCCCTGGAGCTCGGGGCTGCTGTATTCGAAGCCTTCGAGTTCGGTGCGCATGCGGTGTCGGTAACGCTTGAGCACGTAGTAGACGCCCTGTTCCGGCAGATGAATGACCTTGTCGCGCTGGCCTTGGGTCTTGGCGTGCAATTCGCTTTCGAAGAAGAGCTTTGCCAAGCGCTTGCCGATGGGTTGTATCGTGCGCGTCGGGTAGTTCATGTCGGCGATCAGCGCCTCATTCAACAGGCGATGCAGCATGCCGATGTGCGCGTTCTCGATCAGCTGCGGATCTTTTTCGACGACGTTCTCTTTTTGCGCTGCCTGCTGCAACTGACGGATCTGGTTGACCACCTGCGCCGTCACCGCATCCAACTCGGGGCTGGTCTCCAACTCCGCCTTGTAGTGAACGATGCGTGCTTCCACCTGCTCCCGCAGCAAGCCCAACGCCTTGAGCGTCAAGGCTTCACGCTCGTCGTCAGTCATCGGCGGACGGCTGCTGCGCGTCGCAGGTCCGCCGGAGGACTGGATACCGCTGGCGTCAGAGGACCCGTGGCTACCCGAGTCATGGCGCGAGGGCTTGGGCGGAGGTGCAGCGCGAGTCACCTCACCATGATAGCCCGGATCCGAGAGGAAATCCGAGCTCTGCTGTTCACGGATCGAAACAATCTGCTTATATGTGTCAGCTATGCTGGAGCCAGACGAGCTGCGGAACCTGATCCTCAGCCACTTCCCGGATGCGGAAGTGAGCGTGGAGGATCTGACGGGTACGAAGGATCACTACCGCTTGAGCGTTACTTCCAGTCGCTTCGAAGGTCTCGCGCCGCTATCGCGACATCGACTGGTCTACGCGGCACTGGGCGAGCGCGTCGGGGCGGAGATCCACGCGTTGTCTTTGAGCACACAGTGCCCCTCTGACGGACACTCTCCCACTTAGCACCGAATTGGCGCACTCCTCAGCGGCTGTTGGCGATCCCGAGTCGGCGCGCCAAGCGCAGGCTCGCCCGCGATGCGCGATTCGAGTCGCGATAGGGAAAATGCAAGGTCAGGCTAGCATCGGCGCGCCCACTGACCGTGCCCTGTTCCGGTGAGAGCCACATCGCCAGTTGGGTGCGGTCGATGTCGTCGGTGCGCTTGTCGAACAAGGCGAGCAGATCCAAGCCGGGTCGCACGTCGGGGGAGGGCGGCAGATAGGTGCTGACGAACACTGGAGTTTCGGAGAACGCACCGGTGTAGTGCAGCAGCGCCGAGGCAGCAGCGGACACCGAATTGCCAGCGAACCAGCTGCCGATGTGATGCGAGCGTTGATGAGCACAGCGCGCGACGAGCGCGCCGTAGCGCGCACCGGTCTTTGCGAATAGGGCACCAGCGACGTTCGTCCACTGGCGGCGACCGAGCTCGTCGAAGTAGGCGCGCGCGTAGCCGTCGTGCAGCACGAAACGCTGTTCACGCAGCGGCCCATCCTGCTGCACGATGAGCTCTCCGTAGCCCTCCTCCAGCTCGGCTGCCCCCGGCGCGCTTTCGCGCAGAAGCAAGTGCCCGCCCGGTTCCTGCGTGAAGAACTCTTCCCAGCCCACGTCGGCACCGGCATCCGCGACGGGTGCCTCGCCCACCAGCACCAGCTCCACCAACCAGCCCTCGTGATCGGCAGGTCCCGCGGTTCCTCCACGCATCACTCGCGACCGCGTCGCCTCGCACACGCGCTGGGAGCGCTGCTGTCGCAGTTGGGCGGCGCTCAACTGCGAGCCCGCTTTGGCCAAGTTGGCCCGATGTTGCATCAAATCGCGGATCACTGCGCCCCCGAGCACAGCCGTCAGCAGAGCGATCCCGAGCAGCGGCAGGGACACCGGCCAACCGTGGCCTCGCGGCGAACTTGGTAGCCCGCGCCGCAGCCGCTCGACCAGCGGCTCGAGCCTCGTGGTACGTTGTTGCGGCGTGAGCTGACGCCATTGCGAGGGCAGCTCACCCAATTCGACGCGAGTCTTGCCGGCAGCACCAGTCACGATCGCCTCGGCGTGGGTCAACTCCAGAGTCGCCGAGACGCCCCGCGCGGCCAGCAAACTGGCGAGTTGACGTTGGATGTCCTCCAGGATCCGTCGTTTGAGTCGCTCTTGCTGCACGCCGCCCAAAGCCCCGGAAACGTCACGGAGGCCAGCCAACATTACTTCCGGACCCGGCTGGCGCCAAGCTCGAGGCCGTGTCGGGCCGGAACGGAGCGCGAACGCCCGGACGGGCGGGCGACTGTGCTTGCCCTGAGGGTCTAGCGGACTAATCTCCCGCGCAAGCATGGCCCCCCGACCCCTGATCCTACTTTCCAACGACGATGGCTATCAGGCGCCCGGCATCCGCAAGATGCGCGACGCGCTGACCCGCTTCGCCGATGTCGTCATTTGCGCCCCCGCAAACGAGCAGAGCGCCACCAGTCACGCCATCAGCCTCAATCGGCCGCTGCGCTTGCAGTCGCCGGAGCAGGGCATCTACTTCGTGGATGGCACGCCCGCCGACTGTGTCTACGTCGCGCTGCACGCCGGGGAGCGAGTGGTACCGCGGCGCCCGGATCTGGTCGTCTCCGGCCTGAACCACGGTTTGAACCTGGGAAACGACGTCTTCTACAGCGGTACGGTAGCCGCGGCGCGCGAAGGAGCCCTGCGCGGCGTGAGCGCGCTTGCGTTCTCTGCCGCACCCAAGACGGACTTGGACGCCGCCTGCGAACTCGCTTCGATGATCGCCGAGAACACGGTGGCGATGGACGTCGAAGACACGCTGCTCTTGAACGTCAACTTTCCCCCCGGCAAGACCTGGCCCGTGCGCGCCACTCAACTCGGCAACCGCGTGTATCAGGATGGCGTCGTGTTTCGCAGCGACCCTCGGGGCTGGGAGTACCTCTGGATTGGCACTGGCGGCGTCAAGCATTCGGGCGCGGAGACGTCCGATACCGCCGCTTTCGACCAGGGTTTGGTCGGTGTCACACCGCTGTCCCTCGAATTGTGGGCGTCTCAAGCGGAGGAGTTCACCCGTGAACTGATCGCGCGCACCGAGCATTCCCGCGACGCTCGTGACGCCGCCACGGAGCAAGCTGCGCCCTGACCATGACCAAACGCAAGCGCCCCGTTCCTCCCAAGCGAGTACCTGCCCGACGTGGCCCCACGCCTCGTGGGGTCAAAGTGCACACGCCGCCGGTCTCGTCGGGCGCGGCGGTATCGAGACTCTCGTCGGCGATGACACTCGATCCGGTGCGCTACGCGCGTGAGTTGATCCGAGACGTGCCGGACTTTCCCAGGCCGGGCATCTTGTTCAAGGATCTGACGCCGCTGCTGGCCGATCCCAAGGGCTTGGCGTTGGTGGTCGACGCGCTGTCGAGTCGCTTCATCGGGGAGCGCATCGATGCCGTGGCCGCCATCGAGTCACGCGGCTTCATCTTCGGGGCCGCACTCGCCACGCGCCTGAACGCGAGCTTCGTGCCCGTGCGCAAACCCGGCAAGTTGCCCTGCGCCACCCACAGCGTCAGCTACGAGCTCGAGTACGGCAGTGCCGAACTGGAGATGCACGAAGACGCTCTACCCGAGGGCGCCCACGTGCTGGTCGTCGACGACTTGTTGGCTACCGGTGGCACGGCTTCTGCCGCGGGTGAACTCGTGCGCCGAGTCAACGCTCAGGTCATGGCCTACGTCTTCGTGGTGGAGCTGTTGGCGCTGCCGGGGCGGGCCGCGCTGGAGCCGACCCCGGTGTTCTCGCTGATCCAGTACCGCTGAGCGGCAGCGCGCATGGTCGGGCCGAATGACGGCGCTCGTGGCCCCGCTTGGCGACGGCGGGAGCGCGCTTCACATCACGGTGACGGACTTGGCGAGGTTTCGCGGCTTGTCGATCTCGCAACCCTTGTGCAGCGCCACGTAGTACGCGTAGAGCTGCAGCGGCAGCACGGTCAGCAGGGGAGAGACGGCCGGGTGGTGTTCCGGCAGCGGCAGCACCGTGTCAGCCAGCTCCCGAACTTCTTCGTCACTCGCGCCGGCAACGGCGATCAGATACGCGCCGCGGGCTTTGAGCTCACGCAGGTTGCCCAACATGCGCTCCCGCGTCTCGTCGGGCGGGACCAGCGCCCACACCGGTAAGCCCGGTTCGATCAGCGCCAGCGGGCCGTGTTTCATGCCGCCACCGGAGAGCCCCTCTGCCGGCAGGTAGGCCACTTCCTTCAGCTTCAAGGCACCCTCGGCCGCCACCGGCACGTTGATGCCGCGACCGATGAACATCGTGAAGCTCGCGTCGCTGAAGCGCTGCGCCAACTCCTTGCACAGCTGCCACTGATCGAGCACCTGGCGCGCTTGCTCGGGCACGCGATCCAACCCGGCCACCCAGGCGCGCCCCTCGTTCGCGCTCAGATCGCGCATACGCGCGAAACGCAGGGCGAGCAACTGGGTCGCGATCACCTGAGCTGTGAAGGCCTTGGTCGAGCACACGCTGATCTCCGGTCCGGCGTGCACGTAGGTACCGAAGTCGGTTTCTCGTGCCAAGGAGCTGCCCACGACGTTGGTGATGCCCGCGACCAGGCCACCGCGCTGACGGATCTCGCGCAGGGCGCCCAAGGTGTCGGCGGTCTCACCACTCTGTGAGATCGCAACGTAGAGGGTGTGGCGGTCGACGATCGGGTTCTGCACCGCGAGCTCGGCCGCGTCTTCGGCCGAGGCCGGCATGCGCGCGTAGCGGTTGATCAGATAGGCGCCCACCTCCGCGCTGTAGAGGCTGGTACCGCAAGCGGCGAACACGACACGACGAATGTCGAACAAGCGCTGCTCGTGGGTCTCCAAACCACCCAAGCGCGACGAACCCATCGCCGTATCCAAGCGTCCGCGCATCGAGCGGTCGATGGCCACGGGCTGCTCCCAGATCTCTTTGAGCATGAAGTGCGCGTAGTCGCCGAGCTCAGCCTCCTCCGGGCTGTGCAGGATCTTCTCGACCCGCTTCTCGCGGTCGCGGAGGTCGAGATCGGTCGTGCGCACCCCGTTCGGCGTCAGCTCGGCGATT
>JBNKZR010000445.1:0-6033 GCA_050301735.1 Polyangiaceae bacterium | reverse complement strand
CTCTCCTTCCGACTCGGCCAGACGCGCTTGACGGTCAGCCAGATACGCGAAATGATCTTGAGCAACGGAGTTTGAATCCGCCTTTTCCGCACTATTGAGCAGCTTCTGCGCTTCCAGAAGCTCGTCAGGTGCATGGGTCTTGGCCTGGCCGTGCGCCGCTCTATCCACGGCCTCACGCGCATCCACGAGAGTCTTGGAGGGTTGGTTGGTTGCGCAACCAAGCGCCAGGGAAAGGGGAAGCAACGCGCGGAGCACGATGCGGTTGGGACTAGTGTTGGCTCTGATGGTCATGGAAGAACTGCCCTCGGGCGAAAGGTGAATGACTGATTCTGGACGGGAGAAAGGCTGCCGTTCGAATTTGCGCATTACTGGGAACCCTCATTTTGCAGGTTCTCGATCTGTTTGAGCGCGACTGCTGCTTCCTCCTGAAGCTGAGCGTTCGCCGTCAGACTCGTCGCGAGCATGGCGTCCGCCTTCGCTCTTTCCAGGGTTTTCAATGCCTCCTCGTTCTGGTCCTTCGCCATCTGTTCTTGGGCAAGCGCGAGACCATCCTTACTCATCTTCAGGTAGAGTGATGCCTGTGGGGTGTCCTGGGCGCCGTTGGCTTCTGCAGCACTGATAGCGCCCTGGGTATTCGCAAACTCTGCGTTTGGGACAGTGCTTGAACCGCAACCTAGAACCGTCAACGCGAGTACGCCCCCGACGCTCAGGTGCTGAACGGTCCAGCGCTTCGTTCTTGATTTGTGAGACTTCATGCTGCCTAGCAAAGCAAGGAACGCGCCACCTCACCCCGACAGCCGGAAAAGGCCTCACTGTCCCAGAGAACTGCGCTGAAGTAAGTCCTCTCTCGACGCGCTGGCGCGCTTCTCAATCAGTACGACGGCCCGCGATCATCAGATTGAACGACGACCGCGCGGACCGCCGCTCCCGCTGGCGGTCCTCGTGGAGCTTGTCGAGCCATGCCATGAGGGCTGCCCGCTTGGCGTTTCTGCAGGTGGACCCCCGGGTGATACCAGTGACCCATGAACGAGACACAGCTCGCCGAAGTCTGGGAGATGTTGGACCGCCAGCACCTGCAGCAGATCGCTCAGCAAGGACCCACCCCGGTCCTGCAAGCCGAATTGAACTCGTCAGCCGCCAGCTCTCCCCTGCTCGACAGGCTGGACTCGGCCAGCGTGGACCGCTTGGCCTACCGCGCGATGACCAGCGGTGCCGCCTCGTCGCTGCCGCCAGCGTGAAGCGCATCCCCACGCAGCCATTCGCTCGCGCTCTCCGCCAAGCGCGTGAGCGTGGCTCTTTGCTGGACTGCGCCGTCCACCGACGCAACGCGTCGCGCAGGACGTTACAGCCCGACACAACGCGTTATCCGTTCACAGCGAGCCCGAACGTTTCCGCACGACGCGCACGAAAGCACCACTCACCGCCAGAAACGCTGATTCACCAGCTGCACACATGGGAGCGGATCGTAACTCGTTGCGGCCACCGAGTAGCGAACCCCAATTTCGAAACGCGTAGCTCTTGCACGTGAGCGCAGCCTTCGGTACTAGCCGATGCAAGCACGAGAGATCGTCGCGCGGGGGTTCATCGATTGGGGACTGCCACGGAAACGCGCGGCATTCGAACGCATCACGAGAGGAGTGGGTACATGTTTGCGACGTTGGATAGATTCATCAAGATCCGCCAGTTTGGTGTCGGGCGACGGCTGTTCACCTACGACAAGGTCCGGAAGCAGGCCCAACGGCGCGACAATGCGCCACTCGTCGCCCTCACCGTGAGTGCCACGAGCCACGACCAAGACGTCACGCAGGCGCTGAACGCACGCTGGAAGGCCAAGAAGAGCGGCGCTGCCGTTCTGAAGATATCACCCCAGGGTCGCGAGGCCGATCGCGCGTTCGACTCGTGCGCTAGCGGTATCGATCGGGTGCTGTTGGGCATTCCTCGCATCTGGGGCGCGGAGCACCCCAACGCGGAGCAGGCTCGTCGACTGAGCGCGCAATTCTTCCCGGCGGGCGTTGGAGAGCTGGCCACACTCTCCTGGGTGGACGAGGTGAGCGAAGGGCGCCGCATCGTGCGCCTCGCCGAAAGCGACGAGTGGAAGGGCGTCGTCGCAAGCACGGGCCTCGCGGACGCCATCGAGCGCCTGCGGGTGGTCACCGAGGACCTCAACGACGTGCTGAGCCGCGATGCGACGGGCCTGTTGTTCAGTGAAGTGCGTGGCGCTCGCGCCAAAGGGCAAGGCTACCTGCGCGCCATCATCGCCAAGTGCATCGGCGATTACCCGAACCCCACCGCGGAGGACGAGGCCGTGCGTCTCGACCTGCTCGCAACCGTCATCGAGCAAAACGACCAGATCGGCTTCTACAACCGCCGCCGCCGCCCCGTGCCCGATATCAACCCGGACACCGGCGACGAGACCGCGCCCGACGAGACACCGGAAACCGAGTGACGGCAGGACTCGGCGCGGTCGAGCCGAATTGCTGAGGCGACGTGCCTCAATCACCGCACCGCTGGGCCAATTCTAGCTGAAACACCGCGCGCAACGCCCCGCAAGACGCCGAGACACGAGACGTCGAGGCCTCGAAAAGCGCCATCCAGACGCCAAACACTGAGGGGCCACCCCTCAAAAATCGGCATCCACATGCCAATCACTGAGGGCCCCACCCTCGAAAATCGGCGTCCACATGCCAATTGCCGAGGGGCCACCCCTCGAAAGTCGGCATCCACATCTCAGCCGCTGAGGGGCCAGCCCTCGAAAAATGGCAGGTGCATGTCAGCCGCCGAACCCTCGACCCTCGCAAAACGGCGTGTGCCGCTGCGCCTCGGGCTCGAGCCGCAACCCATTGCTCCTGGCTCTGCCACCCTTCCGCGGCCCGAACTCGAGCGGCCGCCCATCACTGACGGATCAACTGCTTCATTTCCTTGTTGCCGTAGGAGACGATCGGGACCTGCTGCGTGCTCGCTCGCTTCTCCAGGTGGGCCACGAATGCTCGCGCCAACTCGTCTTGGCGGATGTTGCCCCAGCCCAGTGCGTCCGGGATCAAGCCGGTCAAGGGCGTCATCCAGCGCGGGGTGTGCGCGTTGCCGACGATCATGCCGGGCTTGAAGACGGCCAGCTTCTCGAAGCCGAGCTCGACCACCGTGTTGAGCTTCTTGCCCAGCACACGCAGGTATTTGATCTTCGAGTCGGCGCTGCGCTGGTTGACACCGACGGCGGTCAGGAGCTCGAAGTTCTCGATCCCGGCAGCCTTGCACCCTCTGGCGAACCTGCCCAGCAACTCGACCTCGACCGCCAGCATCTGCGCCTCCGTCATCGAAGCGCTGCCACTGCCGATGCCGATGCAGCTGATGGCGACGTCGTGATCCCGCGCCGCGTCCCGCACCACCTGCTCGAACTCAACCGTGCTGGTGTCGACCACAATCTGTCGAACCTTCGCCGCGTCCGTCACGCCAGCGACGGCACGGCGACCGAGCAACGTCAGCTGTGTGCAGATCTCGCTCTGCAGCAGCTCGCGCACGACCGCCCCGCCGACTTCGCCACTGCCTCCGAGAAGAATGCATTTCATCGTCCGCCTGCCCGCGCCGCACGCACCGCCCGTCGTGGGGTTCGCCTCATGGCACCTTGGTGGGATCGCCCGTGGCCCAGGCCACGCCATCGCCGCGGTCCATCTTCGCGATCGCGGCCATGTCTTGCTCGTCGATCTCGAAGCCGAAGATGTCCGCGTTCCGCCGAATGCGCTCGGGGTTTTCGCTCTTCGGCAGCACCGGGTAGCCTTTTTGCACGGCCCAACGCAGCAGCACCTGCGCCTCGCTCACGCCATACTTCTGGGCCATCAGCTTGAACGGAGAATCCGTGCGCTCACCTTCAGCCCGCATCTGCTCCGTCTTGCCGCTCTGCTGACCCTCCGCCGTGCGCCAGGTGGAGAGCGGGATCAGACTGCTGTAGGCGATGGGGGTGATCGCGTGCTCGTCGAGGTAGCCAACCAGCTCGGGCTTCTGCGACCACGGGTGCAGCTCGATTTGGTTGGCGTCAGGCGTGGGAAGCCCCGCCGCCTTCAACTCCTCGATGTGTTGGCGGCTGAAGTTGCTCACCCCGATCGCGCGTGCCTTTCCCTGGCGCTTCAACTCCACCAACCCGCGCCACTGGGCGAGTCGCTGTTCGGGTTCATAGGGCGCGTGGATCAAGTAGAGATCCACGTACTCGAGCCCCAAGCGCTCCAGGCTTTGCTCGAGCGACGTCAGCGTGGTTTCGGTGGTCTTCGGCGTCTGCCCCCAAGCCGAGTTACCGGGCCAGAGCTTGGTCGTGACGAAGAGCTCACTCCGTTCGAGCCCCTCGGACTCGAGCGCTTGCCGGATCCCGTTCCCGACGCCAGTTTCGTTGCGATAGCCCTCCGCCGTGTCGATGTGCCGGTAACCGGCGCCGATCGCCGTCTGCACCAGGGCGGCGGCCGCGTCGTCGGCGATGAGGTACGTGCCAAAGCCGAGATAGGGGATCTCGACGCCGGCGCAGAGTGTTCGGGTCTTCATGTTGCCTCCTTCAAAGCTCGAGATGTTGGCGACTCGAGCTGTCACAGAAGCTACCTAGCGCCAGGCTTCGGCGCCTGCCAGTTCCTCCGAAGTGCTTGCCCAATCCTCCACTTGTCGAGAGAATCAGGCCGATGCTACCCAGAGCGGTGCAGACTCCGAGTCGAGACTGAGACATGGACTTGAAACGACTCACCGAAGCCGTAGCCCGCTGGCTTCCGGTGCCAGAAAACTCCGAGCATCAGACGGCGCAGCCAGTGCCCGACCTGCTGCTGCTGCGGCGATCGACGGCGAGCTCGTTCGAAGCCTCCTTGTACGAACCCGTGCTTTGCCTGATCCTCCAAGGCAAAAAGGAGGTCGCAATCGGTGAACAGTCCCTGGCGTTCGGACCGGGACAATGCCTGCTGGTGAGTCACGACGTGCCGGTGCGCTCCAGAATCACGAAGGCGCCGTACCTGGCGCTGGTCTTCGAGCTCGATCTGGCCAGCGTCCGAAAACTGTACGACGAAGTTGCGGCCACCAGCCTCGACGACGAGCCCGCCCGAGTGGCACAAATGCACCGGGCAGCTCCCGAATTGCTGGATGCTTTGGCTCGCTACTTGGCGCTCGCGGATTGTCCAGCGGATGCAAGAGTGCTCGGCCCCCTCATCTCGAAGGAGATCCACTACCGCCTGCTCACCGCGCCGTTCGGCAGCATGCTGCGCAGTCTCATCCGCCACGACAGCACCGCGAGCGCCATCGCGCGTGCCATCGGACACATTCGCGACGATGTCCGTTCACCGATTGCGGTCCCGGAGCTCGCTCGCCAGGTCGGCATGAGCGCGTCGTCGTTTCACAAGCACTTCAAGACCCTCACCTCGACCACACCGCTGCAATACCAGAAGGAGCTTCGCCTGCTCGAGGCGCGGCGCTTGCTCCAGGCAGGGACCGCATCGGTCACCAGCGCCGCCTACGAGGTCGGCTACGAGAGCCCGAGTCAGTTCAGCCGCGAGTACGCGCGCAAGTTTGGACTTCCCCCGAGCCAGGACGTGGCAAGTGCGACGGAATGACACTCCGAAAGCCGGATGCTGGCTGCGCTGAGCTCGCAATCTTCCGCAACGCCCCATCCGCACCAGGACTGCGCTCGACGCTAGCCTCGGCTGGCATCGTCTGACCTGCGCGACTTCACGACCAGGCACGGCGCGGGTAGGCGCGGAGGACAAACGCTGAGAACAAGCGATGAGAACTCAGGGCGCCCACGTGCCCGCAAACGGGTGCAGGACATAGCAAGACCGCGTGCCAACGACCGCATTCGCGTATGTGGATGTAGCCACACGGCAAGTTGACGACGAGGCTAGCGCCCGCCATCGCTAGTGCCCTGCCAGTGCGGTCTGGCGCGTCTCTCGGGGCATTTTTGTCCCTCGCGCATCCCCGACGCAGGCCGTAGGTAGAGGTGGGTGCACTGTGCCTCGTGAACAGAGGCCACTACTGCTCCTGGATTAGCGCACCGCGACGAGCTTGGCTCCGTCTGGT
>JBNKZR010000444.1:0-6049 GCA_050301735.1 Polyangiaceae bacterium | reverse complement strand
GGTTGATGTCGTCGGCCAATGTGCCATCGATCTCGACCCCCCGGTTCATCGGGCCGGGGTGCATGACGATGGCGTCCTCCTTGGCCAACGCCAATCGCGTGCGGTTGAGCCCGAAGAAGCGCGAGTACTCCCGCAGGCCAGGGAAGTAGACCCCGCCCAGGCGCTCAGTCTGGATACGAAGCATCATCACGACGTCCGCGCCCTCGAGCGCCGGTTCGATGCGCGTGTAGCAGCGACACCCGAGAGCGAGCAGATCCGCGGGCAGCAACGTTCGCGGCCCAGCGAAGCGGACCTCGGCGCCCAGCAAGTGCAGAAGCAGGGCGTTGGAGCGAGCGACTCGACTGTGGGTGATGTCGCCACAGATCGTCACGACCAGGCCTTCGAAGTCGCGCTTGTGTTGGCGGATGGTGAATGCATCGAGCAGGGCTTGGGTAGGGTGCTCGTGCATGCCATCTCCGGCATTGATGACCACGGCGCTCGTGCGGCGGTCGACGTAGGCGGCCGCGCCCGACGCCGAATGCCGCACGATCACCACGTCGGCGTGCATCGCGTCCAAGGTCAAGATGGTGTCCTCGAGGGTTTCCCCCTTCTTCACGCTGGAGGCGGAGGCCGAGATGTTGACGACGTCTGCGCTCAAGCGCTTCCCCGCGAGTTCGAAGGACGTGCGTGTCCTGGTCGAATTCTCGAAGAACAGGTTCAGCACTGTTTTGCCGCGTAGCGTCGGTGCCTTGCGCACGGGGCGACGCGACAACTCCAAGAATGCGTTTGCCGAGTCGAGCAGCTCCAGGGCCCGATCGCGGCTGAGGTCACTGATGGAAACGAGGCGCTTCAGAGTCATGGGGCGGGGGGGATGCTTGGAGCGGTGTTGGGTTGCACGACTGCCATCAGTCCACCCTCTTGCTCGAATACGTCGATGCGCTCGTCGTCCGAGATGTCTTCCACGCGCTTGACGGAGTAATCCGGCTGGATTGGCAGTTGGCGGCCAGCTCGGTCGATCAACGCGAACAGCTCGATGTTCTGAGGTCGGCCATAGTCGAAGACCGCATCGAATGCGGCGCGTACCGTGCGACGAGTGAACAGCACGTCGTCGACCAGGAGCACGTGTTTGCCGTCGAGATCCACCGGGATGTGGCTGGGTCCGATGCGCGGGTTGGGCAGTGCCGTCGCGGCATCGTCGCGATAGAGCGTGATGTCGACGCTGCCGATCGGGACTTTCACGCCCTCCAGCTCTTCCAGCCACTGGCCGAGTCGCTTGGCTAGCGGTTCACCTCCGCGCCGGATCCCCACCAGAACGACGTCCTCCAGGTTCGGATGGCGTTCGGCGATTTCGCCAGCAATGCGTCGCAAGCCCCGGGCGATTTCCTCGGCTTCCAGCAGCACGCGCATGGCGCCGTGGTATCAGATCCGCACCCCCTTTCGGTGATCTTCGTGAGCTGCACTAGCGATTTTGCAGCGCCTTTCTTATCACTGCACCCGAGCATGCCCAAGCGCCCCGCAATCGAGGCTCCAACCAGCGAGATCCACGCTTGAAACTCGCACTCCGGCTCGCCTCTGCCTGCCTCTGCTTCACGGCCGTCGTCCGGGCCGAGCCGGCGCGGTCTGACGACCAGTCAGCTTCGGAGCAAGAGCCGATGCGCAGCGAAGACGAAGCGCCACCCCCAGCGCCCCAGCGGCCGGAGCCTTTGAGCGTCGCCGGAGCCGTGTTCCCCGGCGTACTTTTGCATGGCAGCGGTAGCTGGCTGATGGGGGACGCGGAGGTGGCCCGCTGCCTGATGCTCACCGAAGGGGTCGGCGTGGGTATGCTCTTCGGTTCGATGACTGGCATTGCGCTGACGGGAGCGTCGCGAGTCATCGTCGGGCCGTTGGCGGCGAGCTCCGTATTGGGCGCGGGGCTGTTCGGCGTGACTTGGTTGGCCGACATCTACCACGTCAGTGTCCCGCTCGAATACCGCGGCTCTTTCCGGAAGCCACCCACGACCGAGAGCTTCCTGGGCTACGTCGGCGTAGCGCATCCGCAATTCTCGATGGGGCACCTAGTGGAGCATGGTGCTGCGTTGCGCTTCGAGCGCCTGAGGCTCTCCTACCTGGGCAGGTACGACCCGGCCGCGTTCTTCGGCAGCTTGAATGCCGAGGGCGGCTATCGGTTGTGGGCTGGTGGTCGCCACGCGAGCGGGCGCTTGGACGGCAGTTCGCTGGATCTGTCGTTGGCGTTCTGGCGACGTGAGTTCTTGGAGGAGGACTTTCGTACCCGTAGTGTCGAAGCGCGCGCCACCTTGCGCACGGACACGGAGCGGCTGATGCCGAGCTTTCCTGGGGCGTTTACCGAGTTGGAGATCGGCTACGCCCGGCGCAGCACGGACCTGTTGCTGGGCTTCGCGCAGCAAGAGGACTCGATGTTGATCGCGGGTGCCTCCTTCGGCGCCTACTTGCCCGGTGACGGCGTGCGCGGCGGTGAAGCTGAGTTGTACTACAATCATCGGCACGACGGTTTGGTCGGCGGCATGCTGGCGTCCGGGCTCGGTAGTGGCGTGCTGGGTCGAGTGGGGCTGCGGGCTCACTACTTCGTAGGTGAACACATGGGGCTCGGCGCTTCGGCACGCGTCGGCTCGGCGTGGGTGTTGGGATTGAATCTGCGGTTTCGAGATCGGGCGGGAGACAGATGATGAAGACTTCGCTTGCGCAGGACGGGAAAGCGTGGGGCAGGAAGGCCATGCAGATGGCTTGGGCGCTGCCGTTGGTGCTGGCGAGCGCGTGTTTGTCGCCCGCGGAGGAGCGAGTGCGAGCCGATCAGGCCGTCGGGCAAGCGGATGACGGAAGCACCGCCGTTCGTGTTCGCGACGGCCTGGCGGTAGTGACGCAGTTCGACGGGAACCGCATCGCGTTGTGGAGCTCGGCCCCGAGCTACCAGCTGTCGTTGGAGCTTTCGGGTTCGGCAGAGTTGGAGCTTTCGCTCAACAACGTCGTACCGGGGGCAGAACTGGTCCAGCTGGCTGGCGCGTCGCTGCTCCTCGAGGAGCAGGCCCGCACCTTGCCGACGCGACTGCGCTACCGGGTGCACGCGATGGCTGGAGGGAGCTACGAGCTCGCCGTGCGCGCGCCGGGCGGCGACGGCGCGGCCCCTTTCCGCATTGCTCTGCTCAGCGACGTGCAGGAGGCGATCGACGACGTGCAGGACATCTTCGAGGTGCTCAACCGAGAGCCCGAGGTCGACTTCCTTCTCGGGGCTGGGGATCTCACCCAACAGGGCACACGTCCGCAGTTGACTCGGTTCAAGGCAGAGCTCGAGAGCCTGAACGTTCCCTACTACACCACGCTCGGCAACCACGAGCTGGGCACGGATCCGCCACCGTTCCACGCGATATTCGGTCGCGGCAGTTTCAGCTTCCAGCACAAGGGCGCGGTGTTCACTTTGCTCGATAGTGCCAGCGCGACGTTGGACCCGACCGTCTACGAGTGGCTCGAAGGGTGGACAGAGCGTGGCAAGGACGCGCTGCACGTCGTCGCCATGCACATCCCGCCCGTCGATCCCACTGGAGTGCGCAATGGTTCTTTCGCGTCGCGCGCCGAAGCCAACAAGCTGCTGGGTCGGCTCAAGGCTGCCGACGTCGACCTGACGCTCTACGGTCACGTTCACTCCTACTACCGATTCGAAAATGGCGGCATCGCCGCACGCATCTCCGGAGGGGGCGGCGCCATCCCCGAGCGCTTCGACAACATCGGCCGCCATTTCCTGGTCATCGACCTGGACCCGCAAACTCAGGGCTTCAAGAGTCACATCGTGCGGGTCGATTGAGCCCCGACCAAGCGATTGGGGCCAATCACGGGCTCGAGCCGGCGCTTGGGTTCTGAGCCGGCGTCTGGCGCGCTCGGTCCCGGGTCGGCGTCAGAGCCCCTGGGCAGCGTGATTGGGCTGCGGGGAGTTGCTAGTTGAGGTAGTTGCCGTCGGGGCCGCGGGGTGGGGGCTTCTTCTTGGAGCGGCCACCCTCGATCACGTCGAAGCCCGACTTGTTCACTCGTGACCGTCGCGCTTTCTTCTCTTTTTCGACCTCGCGCTCCATCTGCTGCAGCTTGAACTTCAGATAGAAGCGCCGCAGGGGCGACGGCGTTCCGCCGCCCAGGAGCCAGCCGGCGATCATGCCACCGAAAGGAGAGAGCAACCCTCCTGGTGCCCCCTGGGAGAGCGCGATCACGCGCAGCACGCTGATACCGACCACGAACAGCACGAGTCCGCGCGAAGTGACCGGCAGCACGAACATCAAACGTACCTGTTGGCCCTTGAAGCTCAACGCCCAAGCGATGGCCACCGCTTCGATCACCGGAAACGCGCCGTACCAGTACGGCGGGATCAGCTTGGCGGCGGCAGTCGCCGGTAGAAACAGGCCAAGCAACATCTGAAAGGCGTAGGCGAGCACCGCCGAACCTGCCAGGAAACGGAGCAAGCGCGCCCCGCCCCACTGCTGCTCGAGGGACGGCGTCAGAAAATACAGTCCGAGCAGGACGAACAGGATGTGCCCAACCTGTCCGCTCGGGTGGTGCATCAGCGGCGCCGTGAACAGGCGCCACACTTCGCCGTTGAAGATGGCTGTGTCGTTGCCGCAGAACAGCAAGAACAACTCGCTGGAAGCGCCACCCCAGTTGACGGCGATGGCGAACATCAACCAGATGAAAAACAGGGCGGCCATCACCCCGATGAGCGCCCTGCCGGGTCTCGGGAGTACGAACTGCGGGCTACCCGACTGCCAGTTCGACATACCGATCAGTTCGTAGTCGCGCGGAGCGGGCCCCGCAAGCGTGGTGACGGTTCCAGCGCTCGGGTCATTCGTCGGCAGGGCTCAGGGTGCAGCCCCGAAGGGTGATCGTACGTCGAGAGACCAAGTATTGCGGCCCGTTGTAGCGGTCGTAGAAGTCACTTTCCGTGCTGGCTCCCGCGTCCGCGCCCGCGTCTCGGGGCAGGGCCTCCAGGCGCCCACAGCTCCCGACCCAGGTTGGCTGCACTGGCTCGCCGTCTTGCCGAACTCGCGTCGGGTCGTTCTCGTCGGCTTCGACGTCGAGGCTGGGGTAGCCCCAGATGTCCGCCACGTAGGGCCAATCGTAGCTCAGCCCGTTGCCGTTCTGCGAGAACAGAAGCGCCGAGGAACAGCTCTGCGGTGGGGAAGTGCCACGCACTTTCTCGACCGTCTTCCACTCGTCGCTCTCGTTCTGTCGTTCCTGCTGCAGTTCCACCAGGCGGACGACGTAGCTGGCAAAGGCTTCTCCGGCGTCCGAGGCTCCAGTGCACGGCACGCCGAACTCCGCCGGATCCACGGCGATGAAGCTCTCGACCGAGAAACCTCGGACGGACGTGTTGTTGCTACACGCGGAGAAGAGTAGGCAAGTCCCAGCCAGGAAGGCACGTTTCAGCATGGGCTGCCGGACTTAGCCGACTTGGCAGAAAAGAGCTACCCCGGCGCTCGCTCGGCGGCGGTGCACGGGCGCGATCGGCTTTCAGTCGGCATCCGTCGGGCCGGCGTCGGGCTCCGGTTCGGGTTCCGGCTCGAGTTCGACGTCCAAGAACGCGCAGTCGGGAGCGCGCTGAGGTTCCTGCACGATGTCGCAGACCTGCCGTGCGTTGCTCTCCGCGAGTTCGTCGCGGCCGCAGGCGTCAGGCGCCGTCTTGGGTCCTTCTTGGCGTGCGCATCTGCCAGCGCGCTGGATCGTTTCGACGCAGTCATCGACCGCGACGGAACTGGGCGCTTCTTCGAGTTTCACGCCATGCAAGCAGTGGTCCCGGTAGAAGCGCTTGCACTGCTCCGCGTCGTCGATCAGACCGCAGTCGACGGCGGCTTCGCAGCGCGCGAATTCGACCTCACGACAAGCGTCGATACCGACGGCATCGGTGCCGCAACCCAGAACGGATACAGTCAGGGCCGGGGCCCACCGGAGCCAAGCGCGGTGCATGCAAGTGGCGCTATCACATGCCACCATCGGGGCGCGAGTTTTTCTCCACCTCGCGCTTGGCATCGTCGTACAAGCGTGGGCGATGGCACGGGTCATGGTACTAGCAGCAGGC
>JBNKZR010000443.1:0-6082 GCA_050301735.1 Polyangiaceae bacterium | reverse complement strand
GATCCGCCTGCCAGTACCTGCTCGCGGGTGAATGGCAGGTCGTTGGGCAGACTCAACTCAAGCTACCAATCCAACGTCGGGAAGTCAGCCCCGCGAGAATCGGACTCCAACCACTCGTCAATGAAGAGTCGACCGCTGAAGGTCCCGTCAGCGATGTCGAATTCGGTCCTGAAGTCTAGCGAACCGAAGCTGCCTTGGCTCAATTTGACTCCAACGATGCCGGTTGCGCTTTCGAATGACTCAGCCGGGATCCACGTCGATGGGCGAATGGATTCAGCTACGACTCCAGTGCTGCCCGGTTCGAATCGAAACGCAAGAAGTTCCTCAAGCGCAACTGCTGCGTCCGCAGTCTGAAACTGCGTCAGCGTCTGGATGCCAATCGCCCCCTGTTGTCGGAACGCGCCGCTGCCAGGATAGTGATACGTCCTGGTCATACACGCTCCCATCGGTTCGCCCACCGTGAACGTTGCTTCCGTCGCGTCGCCATTCTCCCACTGCGCGAGAAGAGTCCGGTCGTTCCAGAACGCAGCCACATCATCGATCAGTTGCCGGGCAGTTGGCGCAGGAAAGCCGTCGAGGCTCTCGGTCAACGTGAGTAGGCGTTCGGTTGAAGCGCAGCCGTCGTCCGGAAACACACCGCCCAGTGGTGACGAGCCACCGGTCGGTTCGGGCTCACCGCCTGGCCCAGCCTCGAGGCCCCCTGGCGCGAAGAATGGCTCCAGTTGCCCCCGTGCGGAGGTCCCGTCCAGAACCAGCCGCACACTCAGCTCTCTGCGTCCCGCAGTCTGCGAGCCCAAGTCCGCAATCGAACCATGGAACGTTTCGAGCGAGTGAGGGGGACTCCACACGCTGCTCAACACGCCGCCCTCAGCCGGAGCGACATTCGGCACCCCACCAACCCAGAGCGTGATGGAACCCCCAAGCGACTCGTCCTCTACCTCAAGTTCAACTGAGAGCTCCAGCTGGAGCGTGCGCTCGTCCACGCACCCTGTCTCGAAAATCACTTCGCGGGCGCTGAGCGGCTCAATCACGAGGGTGATGTGTGTGGAGTCCGAGAAGTCTGTGTAAGGCTCCATCAGAAAGCGAGGGTTCCAAGCGAAAGGCACCCTATGCACCCCAGCAACAGCCTGAACCCATGCCGCTACGTCTGGTCGAGCGAGTTCCACCGCTCGAGTGAGGTCTTCCAAGCAGTAGACTCGGTTGCCACCGAACTCGGAGGTCTCGCCACCAGCTCGCGCTGACACCCATCCCGCATCGTCATCCCCTTCATCGACCGGCGCCCTCGACTCTGTCGCCTCTGCGTCGTCCGTCTCACTTCCCTGAGCGGACTGCTGGTGCGACTCACTTCCGCACGCCGTGACTGCAAATCCAGTGAGGAGAATGAATCGCTGAATCGGCCCCGCCATTCACGAATCAATGCCATCCCGGCACAGCTCAGCCAAGTCTGATCAGCGCGCACAATGCACATTTCTGTGCCTAATCTGCTTCAACTGGTGCAAATTGAGCAAAGAATGAACACGCGCAAGATTGAAGGACTGGCACGTGACATTGACTTTGAAGCCATCGCTGCTGATTGGGTAAGGGCGCTCCGCGGCAGGCGTTCACAGGCTGCCTTTTCCCGTCACCTCGGTTACGCGAGCAGCGTCGTCCACCGCTGGGAGCGCGGCACGTCGTGGCCAACAGCGGCGGTGTTCTTGCGCGCATGTGAGCGGACGGGCAAAGACCTGCGCTCGGCCTTCACGGCGTACTTCCACAGAACCCCCTCCTGGCTGCAGCATCTCAAGCCAAGCTCCGCTGCCGCCATCGCCGCCTTCCTGCGCCAAGTCCGTGGCAAGGCCAAGCTGAGTGCTCTCTCTGAAAGCACTGGCTACAGTCGATACCGTATTTCGCGTTGGCTCAGTGCCACGTCCGAGCCGAAACTCCCAGAGTTCTTGCGGTTGACTGAAGCCGCGAGCAGGCGTTCGCTCGACTTCATTGCCGCGTTCCACGACCCTGCAGCCCTCCCAACAGCCAAACCGCGATGGACACGTCTACTTCGCATGCGCGAAGCGGCCTACCAGGACATCTGGTCACATGCAGTGCTACGAGCACTTGAACTCGCCGAGTGCGACGACATCCAAGACGTGATCGCATGGCTCCAACATGTTCTCGGAATAACAGCTGAGCAAGCTCAGCGAGCCCTGTACACCCTGCAACGTTCGAAGCAGGTTGTGCCTACTGACACCAAGTGGCAGATCGCTCCATCCTTGACCGTAGCGACAGGTACCGATCCCGCGACGCGAGGTCTCCTAACGCAAGCGTGGGCGAAGATCGCGTGCGACCGAATGGCAAAGAAAGCCCCTGGCCACTTCGGCTACAGCCTGTTCTCGGCCAGTCGAGCCGACCTACGGCGCATTCGCGACCTCCAAATGGACTACCTTCGCGAAATGCAGTCCATCATAGCGCAGTCCACACCAAACGAATGCGTTGGCCTACTGTGCGTTCAACTCTTGGATCTCAGTGCTCGCACAGACAACGCTCTCGTAGACAGCTAGGTTCCCCGGCCACAGTGAAACTGGGTATACCCCGCCGCTGCCCAACAGGCCATTGCACACCGACGAGCAGGCCGTAGCGCCTCGTCTTGCTGGTAGGCCTCGTGATGTGCCGGCTGGTCGCCGGCACGGTTCGTTGGTAGTATTCCTTTCTGGCAAGGCCTTACAGTACCCGCTGCGGGTGAATGGCGAGTCGTTGGGCGGACGTAGTGCCTCGTCGACACTGGTGCGGACGTTCCGAGCTTTTTCAGCGCACCGAAGCGCCAAGCCGACACGGCTTCCTTGACACTCTCACTCGAATCAGAGTTTGCTGGAAACGCCGAGCCTAGCTTCACACGCCTATGGAGATCAGAACGCCGAAGACAGTCGCGCACAGCCTGGCCGTCGTTGTCGTGTTCGCCAGCCTGGCGATCTTCGCAGCACTCTACCTGGCGCCCGCCCGAGGCAACCATATGTACACAAAGACCGTTCAAGTGACCGTCGACGCTCGCACGCTCGCAGGCAACGACCTACATGCCATCATCGAACCCGTCTGGGCCGCCGTGGATGCGTACGCTTCTGATGCAGAATATCAGAGCTCGGTCCGCAGGTTCTCCCAGGGCCAGCGTTACCTGCTGGCCTTGCAGTTCTACCGTGGCGAAATGGCTGATGGCGGACACCACGCCGTCCTGTCCAACGCGTCCAACACGCTACTTGAGAACGCTCTTGCTGCATTCCGGGTCCTCCGGCTCCATGATGCCGCCACCATCCTCTCCGAAGCCTGGCAACTCGCTGGCGGACCGACTGTGTCAACGGACTGCCGCTTACGCAGCTTGGGCACTCTGCAACCGGATGACCTCTCCACCCTGGACAGGAGGTACTTCGAACTCGACCGCGGAGACACGGTCGATTCATTGGCGCTCTCCTTCGCCAGGTCGCGCCCGGAAGAATTCTACTTCACCGGCCCGGTGCAGAAAGGCGTTGAGTAGATTGGACCATAGCCACCCACCTGCTTCACCCAGCCTCCGGCGGGCGGATCGGCTGGTCGCCCCCGCTCCAGCGCAACGCCGAACAGTTGTCGGAATTGACCGTAGCGTCACAGCGTTCAGGTAGGCAGACGGCGCCTGCGACTGCGCCACTTGAAAGCACGATTCGGCCACGACCGCCCCGCTCCGGGGTGGTGGAGTACACGACCATACAAGCTGCGACTGGTGGCGTGGCCGGCGTCGCGAACGGGCGATTCGGAGAGCGGATTGCGATGGCGCGCCAACGGGGCCCCGGCCTCGCTCCGGAGAGGACCGCGCAGCGGGAAACGCGGCTTCCGCTCTTCTACGACGGCGATGGCTCCACGACGCCAACAGGCTGTGTTAGCGTGCCCCAGTCGCTCAGGGAGGAAAGAAACCGATGCGCCATCTCATACTCGCCACGTCCACGATGCTCTTCACTCTCGCGTGTGGGAGTAGCCAGCCAGCCGAGTCCCCGTCCGCCGAGGTGGGCGATGTCCCAGCCGACGACGCGACGTCGGACGCAGCTGCCGAATCGGCGGGTGCAACCGAACCTGCAGAGGACGATGTCCCTGGACCCGAAGGTGAGAATGCCTTCGTGCTACGCAAGTCGGACACAGCCAAGGACGCTCACGGGACCGCGGAATCGAACATCAAACCCACCAAGACGGAAGCCGCGCTCAAGTTCTTCGTCGTCGACAAGGACAAGGGGCCGATCGAGGGTGTCGTCATCTCGCTGACGGCCCCCGATGGCACCAAGTACTACACCAAGGAAACGGACTCCGCCGGCTATGCCGAAGTGCTCGTGCCGGTGGGAAAGAAGTACTCGCTGGTCTACCTCAGTCTCGGTCGCAAGGACATCGCGGCGAGCGTGCCCGTTACGGACGAGCCAAACCAAAACGTCAAGCTGACGCTGCGCTACAAGCGCCACGATCGGAAACAAGAGCAAGAAGTCTTCGTGTTGGAAGGTGTGCTCTTCGATACCGGCAAAGCAACGCTTCGCCCCGAGTCGTTCCCACGACTGGATCGTGTGGTGGAGTACATGACACACAAGAAGCGCGCGCGAATCCAGATCTCCGGACACACCGACAATGTCGGCGACGCCAACGCCAACAAGGTCCTCTCGGAGAACCGCGCCAAGGCCTGTCGCGAGTACCTCGTTTCCAAGGGCATCGACGGCACTCGCGTCACGGCCGTGGGTTACGGCTCTGAGCAACCAATCGCAACCAACGACACTCCAGAGGGGCGTCAACTCAATCGCCGGATCGAAGCAACGGAACTGTAAGCGCTCTTCATCGTTCACGAGGCGCCGCACAGAAGCGGTCGGCGCACGTCGCTGACACTCGTCATGACTGCTGTCGCACTCATCACCGGCTCGGGACGGGGCATCGGAGCGGCCACGGCCCGCTTGCTTGCCAAGCGTCACCACGCCGTGTGCATCAACTACCGCCACGACCACGCGCGGGCGGAAGCTGTTGCAGCCGACATTCGAGCAGAGGGGGGCGAAGCGTGCTGCGTACAGGCGGACATCGCTGACGAAGACGCCGTGGCGCGTTTGTTCGACATCTGTACGTCGCGCCTCGGTATTCCCACCGCACTGGTGAACAACGCGGGCATGCTGGAACGACAAAGCCGGCTGGAAAATATCGGCCGCGCGCGACTGGAACGCGTCTTCGCGACCAACGTGTTCGGCGCGATCGCCTGCGCGCGCCAAGCGATCGCGTGCATGTCCACTCGACGGGGTGGTGCCGGTGGGGCCATCGTCAACGTGTCTTCCCGGGCGGCGATCTTGGGCTCCGCTGGTGAGTATGTGGACTACGCGGCATCCAAAGCGGCACTCGACACCTTCACGGTCGGACTGGCCCACGAAGTCGCGGAGGACGGCATCCGGGTCAACGGTGTCAGGCCCGGCTTCATCGACACAGAGATGCACGCGTCAGGCGGAGAGAGCGACCGCATCGAACGGGTGAAACACACGGTACCGATGAAGCGCGCGGGCAGCGCAAACGAAGTGGCCAATGCGATCGCGTGGCTACTCTCTGAGGAGGCCGCCTACGTCACGGGCACCCTGCTCGACGTCTCCGGCGGACGTTGAACACCTCAGCCGCCTCGCTCGTACCCACTCGAGCATGCACCAGGCACGAAATCAGGACGCTATGCCCCCGCCCTCGAACGACGGACCCGCAGTGTCAAATAGGTTGGTCGGTTGGCACTCGCAGTGTCGTCAGTTGTAGGTGCTGCCAGAATTGTGAGCCGTTCTCCCGCCGCCCCTTCACTGCATGCGTTCTGTCCCGGTGCGGCGCCCGCCGCGCACGAGCTCGATCGTGGTTTCTCCGGCCCAATCCGAGTACGATCACCAGAGTGACCTCCCCAGCCAAAACGACGACGCGAAGGCACGACAAGCCGTGAGAAGCTGCGAGTGGGGCGCCAAGAGCGCACGGGTGAACACCGCGACATGACTCCGCAGGCTCCGCCCAAGCTCCTCAGGTCAGGCAACGATGAGCCTGTATTTCATTCAAATTCCCAGGTTTTGGAAGTCGCCGCGGCAGGCACGCAAGGCAGCTGGGA
>JBNKZR010000442.1:0-6095 GCA_050301735.1 Polyangiaceae bacterium | reverse complement strand
GTGCGCCGTGCCGCGCTGCATGCGGCGTTGCAGCGACCGGTGGACGCTGATCTGGCGCCTGCGCTCGAGGCGTCGCGCCTCGACCCAGATCCGTTGGTCCGTAGTCTCGGGGTTCGCCTCGTTGGTAGCATCGGGGGCGCCTCAGCGGTCAAAGGTCTGCGCGACATCTGGCAACGCGCCGAGCCTGAGACGCGCCAGGGCGTCATCGACGCGTGGGCTTTGCCCAGTAGCTACACTCGCGGAGGCCAAGAGCAGATCCTGTGGGCGATGGAGACTCAAAAAGGCTTGCCCGCCGTCGTGGCTGCGGCTCGCCTCGCCGAGAGCGACGGTTCTCATCGCGCAGCCGCTCTCGCCGTGCTTGCTCGCGTCATCGAGCACGGGCCGGTTGACGAGCAGCGCCTAGCGATCTTGCTGGCGCCGCGGCAGGCGCAAGAGTTGGTCGCGCCGATGAAAGCGGTCGCCCAGAGTGAGGACGCCCATGCCGCCGTGCTCGCCGCAGCGGGCCTCGGGCGGATGACAGCCGAGCGGCCCTTCGCGCTCCAGCGCTTGCGGGAGCTTGCCAAACACGAGCGCGTTCTGATTTCCCGTCAAGCGCGAGCTGCGCTGGTAGTGATGGGGGATGAACAGATGGCGCCGCTTCTCGAAAAGGAGCTTTCGAGCAAGTCGTACGAGCGACGCCGGCAGGCCGCCTTGGATCTGCTGCGCTTGGGGCGGCATGCGAGCGCGGCGAGCGCCCTCGGTGACGACGTGGCTAGCGTCCGAACGCAAACCGCATGCGCCATCCTGACGGCACGCGAGCGAGGTTAGGCCATCCCGCTGGCCCAGCAGTATCGATAGGCGAGCCTTCACCGTCCGCTAATACAGGGCGGGCAGATCAGATTGGCTCAGGGGTTTATCTCGAGTCGCAGCGAGATGTCGGCGGCGGCGGCCGAGTGGGTCAGCGCGCCGACACTGATCACGTCGACGCCGGCGTGGGCCAAGCTCCGCACCCGCTCCAACGTGATGCCGCCTGAAACCTCCACTTGGGCGCGTCCTCGATACATCTCGACTGCTGTCGGGATGTCTCTCTCGTCGAAATTGTCCAGCATCACGATGTCCGCTCCGGCGCTCAGTGCCTGCGTGAGCATCTCCAGGCTCTCGACCTCGACTTCTAGTTTGCAAGTGTGGGGGGCGTGGTGTCGAGCGCGAGCGACCGCAGCCGCGATGCCCCCGGCTGCGACGATGTGGTTGTCCTTGATCATGACGGCGGCGCCGAGATTGTCCCGATGGTTGTGGGCGCCGCCGGTCCGCACGGCGTAGCGATCGAGGAGTCGTAGTCCGGGCGCTGTCTTGCGCGTGTCGGTGATGCGCGTCGTGCTTCCGGCGGGTAGGGCGTCCACGTAGCGTTTTGCGGCTGTCGCGATGCCACTCGCGCGCTGCGCGAGGTTGAGCGCGGAACGCTCGGCGAGCAACAGGGCTCGGGCATTGCCAGTAACGCTCCAGATGGGCTCACCTGCTGCGGCAACGTGGCCTTCAGCCAGGTGACGGGTGCACACCGCGTCGGCGTCGAGCAACGAGAAGGCTGCGAAGAACAAGTCCGCTCCACACACGACCAGCGGTGCTTTTGCGAAGGCAATGCCCGTGGCGGTCGTGTCTTCTGCGACCGTCGCTTCCGTCGTCAGATCGCCGGAGGCGAGGTCTTCGTCCAAGGCGATCTTGGCGAGCTCTTTGGCTTGAAACGCGTGCACCCGTCGAACCTAACGACACGGGGCGACAACCGCTAGCCGGCGCTGCAGAAAGTCTCTCCGCCAGGTTGCCGTGCGTGCCCCCGTCGAAGCGCCGTCCCGCCCGCCCCGTTCGGCCGGCGTGTGCGTTGGGCGTCAGGACAGCCCGTAGCCCGCAGCCAGGTAGGAAGAGAAGACGTTGCATGCGGCGTGGTAGACCACGCTGCTGCCGATGCCCCCGGTCCGGGTGCGAAGCCAGCCGAACAACAGCGACGGGAAGAACACTGCCAAGCGGCTCGGGTGTGGCGTCGAAAGCAGGTGGCCCAGAGCGAAGATCGCGCTCGAGGCCAACAAGCCCCAGCCGATGTGTGCACCCCACAAGCGGAACCTGGGCTTCCAAGCGGCGTCCAGATTGCTCTGCAGCACTCCGCGGTAGAACATCTCCTCGGGCAGTGCCACCACCAAGAGGTGGCCCAGCGCGGCATCCCCGAAGTCCGTCGGGAGGCCTCCACGAAAGGGCTCATCGACGGAAAACCAGAGCAGGTAGCCGATCCAGAATGGAGGCAACGTGATCGCGCACGCGAGCAGCGCCCACGAGAGGGCGCGCCCCGTATCGGCTCCGATGCGCTTCACGCTCAATGGTGCTGGTGACAACAGGCCCCCCAAGCTCAGGCCGTGAGCTTCGATCTGGGCCTCGTCGCCGCGCAGCACGAGCCAATAGGTCGCACCCGCGAAGACCAACGCAACGAGGGTCGCGGCGTGCTCCGCCGGTGCAAACGTCGAGACGACGGCAGCGACCACCGTCACCAACAGACCGATCATCAGCGGTTTCAGCCCGCTCGCCATGCCCGCGTGTATCATTGTCAGTCGGCGCACGGCGCAGTTTGGAGCTGGGCGCCCGTGCACCGCCGAAGGCGAACATCAGGCGGCCGGCCAACGGGTCCTTCCGCGAAGTGCGAGTTTCGTGAAAGATTGCGTCGCAACCGTGGGGAGCGGCTCGCGCCTTCCCTCTGTGTGGGCGCTTTGAGATATGTTCGCGCCCCGCTCGGTGCCTGCGAGCGCGGGCTTTTCGGAGGAAAAATGTACGGAGAAGATGGTGATTTCAAGAAGGGCAAAGTCAAGCCCATCATTGCGGTGGTCTTGATCGCCGTAGCGGCTGCGGCAGCGATCCTGTTCGTGGCGCTGGGTGTCGACAAGGATGCCGAAGTGCTTTCTCCGGAGAAGGCCGCCGTCGAAAAGAAGCGCATTCTCATGCTCCCTGAGCAGGAGCAGATCGCCGAGTTTCGAAAGTACGCTGCTGGCGAAATGAGCCCCTACTTGAAGGAAGAGGGCCTGAAGCGACTTGCTTGGGCTGGGGATCCGGCGGGGATCGACCTCGCCATCGCCGCCCTCAAGGATCCCGAGCAGAAGATCCGCTCTCAAGCTGCCCTCGCGCTGGTCGAGTACGGTTCACCTGCCGCGGACAAAGCGAAGCCCGCGCTGCTGCAAGCGCTGAAGGAGGGCGGCCCCGAGTCGAAACCGCAGATCGCTTGGGCGTTGGTGGTGTTGAAGGAGGCCAGCGCCTTCGCCGACATCATGTCGCTCTACCGCGCCGGTCACCTTTCCAAGGTGCAGAAGTTGGGAGGCGGTCTTGCCTTCGACCCTCAGAAGATCGTGGACCTGATCAGCGTCGATCAGCTCGCGTCGATGCACAACGACGAGAGTCCCGCCGTTCGGCAGTTGGTTGCGACGGTGCTCAGCCGTGAAGCGGACCCGAAGTACACCGATCCGCTCATTGCGTTGGTCAAAGACCAAGACAAGTCCGTTGCGCATCAGGCGGCGCCCGGGCTCGGCAAGATCGGTGACGATCGCGCACGCCAGCCGCTGGTCGAAGCTCTGACGGGCCTCAACGCCGAGGAGCGCTTGGCGTACCTCGAAGCCCTCCGAGACGGCATCGGTACCCGCGGTTTGGTGGTGGCACTCGATACTGTTTCGACCGAGACGAAGACGCGCGAATGGCATCAGACCGAGCAAATCTTCAAGATGATCGACAAGCTCGCCGATCCCAGTGGTGGCGATGCTTTGGTGGGATACTCGGAGAAGAACAAGCACCCGCACTGGCAGTACCGCGTCGGCAAAGCTCTGGCGGAGATCGGAGACCTACGCGCCGTTCCGTTGCTCGCCCGACGTTTGCGTCAAGACACGCAAAAGATTTACGGCGACGAGACGGACTACGAGCAGTTGCTCAAGCGTGACAACAAGGAGCGCGTGGTCGCCGCCCGCATGCTGTCCGATCTGGCGGTGCTCTATCCGGACAAGACGGACTACATCCGCGAGCAGTCTGAAAACGCCGTTTGGCAGTGGGTGACTTCGCTGCCCTTGCCGCACGCGAATGGTTTGCGCGCGCTGTCAGCGATGGGCTCCGAGGTGCACCTCGACAAGCTGCGCGAGTGGGCCGATCCGAGACAAGCTCTCCCCCTCGAAGGGCAGCAGCCTCCGATGCCGGATGAGTGGGTCATCGCACAGAGTGCGCTGCGCTACATCGGTTGGATGAAGGACGAGAAGTCCTGGGGCGTGTTGGAGAAGCAGCTGAAGCGTCGCGATCCCGAGCTCGACGTGACTCAGGAAGCGTTGATGGGTGGTGGCGTCGCCATTCTCGGAATGACCTTGCGTGCCCTCGGCGTCGGCGCCTCCGACGGCTTCAGTGAGTGGGGCGACAACAAGGCGTTCGACTCGCTGATGAAGTACATCCTCGACCCCAAGGAGCACGAAGAAGCGCGCGAGCACGCGTGCATGGCGCTGGCCTGGGTCGCGACTGACGAGCAGATGATCAAGGTCGCCGAGACGATCGAGGAACACGGGGGAGACGACAAGAAGGAGCAGACCATCCGCTGGTGTCTGCTGGAGACGATGGTGCAGCGCCCCGTCGCCGGAACCTCAGCCGCGTTGTTGCCGATGCTCAAGGCCGACTCTCAACTCAATCTCCGCCACCAGATCGCCCGGGCCACTGGCAAGGCGGGCCTGTCACAAGAGGTTGAAGCGCGGTTGTTCGAGCTGCTCAAAGACAACGCTCTGATGCTCGATGCGGGCCTGGCGTTGATGCTCGGCGGTTCTCCGGACACCGCGGCGCGCGCGCTGGCGGCCTTGGCCGATGCCTCCCCCGAGGCTCTGCTCGAGCTCCAGGAGATGTGGTACCGCTCCTTTGGTTACTGGTCTCACGAGGACCTCGACAAGGGGCACATCTTCCGCTTCGTCGACAACGCCGAGGCGATGCGTCGCGTGGAGATCCGCGAAGCAACGCAAGATTGGGCCACGGTGCAACTCACCCGTCAGTTCGATAACCTGCTGTACGACAATGGTCCGCACTCCTTCACCCGTGTGGTGCTGCGCAAGAAGCTGATCGACATGGTGAAGGGCAGCGACGCGAACAAGCGCGCGGGGGCACTACGCACCTTGAAGTTTATGAACGAGCAAGGCGTGCTGCTCTCGCTTCGCGATGAATCAGGCGACGTCGGGCGCTTGGCTTCCGAGGCCTATCACGACTTGATGAACCCCAAGCTCGTCACGAGCGGCGTCAAGACGATCGAAGAGGACGAATGAGTGCAGGCTGGCGTTTGCTCGTGCTCGTTGCGCTGTGCAGCGCATGCGCGAGCAACGCCAGCAACGAAAAGCTCGAGTCGGGTCACCGCTCTGTGGGACTCGACCGGGCCTGTACCGTCGCGGGGCCTGAAGTGTGCTTCAACGCCCGGGACGACAACTGCAACGGTCCCATCGACGAAGGGTGTGGTCTCGAATCGGGCTTGATTCAGTTCGCCATCGCTTGGGACGAAGCGGAAGCGGATGTCGACCTCGAAGTGACGGACCCCAAGGGTGAAGTCGTGGAATTGGGTCGAGCCACGAGTGGCGGTCTGGTCAAGGATCGCGACTGCCCCGGTAGAGACAACGACTGCCGTGGCCTGAACGTCGAAAACGTCACCTTGACCGCTGGCGAGAAGCTCCTACGTGGCACCTACGTCGTTCGCGTGCGCCTCGAAAGCTGGGGCAAGTTGGAGGCACCGGTGCGGGTCAATCTAGGCGTGCGCATGGGACCCAAGAGCCACTCGCGCGAGCTGTCTCTGGTGCATGAGAAAGAGGCTCGGCGCTTCGAGTTCGAGCTCTGAGACGCAGCTGTGGGTGAGGTTCTCGGCAACGTTTTCGAGCCGGTGTCCGCCAAGCGCGGTCCCGACGTGGCCCTGAAGTTGACGGCGCCGCCCGCTTGGTTGCGACGTGGGCAGCAGCTCGTGGTGGAGTTGCCGCGCCGTTTGAGTTGCGCACGCTGCGAAGGTGGTGGTTGCGATGCATGCCAACGCCGGGGCGCGTTTACCCTGCGGGAGGCCGGGGCGGCTCCGGAGACCGTCGTTCTGACGCTCAGCC
>JBNKZR010000441.1:0-6113 GCA_050301735.1 Polyangiaceae bacterium | reverse complement strand
CGTTTCGAGTTCGTAGAAACCGCCGAGCGCCGGCTTTCCGGGCTCGACGGGGCCGTCGTTGTAGCTGTTGACTACATCACCGCCGAACGGGTTCTTCTGGAGCTCCCACATGCTGTTGACGTAGTGTGTGGCGTCAGGGGGCCGGTCGTAGTGCACGAGCGTCAGCAGTTGGCTCTCTGCGCTGTAGCTCCCGGCGAACGGCTTGGCGCGCGCGGGAGCTACGCCGATCTTACTGCGGTAGTTGCCATCACACTTGAAAAGCAGAACCCCGTGCTCCGAGATGATGAGCCGTTCGGGAGGAACCTTTCCGAAGTAGGCGTCGTTGACGATTGGGCCTGGGGCATCGTTCTCGAAGGGTATGATGCCCCAGGTGTCGGGGGAAGGGTTGTACATGGCGAGGATCCAGATACTCGGGGCACCGCTCTGTTTCGTCCAGGGCAGCTTGCCGGTATTGGTGATCTGGTTCTTCGTTTCGAAACCGACCCAGCGAACGCCGTCGAGCGACTGGGTAAGTTCGCCAAGCAGTGGCTGCACTCGGGCAACGTCCAGCAGCCGAACCGTGCGTCGCACGTCCATCTCGAAGACGCTTCCGCTGTAGTTCGCGACTTTCATCGCGCGGGTGAAGGTTACGTGGCTTTGGCTCTGCTCGGCGACGGTCCAGGTTCCCTCTTGGAAGGCGGCAGGGGTTTGCCAGTGTTCGAACTCGAAGGGCTTGCCTTTGGGGAAATACAGGGCGAACTGTCCCCCTTCGGGTCCAAGCCAAAAGCGATCTTCGCCGCCGTAGTTGTCGAACTGGGTGCCAGTCTGCGCCTTGGCGATGAAGTCTCGGTTGACGTAGCCCAAGCTCTTGCCGTCGGCAGTGACGGCGCTGGTCATCACGCGGCCCTGATATTTGGCGGACAATGCGACGACGCCGCCCGAGGGCGTCTCGAGGGTGATCACTTCCCCGTGCTGCCTCAGAAAGTCGAGATCTGCAGCGATGCTGCCGGGGCTAGGTGCGTCCGCGGTGGGGTCGTCGTTGGCAGGCATGCTGTTGGGCTGCGAGCTTGGGGTGGCGTCTGGCGCTACGGCTGGTGAGTGCGGTTCGGCTTGGGTATTGGGGTCTGGTGTGCCGTGGCGGCAGCTCGCGCTGCCGAGCGCGGTCCAAGCGCCCAGCAGCGCAAGCCATGGGCCGCAGGCCCTGATGCAGATCTTTCGCCTCATGGGGTGATGTTAGTTTCCCTTTCGTCCGCCGGCTAGCATGGTGTGGCTGAACCGCGATGCGCTGTAATACGCCGCGATTGATGCTAGGCTCCGCCGGCGGCTGGGCGAGTGAGGCAGGCGTCCCGGCGAAGGAGGCAGCATGGCGAAGAAGGTGGCGTTGTTTTGGCCCGGTGATGCGCGCGAGATCCCCAACGAACTCGCGCTTCCAAACATCGAGGAAGCCACAGGGCAGTTGGAGCGGGCCTTGTCCAAACTCGGAAGACAACCCTACCGTGTCGAGGGTTACCTCGCGGCCCCTCATGACGGCATCGAGAAGTTGGGGCCGATCGACGATCCGATGATCGGCGTGTGTGTTCACTGGTTCTATGGGCAACACACCAGCGAGGGGGTCGTGGGCAAGGACAACCCGTTGCTTCTCGCTAGCAACTTCAGCGGGCGTTGGCCGGGGCTGGTCGGCTTGCTCAACACCGGGGCTTGCCTGGAAACCGTGGGTCGCGCTTTCTCCCGGGCGTGGACCAGCGCGGACGACTGGACCAAAGATGCGATCTTCATGGAGCGCCTCGATGAATGGTGCTCCAGCGGGCGCATCGAATACTCGCAGGCAGAGGTGCGCTACCACGCGGCCATTTCCCCAGCAGCCGCCGCGTTGGCAACCGAAGTCGCCAAGGAGATCCGAGCCCGGCGTATCTTGATCATGATGCTGGGAGACACTTCCATGGGCATGATCAACGGCTACTTCGGGCCGCGCCTGTTGGCGCCCCACGGCTTTTCCGAGCACAAGATCGATCAGGCGTGGATCATCGACCGCGGGCAACGCATCGAACAGAAGCGCATCGAGGCGGCATTCCAGTTCCTGTTGGACAAGGGCTTGACCTTCCACTGGAAGGAAGATGGTCGCGATGACTTCGACGAGAATGCCACCAAGGAGCAGCTTCGCGACTACCTGGCGGTGTTGGACATGTTGCAGGAGTATCGCTGCGACTGCCTCGGGTGGCAGTATCAGTTGGGGTTGATCCCGCTGCGCCCTCCTTCCGATCTCGCTGAAGGGCTATTCAACTCCAACTGCCGACCGGAAGGCGATGGCGACACCATCGCCACCGCAACGGAGGCCGATCAGGGCAACGTGATCCCGATGGAGCTGATGAAGCGCATTCTGAAGAAGAAGGGGTTGAATCAAAGCGTGATGTTCCACGACGTCCGCTGGGGCGCCGAACACGACGGGCGTTTCCTGTGGGTATTGCTCAACTCCGGCTCGTGTGGTGCCTTTGCCTTCAATCACGATCCCGAGACGCTGCGCGGAGCTCACTCGTACCGTCAGCCCAAGTTGTACTTCCCCACACCCGGCGGCACGCTTGCAGGAGAGAGTCTGCCTGGAGAGATGACCTGGGCGCGCACCTACCTCAACCAGGGGCAGCTGTGGATGGACATCGGGCGCGGAGAGGTCGTAAAGCTTCCTCCCGCCGTGCGCGACGAGTGGTGGCAGGGCACGACCCGCGAGTGGCCGTTCATGGCAGCGGATCTCGGTATCAGCCAAGAGACGTTGATGGCCCACTACCTGTCCAACCACGTCGCCGTGGCTTACGGTGACATCTTCGAGGAAATGGTGGCGCTATCCCAAGAACTCGGTTTTCGGGTGCGCATCTTGGGAAAGCAGGCGTGAGCGCCTTCGTGATACCGCGAGTTGATGCTCAAGTAGTCGCGAGCGCGTTGCTCGATTCGTTGGCTCGGGACGGGTTCATGCTTGCGGATTGGGGTTTAATGCTCGTGCTCTCCGAGGTACAACCGGGCTAGCTCATGAACACTCGGCGACAGTTTTTGGGAGCACTGCTCGTCGGTGCGGTGACGGCCTGCAAGTCCAAGTCGGAGTCGACGACACCGACTGACCCCGAGGCTTCGGGCGCAGCTTCAGATGCAAAGAAGCTGCGGATAGCCGTCGTGCCCAAAGGCACCACTCACGAGTTCTGGAAGAGCGTTCATGCAGGGGCTGTCAAAGCCTCCCGCGAGCTCGACGTCGAAGTGATTTGGAAGGGGCCGCTCAAAGAAGATGATCTGAAGAGTCAGATCGATTTGGTGGAGAGCTTCACCGCGCAGCGCGTCTCTGGCGTCGTGCTGGCCCCTCTGGACAGTCGCGGGCTACGCGGCGCGGTGAAGAATGCCGTACGCAGCAAGGTTCCCGTCGTGATCTTCGACTCCGCTCTCGACTCTGAGGAACAGGCGAGTTTCGTCGCGACCGACAACCGCGCAGCGGGCAAGCTTGCGGGCAAGAAAATGGTCGAGCTGCTGCAGGGCAAAGGCAAGGTCGTCGTGCTGCGCTATCAAGAGGGCTCGGCCAGCACCCATGCCCGTGAGGAGGGATTCTTGGAGGTGGTCAAGGCGGCCCCAGGCATCGTCGTCAGCAGCGACAACCAGTACGCCGGTCCCACGACGCAGAGCGCGCACAAGGCGAGCGAGAGCCTGCTCATGGCGCAGGGTGCAGGACAAGACGGAGTTCAGGGAGTGTTCTGCCCGAACGAATCGAGCACCTTCGGCATGTTGCTGGCGCTCGAGAAGGCGGGGCTGGCGGGAAAGATTGCTTTCGTTGGGTTCGACGCCTCCAGCAAGCTCGTGGAGGGGCTCCAAGCAGGCAAAATCAGCGGCTTGGTCGTGCAGAACCCCTTCGAGATGGGCTACCTCGGCGTGAAAACCATGGTCGCGCACTTGCAGGGCAAGCCCGTCGAGAAGGTGATCGACACTGGCTCCGTGATCGTGACGCAGGACAACCTCGACCAAGAGGCGATCAAGGCGTTGGTTCACCCCAATTTGGAGCAATGGCTCGGAAAAGGAGGGTGAGCGCTTGCTCGTGGACGGCGACGTCGAGCACGAGCCGTCTGAGCGGCGACGTCGAGTGCAGGCTGCAACGGGCTACCCTCGACCAGAGTCTGTGTATGTCTGACACCGGGCGGGTTTGAGATGAACGTGCTTTCGGTGCGTGCATTGAGCAAGGCCTTTGGGGGAACCCACGCCCTGAGTGACGTCGATCTCGAGCTCGAGTCGGGCACGGTCCACGCCGTCATCGGCGAGAATGGCGCCGGCAAGAGCACACTGATGAAGATCCTCGCCGGCTCCATCGCGGCGGATGCTGGAACCATGACGCTCGCAGGGCTGCCCTACACCCCTACCGACCCTGACGCGGCCCGCAAGAGCGGCATTGCGATCGTGCCTCAAGAACCCGAGTTGGCTCCGCATCTCAGTGTCGAAGAGAACGTCATGTTGGGAGCCGAACCGACACGCTGGGGGTTCGTCGATCGCGCGGAGCTGCGTCGGCGAGCAGAGGCCGCCCTCTCACAGGTGGCGGAGCAAGGCGAGGTGATCGAGCCTGGGCGCTCTGCGTCGGGGCTCTCGCCGAGTGAACGTCAGCGGGTGATTATCGCTCGAGCCCTGGCCGTGACCAAGCTTCGGGTGTTGATCCTCGATGAACCAACGAGCAGCCTGACGGCGGCGGACGTCGAACGCCTCTTCGCCGTGATCCGCACTCTCCAGGAGCGAGGCATATCGATTCTCTATGTCTCCCATTTCCTCGAGGAGATCTCGCGCATCTGTGACAGCTACAGCGTTCTGCGCGATGGTGCCGAGGTGGGCAGCGGGCAGATCGCCACGACGAACATCGACGAGCTCGTAGCCCTGATGGCGGGCAAGACTGTCACGAAGCGAGAGCGTCGCCAGCCTCGCAAAACGACGGGCGGTGTCGTTCTCAGCGTGAATGAGCTTGCGGGAGCTCCTCTTCCAAAGTCAGTCACGCTGGAGCTTCGAAAAGGCGAAGTGTTGGGAATCGCCGGGTTGGTGGGTGCCGGTAGAAGTGAACTGCTTCGCACCATCTTCGGGCTTTCGCCGGTTTTGGACGGGCAGGTGAGCGTCGGGGCGTACGCCGGTCCCGCATCCCCCATCAAGCGACTGACCCAGGGGGTTGGCCTGCTCAGTGAGGACCGCAAAGGCGAGGGTCTAGCGATGGATTTGTCGGTTCGGGAGAATCTGGTCATGTCCCAGCGCTGCAACTACGGTCCCTTCGTCAGGCCATCGCAGGAGGGTGACGTTGCAGAGCGCTTCGCGGAACGACTCGCCATTCACTGTCGTGATGTCGAACAACACGTGCGAGAGCTGTCTGGGGGCAATCAGCAGAAAGTCGCGTTGGCACGTCTGCTCCATCACGACGTGGACGTGCTGCTCTTGGACGAACCCACTCGCGGTATCGACGTCAACAGTCGCGCCGACGTGCATCGCGTGATCGACGAGTTGGTGCAGCGCGGCAAGTCCGTGCTCTTGGTCTCGAGCTACATGCCCGAGTTGCTCGACGTCTGTGATCGCATAGCAGTGATGTCTCGCGGTACTCTCGGGCCTGCGCGCCCTGTCGACGAGTTGGATGAGCGGATACTGCTCAAGGAGGCCGCGGGAGCATGACGCGCTCAGCTGGGCAAGGGTTGGGACGCGATGTCGCCCGCGTGCTCGCGCGCGAAGCATGGGTTGGGCCGCTGCTTGCCGTGCTGTTCGTCTACACGCTGTTTGCGTTCCTGTCGCCGGAGACGTTTACTGGGTGGATCAACCTGACGACCATGGCCCGGCAAACGGTGGTGGTTGGGATCGCCGCTTTGGGCATGACGTTGATCATGGTTCAAGGCGGTATCGATCTGTCGGTAGGGTCTACGGTGGCATTGACCACCGTCGTCGTTGCTCGTTCGCTCCAGCAGGGCTACGACCCGTTGATGGCATGCTTGATCGGCGTAGGCGTTGCCGCGCTCGCGGGTCTCGTCAATGGTGTGCTCGTCGCGGCACTGCGTCTCTGGCGCGCGACCGAGGACAAGCTCGTGTTAACGCGGACCGAACTGCGCACGTCGAGCGGCCGCGTTCTGACGCCGGTGTCAAACGTGAAGAGCGTC
>JBNKZR010000440.1:0-6114 GCA_050301735.1 Polyangiaceae bacterium | reverse complement strand
GGATTTTTGGGCATGGCCTTCCACCCCAATTACGCCGAAAACGGCTACTTCTATGTCCATTACACCAACCCCTTTGGCTTTTCCACGATCTCGCGCTTCCAGGTGGCCAACGAGAGCGTGTCGCTCGCGTTCTTGGAGTCGCCTCACGCCCACATCATCCTGCTCATCGGGGCTGTGCTGGGGGCGCGCAACAACGTGCGTTACGGCTGGGACTACAACGGCATTCTCGTTCCGGCACTGCTGGCCGTCGCTTGGTATCAACCGTCGAAGGTGCTGGCGACCGTGGTCGAAGCGATGGTGGTCTACTTTCTCAGCGTGGCCTTGTTGCGATTGCCGCTTCTCTCGCGGCTGCTCGTCGTGGGTTCTCGTCGCTTGGTGGTGACCTTCAGCGTCGGGTTCTTGCTGAAGTTCGTCACCGGCGAAGTCCTGCTCCGTTTGGCTCCCCAGGTGCAGCTCGTCGACACCTTCGGTTTCGGCTACCTCCTGCCCAGCTTGTTGGCTGTGAAGTTCTGGGAAAAGGGCAAGGTGTTGCGCGTGTTGATGCCAACGCTTCAGGTGAGCATGATCGCCTTCCCCTTGGGGCTCGCTGCTGGCTACACCTTGAAGTTGCTCAGTCCGCCTCCGGCAGATGCTGCCGCGGGTGTGCGTAGCCCGGAGCCAGCTCAGCGCCTAGAACTCGCGTTGATGCAAGGTGATTCTGCCCCCGCGCCTCATCGCACGGGCGCATCTTTGGAGGAAGCGGGGAGCTACGACGCCGCGCTGGCGGTGCTCATCGGAGCTCGCGACGACAACCTGCAGGCCGCACTCGAGGTGGCCTCGAAGAAGCATCTGGCAGCGCGCAAAACCAAGGCGAACGACTGGATGATCGTCACGCCCGCCGCGGATGACCCGAACGCAGACGCCTTCGGTCCTCGCGTTGCAGTGCGCACGCGGGAGGCGTACGGCGATCATTGGGTGGTGCTCGTCGATGTGCCAGAGGTCGCCTCACCCGCGTTGGTCGTCGCCAGCACCCTCGCCGAGCGGCTCGGCGCGGGGGCCATCATCGTGCGCTCGCGGCTGGCTCAGATCCGCCAGAGTGACGATGCGTTCATCGAGCGCGTTGCACGCGCATTGTCGTTGTCGCAGGCTCTGCTGGTCAGCGTTTCCGAGCAAGCGGCAGCTCCGACGCTGAACGTTCCGGGGCGCGTGCCGTCGGACTTGAATCCCTCGGCCATCGAGCGGCGCTTGGGCATCGAGCTGCAAACGGAATTCCGCGCGGCTGCCGAGTCCTCGGCGTTGTTGGACACGGCTGTTCGTTTGGTGTTGCCGGTGAGCGTCGCCGAGCGGGTGGCTGGCAATCATCTCGGCACCCAGCCCACCGAGCGCTGGCAGGCCAAGACCCGTCGAGAACTCGAGGATCAGCTGCGGCAGCTGGTCGGGACGGAGCCGGGCGCATTCAGTCAGCCGAGCTACCCGGAGATCCGTCTCTACGGCGCGCTGGTCGAGCGTCGCGTGCGCGCGGCGGGACGCGCACCGAGCGCGTGGGAGAGCGCAATCGCCGCGGCGCTCGGGTTGCGTTTTGCAGAGGTGGATGCGGCGGGCTTTTCGGGGTGGGCCTTGTACGAACCGGTGACGCCCGGGCGGCGCGGTGCCGCGACCTGGCTCGCCCGACGGCGCGAGCCAGAAGCTCCGTTGGGGGCCATGGTGTTCGTCTCCGCGCCGCGCTGGGAGTTGGGCACGCTGGCCACGGGGACGGCTCTCGCGCTTGCGGGTCGTGCGGACGCGTTGCTCGTTCACGGCGTGCTTGCCACGAGCGCCGCCGACGGCAGCTCCGACGCGCGCCAAGTGCAGGGGCGGGCATCGTTCTTTCAACGCAGCTACGAAACTTGGGTCAACCTCGGAGGGCGCGGCGTTTCGATTCGCGGAATGGGCGCGGAGTACGACGTCTCGACACCCGTGGTGCTGACCTTCGACGCCGAGCTCTTGGACTTGGAGCACGCTCCTTTGTGGAGTCGAGACTTCTCGGACGTCTTCTCGTTGCAGCAACTCGGGCTGGCTCCCTTCGACGGCACGGTGGAGCGCTCTGCCTTCTCCGCGTCCGCCGATCCGACGGTGGCGTTCGGACGGCGCTTCGCTCCGGACTCGACCTTCGTGTTGTGGCTGCGAGACGACCTGCGCCAGCAGTTGGCGCGCACGTTCACGCGCCGCAGCCACCAGGCGCGGCTCGGGCGTCTTACTCGCGAGCCCCTCGAACTCGAGCTGTCCGATTTCGTATTGAAGCGGCGCGCGTGCCTGGCGCCAGGCGCGAGCGACGAAGAGTGTCGCGCACTGCGCCCACAACCTGAGTGCCAAGCCGACGATGCATCGAGGCTCTCTGCGCGCTATCACAAGACCAGCAATCCCTACCTGTTGAGCGAGCTCTCGCGGGCAGCCGAGCCCTGTGGCTTGGCCGTCGTCAAGCCGCCCAGCGGCGATCTGATGTGGCTGGCCTTCGCCAGCTTCGAGCAGCGTGGTGAACGCGAGGACCACCTCTTCCCGTTGGCGCAGACGCTGTGGTCCTACGAGCCGGCGTCGATTGAAATGGCAGATCTCGCTGCGCTCACGCACCTCCCACTCCGACCGCTCGTCGTGAGGGGACCATGAGTCGCATCGCTGCCGTCGTCCTGTTGTGCATCGCGCTGCTGGCGGCCCTGTGGAGCGTGCGGGACTTCGACCCACGCTCGCAGCCCAGCGACGAGATCCTCGCCTACGAGATCGGCGCGCAGACGTCCGTTTCCGTCAGTGTACCGGGGGGCGTCGACCGCGTGCTCATCACCACCTGGCTCACGGTGCCGATCGGTGCTTCGGATGAACAACATCTGTACGGCATCGACACACAGCTCTTTCGCTTCGACGGCAAGGGTATCGGCGAACGCTCCTTTGCTACCCGCACGCGAGTGAGCGACGTGGCCGATGGTGCCAGCGTGCCCTCGGCGCGTTTGGCGGACGCGAGTGCCGGGGTGTGTGAGCCGCGCAGCTTCGAGTTGGTGGTGGACGCGTTGGGGGGCAAAGCGGGCATCCTCAGAGTGTCTCTTGCTGCGGACGCGGCCGTTGACGCTAGTGTGCTGCTGCGCTTGACTCATGCCGTCGAGCGGGGCGACATCGAGCGGCGCATCGTCGAGCGTGCGCTCAGCCCGCGTGAGATCGAGCGCATCATGGCGCGACGCTCCAGCCTCGGTTTCTTCGACATTCCCGAGCAGCGTCGGACCGCGGCGTTGAGCACCTGGGAACGGCGCTTGACGGCACAGGGGCGCGTTGGGCGCGACTACTTCACCCGACGTTTGCTGCTGGGCGGCCCGGAGGAGGTCGCGCTGCGCGAGCCGTGGCGCTACGACGGATACCCCACGTCGCCGAGCCTTCGATTGGCGCTCAACCTGCGGGGCGCAGCGACTTTGCGCGTCAGTGCCGAGCCTCGCACGGTCGTCGTGTTGCGAGATGCCGAAGAGGTCGCGCCCACGCGTCACGTCGTGCCCGATGAGGGTTACGTCGATCTGTCGTTGCCCGAACGCCCGCTGCGCAGTCTGGAGCTGTACACCGAGGTAAGAAGCCAGGTTGCCCTGAGCTCTCCTCGCGGAGAAGCTTGGGCCTGGGTCACCGCCCGCGCGCCGCGGGTGATCGCGGACCGCTACGAGGTAGTTCCCGACTTTCGTCGTCAGTCGTTCTATCGGCTTCATCGCGAAAAGCCCGTCGTCATGGAGATGGCCGAGTCGCAACAGAGCGTCGCTCTGAGTGTGCGCGCATTGCTCGAGGACGAGGACGCGGGCGAGCAGCAAGTGGCGGTGGTGGCGACCTGGCGAGACGAAGAAGGGGAGCCTGTATCGACCGCGCGCCATTCGGTGCTGCTCGTGCCCTCGTCCTTCGAGATGGCACGAGAGCAACGCGTCACCGATCACAGCGTCACTCGCTTGCTCGTTCCCGAACGCGCTGTAAGGTTGGAGATTTACGGCTCGGAAAACACGCTCGTTGCCCCCTTCGTCGCTGAGCCCGGGGTGATCGAGCCGAAGGCGCTGGCGCCCTACGACCAGGAGCCAGCGGAGGATCTGGCGTGGCGCAACGAGCCCTGGGAAGTCGCACCCGTTGCGGCGCTGGCGCCGGACAACGTCGAAGCGCTTCGTCGCAGCGAGCGGCTGGTGCAGGTCACGCGCCAAGTGCGTCTCGAACCGTTGGAGGGTATCGGCAGTCCGCTCGCGCCGCGGGTGCTCGAGCCCGTGGGGTCGGTGACGAAACGTTGGTTGTTTCGACCCGAGGCAGTGGCGCCGGGCGCCGCCTATCCGCGCAACGCGTGGACGTGGCTGACCCGAGGTCAGGAGCAGCGCTTGAGGGTGCCTGATCACGGTAGCGTGCCGTACATCTACCTCGCCGAACCCGCAGCGTTGGGGGGCAGGTGGTCGTTGCGCACGGATGGGCGCGAAGCTCTTCTGGAACCGGTGGTCGTCACCGACGGACAAGGAGTGGTCGAGCTGTTGCCGGGGGTAGCCGAGTTTTCGTTCACCGGGCTCGGCCTGGGCGGTGTCCTGTTGCTCAAGACACCTCCTGCGGCTCCCGCCACCGTCGTCAAGCGCCAGAGTGTCTACCAGCTGGTTCCAGGCCGCACGCTCTCCTTCCCCTTCCAGCGCCGAGAAGGCGAGCTTGTCAGCGTGGCCGTCTTCGTCGTGGGGCTGCCGGAAGGCGCGGAGGCAGAGGACTCGCTGCCCGTCTTGCGGCACGTGATCGATCGTGGCCACGTGGCTACCCACCAGGCATTCTTTCGGCGCATGACCGAGGCGACGGGGGAGCACGCCGTGCAGGGCCCTTCTGTGGGGCGCGGTTTCGTCTGGACGCCACAGAAACGCAAACGCGTGACACCAGACGCGGATGCGGTGCATCGAGTGATCGTGCGTCTGGGTGATGACTTGGCCCCGGGGCGTCACTCGTTCCAGGTTTCGATGCCGCGGCAGACGCGAGCGCCCGTGTGGATCCGAGCGGTTTTGGTCGGTACGCTGCTCGACAGCAGCGCAGGAGTCGAGGAAAGATGAGGCCTCCGGGGATGAGCTTTCGCAGTACAGGGAGGATGACGATGAAGTACGAATGTTTGGTGCCGCTGTGCGTGTGCGCGGCCGTGTTGTCTTGTCGCGAGGAGGAGGAGCGCCCGAAGCCGACGCCAGCGCCGACGCCCACGGTCGAAGCGCCGTCCAGCGCGCAGCCGAAGCAAGAGAGCAAGGCGTTGTCCTCGGAGCTGAACGCACTTCGCCGCGCCAAGGGCGACTTCGTGCTGCCCACGGAGGAGCAGGCGGACGCGTACGAAGGCTGGCTCTCCCACCTCAGCTACTCCATCGACAAGCGACGCCTGCCTGTCAAGAGCGCCCCCGACGGCTTTCGCGGCACCTTCGTCGACGGTGGCCGCGTGTGGCTGCTCTCAGAAAAGAGCAAGGACAAGCGCGGCGCTGGCGCGCTCGCGCTGCGCGTCGATGAACCGAAGGACGTCGTCGTGCAGGCGCCGCACACCTTCTTCGACCAAGGCACCTTGCCGCTGGCCTTGACCCTCTTCGACGAACTCGAGGCGCGCGCGCTGATGATCAACACCATTCACCGCGCCGGCCCCATCGGCTCTTCGGAAGAGCGCGCCGCACGAGTGCGAGCCGGAAAGACCGAAGAGGATCTGGCACATCAGGAGCGGAGCTACTTTCAGCTCGCGCACCGGACCTTGGTCAAGCGTTGGAAAGAGACCACCTTCGTGCAACTCCACGGCTTTCGAGACGAGCAAGCGCCGGGGGTCTCCGTCATCGTCAGCGCTGCGGGTACGAAGTTCGACCCCCTGCCCGTGGCCAAGGCGCTCAACGAGGTGCTCGGCGCGGGCGCCGCGCGCGTCTACCCGGAAGAAGTGAAGAAGCTCGGCGGCACTACCAACGTACAAGCCCAACACAACAAATCCAAAGACCGCGGCTTCTTGCACCTCGAGCTATCCACCGAGCTGCGCAAACGCATGGAGCGGCAGGAGTCGCTGCGGCGTGACTTCGCCAAGGCATTGGCCCGCGCTTTGTTGCTCGACTAAACCCCTAGATGATCGACGGCAGCAGCGCTCCATCCATCTCTGGAACTCGGCTTCGACGTCCGCTG
>JBNKZR010000439.1:0-6136 GCA_050301735.1 Polyangiaceae bacterium | reverse complement strand
CAAACCCAAGCTCAACAAGCCCGTCGCGGTGATGTCCCCCCAAGTGAGCAACCTCGGCAGACTGGATGCAGGCGCCTGCGTTTCGGTCGAAGTGCTGGTGTCCGTGCCGCCGGCGTCAGTTCCGCTCGTGGCCGCTTCAGCGGCGTTCACGTTGCTGCCCTCCGCCATCCCAGGGTTGGGCTCCGCCTCGCCGTTCACTAGCGGCAGTGCCATCGAGTAGCCGTCGGGCAGCGGCGTGACCTTCGCGCTGCCGTCCTCGGCGAGCTCGATGACGACGCCCGCGCGCGAAAAGTCCTCGCTGCCGACGAGCACCCAGTCCTCGCCGAAGAATGCGCCCACGTCGATCTGGGGGGCAACTCCGGGACGGTGACGAGCTCCGTGGGCTCGTTGGCACCGACGTCCACGACGTGCAGCGTCTCGGGCAAGCCGTGATCCTCCTGCGAGAAGTAGAACATGCGCTCCCCGACGAGATCGACGGGCGCGTTGTCCGAGGGCAACGCGGCGAGCCCCACAGAGCCCGTGACGAGCTCCGTGCCTGCGGCGGGGTCCGTGCCCGTCGCTGGCTCCGTGTCAGCGATACGCGCCCAGTGCAGGGAAAGGGGTAGCTGACGGCCTTGCTCCTCGTCGTACTCGGACGTGATGCTGACGAAGCCGTCTTGGCCCATCCACGCCCGCATCGACATCGGCAAACGAGCACTGGCAACAGCTTCCAAACTGCCCTCCCCCACCTGATAGCCCGTGACGATGAGCTCGACCCGACTCGGGTAGTAGCATCCAACCCAGGGCAACTGACAGCTCGGCTGTCGTTCCTCTGGCCGCGTGGTGACGACCCACACGACACCGTCGCGCTCGCGCAGGCCGAAGAATTCACCCTCCAAGGGCAGCGAGTCCCAGCGCTCGGGAGCGCTCGGATCGCTGAGATCGAAAGCCACCAGAGAAAGCTGCGTCGCGAGTTCGTCAGCCTCGGGAATGGAGTCCGTCGCAAGCTCGGGGCTCTCATCCATCACGACGAAGGCGGTGTCGTCCGCGGAGGTCAGCGCGCGTACGTACCCATTCACAGGTGTCGCGGAGAGCCGCTCGAGTTGGGGTGGAGCGCTGGCGTCGAAGACCAACAAGCCCGAGCGCGCATCGACGCCGACGAGCTCCGAGCCAGTGCGCGTCCAATACGGGCCACGCTGGGGTGGTGTGTCGTCGGGGAACGGCGGGCATCCTGGCGGGGCCGGATCCTCGGGGTTGAAGCGGCTCGGCGACTCGTAGGGCGGCGGCTCGGGCGATTCATCGTGCAGCGGGTTATCGGTCTCCGTACCCGTCTTCGTGCCGCAAGCAACCGTGAGCAAGCACGCGGCGAGACACGCCGCTCCGCGTGAACACACCCACCCAAAGACAAAAGGCAAACTTCGGATCATCATCGGTCGGCTCCTGTCGCTTTTCGACGGCTCATCACTCGTTCCCCAAGCGCCGGCTTCGGCTGACTCGAGGGTCCTTCACCGAGCCCCTTCGGGCTCGCTTCGGTGGCTCTGAAGACTCTGTCATTGCAGCCCGCTCCGAACTCGCTTCCCCTTGCTGCGCTGCGACGTCGGGCTGCTCCGCGTCGGGTGGCTTCGAGGTGGCGTCGGGCTGCTTCGACAGCGGGAAGAGCTGCAAGTTCACCTGCACCACGCGCTCGGGGGCGTTGTCGAGTTCGGCGAGCTGCAGCAGGTCGCGCCGGAAGTCGCGCAGGCGTTGGTCGAGCTCGGCTAGCTTGTCGCGACTAACACAGACGGTGAGCGACGAGATGTTGCGTTCCTCGCGCGGCAGTTGGTCGAGCGCCATGCCGGCGTGCTCGAGCATCGTATGGTGGTAGGTGAAGATGTGGTGACCGAGTGGGCCAGGTCCGGTCGAGACCAGGGCGTCCGTCTGCACCAATTTGCCGTGCTCGTCCCGTCGCAAGAGCTCGAGTTCGAGCAAGACAGCGAGCGCCTGTGCGGCTTCTTTGGGGGAGATCGGGGGCAGGAGTTGCGTCGCGATCCACTTCGGATCCTCGTCGAAGTCCGTGCGCCTCACGAGTTCACGAATGGCGGGGATGTACCAGCGCCCGTGGTAGGCCGCTTGCGCTGCGTCCAGTTTGCGGATGGTGCGGAAAGGGCGAAATTGCTTCAAGCGTTCGTAGTGGCGATGCCGTTCGCGCGTGCTCGGCGCCTGACAGTAGGCGACGAGTTCACAAAAGAACTCGAGCGCCGCTCCCGAAAGACCACACGCGCTTGCGAACTGTCCCGCCATCTGCGCCGACAGGTTGCGCTTGCCGTCGATGACCAGGCGCAAGTAGTTCGACGAGCTGACTTTGGCGCGCTTAGAGAACACACGAAACGAAAACCCGTACTCCTTTTCTTTGGCGTGGGCGTAGTAGTCCGCCAAGTACCGACGGTAGTCAGAATAGCTGTAGATATTGGGTTTCGAGCTCGGCACCACCACCGCTCAAGCTGGCAGCGCACCGCCCGAACGTCCACTCCGGAGTGCGGGCGAGATGCAGAAAACGTGTTCTGTCAGAACACAGGCGATGAAGCACTCACGGGCGCTCGGGAAAGGGCCCGGAGAGGTTGAGCAGCTGTGAGCAATAGAGCCCCACGCACTCGCTCGGCTCCGATTGCGCGATGACTTGTTGCATCTGCCGGACGAAGTCGAGGTGCAGGCGCTGGAGCTTCGCCAAGTCCGACTCGGAGATGGCGAACAGGCTGTAGCCGTAGCGCCCAGAGCTGCCGTCATCGATGCGCTCGAGGGCGGTGCGGATCCACGAAGCTCGCAGCCGCCGTGCGTTTTTGGGGTCGTCGCTGGTGTTGACGACGAAACCTCGCCCACTTAGACGATAACCAGCGCGCGTGCGCTGCACTTGACCCGTCGCCAGCAACACTTCCAACGCCTCCTCGATGCGTTCTACCGAAACACTGAGCTTGTTCGAGAGCCAGCTCTTCTGTGCCGAAACCCCACGCGGGGCGCCCGCGACTTCCAACGCGCGCAACACGGCATGTGACCACGGTAGCTCGTAGGCAGCGCGACGCGCGAGCGCCAAACGCTCCCACGCCGAACGGATCGACGGCAAGCGCGTGGGCTCTTCGAAGACCGCGGCCAGATCGACGAGACGCCGCCCCACGATTGCGCAGTACTCGAGGAACTCCGGCAGCTTCGGCTCCGAGCGACCCGACAACCAACGCGAGAGGGTGAAGCGACTGCGACCCAACTGCGCGGCAAGCGTCGTGAGCGGCACACTGCCGCGCAGCTGCTCCAGGAAACACGCCACCGCCTCGGGTGAACACGCATCGAGCCCCAACGCCCAGGCGGGCAACGTCTTGAAGTAACGCTCGACCCACGACGTTGACGACGGTCGCAAGCGCGCGTGCAACTGCAGGTAGCGCGCCGCGGTCGGAAAACACTGCCGACTCTCCCAGCGCTGCACGATGTTGCTGCCGTAGCCCGCGCGCCGGCTGAGCTCCGCCCGAGAGCGCCGGCCCCGCAGCGCACGGATCAACTCCACCGCCAGCTGCTCCGCCTGCTCCCGCGCCGGGCCCGATTCTGGCGACTCACAACTAGCGAGGTTTCCAATCATGTGGCGCATGAATAGCACATGAGCGTGCACGAGGCGCCCCGGAACGTGCATTGTGTGCATTGTCAGCCGCGTGAGCAGGTGCCAGGTTCGGGGCATGCGACGCAAACGGCGATGGATGCGCAACGGCGCGGTGCTGGTCGTCATCGGTTCGAGCCTGCTCGCTTGCGGCGACGGCAGCGGCGGCGATGGTGGTGCCCCCGGCGACACGGACGGCGTCCGCAACGACGAGACGGCGCCCCTCGACACGCCGGTGTGCGCCTTTTGCCAACCGCAAGCAGGCGGCGAGACGACGGACTTCGACGGGGGCGGCACACCCGACGCATGCACCGCCGTCAGCACGCGGCGCGAGATCGACGTCGCCGACGGCGCGGCCCTGGGTCTGGACTTGCAGGACGCGCTTCTGCGCATGCAACGCCCCGTCGATGCGCCCTTGTTTCTCGAAGCGCCCGACTACGGCTCCGAAGTGCAAGCTGGCGACCCCGTGCCCTCGGGCTACCCCGAGCAGACCCGCTTACTTGCCACCATTACCCCCGGCGCGATGGTGGCCTTCGAACTCGATCCCGAGCTCTGCAACGAGACGGTGTGCCGCACAGCCGACGGCGAGTTGGAGGTGGATGCGACGACCTGCAAAACACGGGTGGAGATCGAGTTCGACGCCATCATCGACACCGCCGACGGCACCTTCAGCGCCGTGGGTCACGGCACGACGCACTACTGGTTGCGCGAGCAGGAGGATTCGGGCCCGGACTTTTTGGCGGGCACGGCGACAGCGGACTTGGCGCAGATCACCGGCAGCCTCGCCTTCGAAAAGCCCACTGGCAGCGGCAGCGCGCACGGCAGCTTGTACGTCGACTTCTACTTCGAGCCGGCGCAGACGGTGGGCGATCTGCGATTCGAGATCACGCGGGGTGGCACAGCTCGTTACCCTCTCGGAGGCAGCTGGCCCGAAGCGCGCGTGCCGCCAACGGATGGGGGGATGGGTGGTCCGGAGACGGAAGAGTGAGAATGGGATGCTGAGGAGACAACCCCGACCTTGCCAAGTCAGTCGCGCGTCCGGTCAACGACACTCGGGGGCTTTGGTGAGCTCGCCGCGCGGTCGTAGCAAGCAATAGCGTGGCCTCCGAGTCACCAATAGCTCGAATATGACTTACTCCTCCTGCGCAGTCTGACCCACTGACGCATCACGGAGGACGGCTGTAGCGTGCGGTCGCTGGTAGGGGTGATGACTAACACTGCGATTGATTTGAATCCACTTCGCGACGCCGACGTGCACGTCGAGTACCGAGTTTGGGTATCTCTGCGCGGCGCCGCCAGCAGTAGCATCGGCCTGCTGGTGGAGCTGTTTGCTGGTGGCGCTTGGGTCATCTCACCGGGGCCGTTTCGCCGCGGCGAGTCTCTCCAAGCGGTCTTGATGTTTGCCGACGGTCGAGAAGTCTGCTGCGGCGCAACCGTCGCGCACACCATGACTAATCGTGTGTCCGTGAGATTCCTGGCCATGCCCCGAGCCTATGTCGACGCGTTCGACTACTTGCTTGGAGCGGGGGCGTTCAGCCGCCACATCCCTGTCGTTCAAGAGTGCCACCCTACGGCCGCGCTGGTCTGACGGTGCGGGAGTCTCGTTCGGAGCGCTCTGAGGCTTTTTCGTACGGACAGTCGCGGCTTCGAGTAACCCCCAGCCCAACGAAACAAACTCGACGCGGCACAAACTGGACACGGCACAAACTGGACAGAGTGCCGCGTCCATTCAAGACTGGAGACAGCTCGGCAGATGTTGCCGGGGAAGTAGGTCTCGATTGTCCAGCATTGCCGCGCCCCCTGATGTAGTCGAATGTACCAACTGGGTTGGCGGTAGAGCGCAGACAGCCAACGGCGCGACGCACCCAGTCGTCAGTCCCTACTTTGGGCGCGCGATTGGAAGCGTGCGCTCATCAACGGCCGCAGATGTGGATGCCGCGGTGCGCGCCGCGGAGCAGGCGTTCGTCGGTTGGAAAACATTGCCGCTGCGCGAGCGCGTCGCCCACCTTGCCGCACTTCGTAGGGTGCTGGAGGATAACTCGGCTGAATTATCGCGCACGGTAGCACTCGAGAGCGGAAAGACGGAAGCGGAGGCCCACGCCGGCCTATTGCGTGGGCTGGAGGTGCTCGACTTCGCGACGAGTCTGACGAATCTCGATGTCGGGGGTTGTCTCGAGGTTTCGCGCGGCGTGCGCTGCGAGACGCGGCGTGAACCGCTGGGCGTCGTCGTCGGCATCACGCCGTTCAACTTCCCCGCGATGGTCCCGCTTTGGATGCTGCCTTTGGCGCTGGTGACGGGCAATGCGTTCATTCTCAAGCCCTCCGACAAGGTGCCCATCACGGCTTGCAGGCTGGCCGAACTCAGCGCGGTAGCAGGCCTTCCAGATGGTGTGCTGAGCGTCGTCCACGGCGGGAGAGACACGGTAGAATCGTTGGTTCGTCACGCGGGAGTGCGAGCCGTTGCTTTCGTCGGCTCCACGACAGTCGCTCGCAGCGTGTATTCGGCGGCGACTGCAGAGGGCAAGCGCGCCCTGTGTTTGG
>JBNKZR010000438.1:0-6143 GCA_050301735.1 Polyangiaceae bacterium | reverse complement strand
GGTTGGGAGCGGCGCGGGAGCCGTTCGGATGGGTGCGTGGTCGACGCTGCGTTCGTCACGGGGTTCGAAGCTGACGGCACAGCCCCGCCACGCAAGCGCCGGAGCTGACCGGCCCCGGGTCACACTCCTCGGGGCCGTTGACGATGCCGTCGCCGCAGTAGCCGTCGAGTCGGCAACCGGGCCCGCACGTCCCGTAGCCGCCGCCGTTGTCGCCATCGTCGCACTGTTCACCGAACGACAGCAGGCCGTCCCCGCAGAGCGCCGTGCACTCGCTGGCCTGGTCCGTGCCGCTGGTGGCGCATTCGAACCCAGCTTCGAGCATGCACGAGCTGCTGCAACCGTCGCCGTCGAGCAAGTTGTGGTCGTCACACTCCTCAGCGATGACGAGGCCGTCGCCGCAGATCGCTTCGCAGTCCATGTCGCCGCTGCACTCCGGCTCGACGAGGCAATCGGCGCTGCAGCCATCGTCGGAGAGGTCGTTGCCGTCGTCGCAGCTCTCGCTGCCTTCCACGATGCCGTCACCGCACAGCGTCGGGCTGCACAGGCTGGGTTGTCCCTCACACCTGCTACCGAGCTCGACACTGCAGTCTTCGCTGCAGCCGTCACCGCTCTGCAGGTTTTGATCGTCGCATTGTTCACTCGCTGCCACCATGCCGTCGCCGCAGGTCGCGTAAGGCAAGCAGGGTTGCCCTGGGGCAAGACACAGGAAGCCGGCTTCGACGATCAGGCAGCTGGCGCCGCAACCATCGCCGTCGAAGAGATTGCCGTCGTCACAGGCTTCAGTGCTGTCACGCACTCCATCGCCGCAGCCGGAGGGCGGCACTCCGGGCGTGATGGGCGTGCCCCCTGGGGGAGGCGTTGCGCTGGGGAGCGTCACATCACTGGGCTCGGTGCCGGCAGTGGGGGGGACGCCGCCGGGCGCGGGATCCGCCACTACGTCACTCGCCGGCACTGTCTCGGTGGGCGCCTCGGGGCCGCTCGACGTCCCTGTTGCCCCTGAAGCGGCGGGGTCAGCCGACGTTCCGTCGGAGCCGGCTCCTGCATCGGGAGCGACAGCGCTGGGGTCGCCGGCGGCACCTGAGGTCGTGCCGTCGTCCCCGCCGTTGCCGTCACTCGACGTGCTGTCGCCGTCCGTGTCCGCGTTGCCGGAACGTTCACCCATCACGGCATCAGTGGGAAGCGCGTCGGCTTCGACGCACAGATCCGAGCGACACTCCAAACCGCGATCACACCCGCCGTTGGGCAGACACTCGCAGCGCTCCAAGCCTGGGGTGCACTCGGAAGACGTGTCCAGCTCTTGCTCCGAGCCGGTGCCCGAGTTGCAGGCGACCATCATGACGACCACGGCGCCGAACCAGGCGCGGGCGATCGATGCCCCGTTCGTTTTGGTGCGACCCACGGCGACAGCATGGCACGAGTGAGCCTCTCGCCCAAGCGACGCGTTCGCGCCTGTGCGCGAGCCGGCATTGTCCTCTCGTACTGGCGTGGCGCCAGCGGCTAGCTCGCCCGCGGCGCTCGTCGGCGACGGTACAGCGCGGCCGCCGCCAGCAACGCGAACAACGACGAGGCTTCGGCTGGTCGTGCGCCTTCTGCGCTTGTTGTGTGCCGTGAGGTGTCGCGCCCCACCACACGACAACCACAGCCGCCATCGTCCGCCGTGGTCGAGCCGAGGCTCGGGTCGTCCGCGCTGGCGCTGGTCTCCTGCGGTGGCATGTTGCCCGCGCTTGGGGTGCCGCTGGTGGCGCTCGTCGTGGGCGCGGCACTCGAGCTCGACCCGCTGGGCGATGTTTGCGGCATCGGGGTACCGCTCGCTGCGCCGGGAACATCCGTGCCGGGTGCTTCGGGATCCGGAGTCGCTTCTGGGTTGCCCGAGGCATCACCGCTGGCGGGTTGTTCTCCCGCGCCGGCTCCTGCTGCGCCCTCGACGGAGGGTTCCGTCACACCGCCCGTGCCTTCCGTCGGCGCGTCGACTGAGCCGCCGCCTGCGCCGCCGCCACCTTCGCTCGGGGCGCCTCCCTCGCCACTCTGGGCTGGGTTACCGCCGCTGCCGCCTGCGCCCTGTGCCGGCTGTCCACCGGCGCCGTCGCCGCCTGGCATCTCGTCACAGGGCAGGGATAGATCGCGCACGCGGATGTTTCGGAACGCGACCGTGCCGCCGCTGATCCAACGTGAGCCCCCGTGCACCTGGATCGCCAGGGGACCGCTCGCGTTCACGTCGTCGCGCAGGATGGTCTCCGTGAAGTCCATCACCTGCGTGCCGGAGATCCACACCTGCATGTGCGGCGGATTGTCTTCGATGCGTGCCCGGATCTCGTTGAAGGCCGTCGGATCCCACAGGCTCGGCCACAGCGCGAGGTCGAAGATCGGTTCTTCGTGGCGGTCGGGGGCGAGCACGGCGGTGTTGCCGTCGTCGGTCAACAAGTAGGGGATCTCGCGCAGCTCCTGAGGGAAGGCTTCGCCCCAGATCGTGCCTACCGCGGAGTCCGAGACGTGATCGATGGTCACCTGGTAGGCGCGATTGCCGTCGGTCGTGCGAAAGAAGAGGCCGGAGTCACAGCCCCAATCGATCTTCACCTCGAGGATCACCTCGACGTCTTGGTAGGAGGCATCGGTCACCAGGATGCCGCCTTGCTGTCCGTCCGTCTGTCTGCCTACGATGGCGCCGTCTTCCACCGTCCAGCCTTGCCCCGGACCGTGCATGTTCGTGGGGCTCGGGCTCCAACCTGTCAGATCGACGCCGTTGTCGAGGCGTTCGAAACACGCCTCTTGCGCCGCCACGGGCGTGGCCAGCAGCAGCGCGACGGCGATACTCGAGCCAGTGCAGCATCCAAGGGTGAGACGATGAGGGGCTTTCGACACCGGGTGCATCATGCGCAGGCCTAGTGCCGTCTGGCTAGCGCGTCCGGTTGGAGCTGGCTTCTCTACGGCCTCAGCGCATGATTTCAGCGGGCCAATCCTTCCGCGTCGGCAGGCGTTCAACACGGCCGAGCAGTGGCGCTGCGGGTTGCCGAACTCGGCGGCAACGTTTCTAGTCGCACCGATCGCGCTTTTGTGCCTGGGCGGCCGAGAGTGATGCGTTAGCGTGCTGTGGGAGCCTTCGTTCTGATCGCTTTGGGGATCCCGGTGGCACACTCGACAACGATCGGAATCGAAGCATGAGCTCGTATCGTCTTGCCCGCCGTTCTTTCCTCGCAGCCGTGGGCGGGGCTGTCGGCTTGAGGATGATGCTCGACAACTTCGAGGCCATGGCCGGCGGGATCACCTCCTCGCCGCGCCGGTTTCTGCTGTGGCACTTCCCCCTCGGGACGATGCGCTATCGCTTCCTGCCTGAGGGTACGGGTGACACCTATACGCCGTCGCTGTTGTCGCAGCCCTTCGAGGACGCAGGCTTGCGCCAGGACATGACCATCTTCTACGGCTTTTCTGATGCACACTTGACGGTGCCCGGCGGCGGGGGTCACGAGCGCGGCACGGTGTTCACCACGACCTGCTGCAGTGCGGAAGGCACGCGAGCGAATGGTGGCGAGGCAGACGATGCGGTCGCGGGCGGCCCGTCCTTCGACCAGATCTTCTTCGACAAGGTTCCCGGCATGAAGGACGGCGGGGCGGTGTACGCTAACGCCATCTGCGACGCGCGGGTCGATTCGAACGAGACCTCGACGCAGTGCCTTTCCTACGCGTACGACACCCGGTCCGTGAGCTCCGCCACAGTCGCCGGCGAGAGCATCACCGAGAACGTGCCGCTGCTCCCCGAGCTGAGTCCAGCCGCGCTCTACGCGCAGCTGTTTTCGGGCTTCATGCCCGGCGGCGCCAACGAGGCCAATCAAGAGCGCGCCCTGAACGCGCTCTTGATGCGGCAGAGCGTGCTCGATTACTCCCTTGCCGAACTGGAGCGACTCAAAGCGCTCGCGCCGAGTGCGGAGGCTCCGAAGATCGATCTGCACGCGGAAGCCATCCGCAAGGTGGAGCTCCAACTCTCTGAGCAGATCGAAGCGGGGAGCATCCCCCCAGGGGACTGCAGCGTCCCTGCTGCTCCAGATCCGGAGCTCGTCGGTGGGAGCGGGAACGTGGCCTACCGTACCGACAACATCGATGAAGATGACTCGCCCAAGCTCCGTCAGCTGGCGCTCGCTCATTCGGCGGTGCTGTTGGCGGCCTTCCAATGCGACATCATCCGCGCAGGGACGTTTCAGTACTGTCCCGGACAAAACCACGTAGCGTTCGGCGGCATGTGGCCCAGTGACCCCGCGCGCATCGCGATGCATCACCCAGTGAGTCACATGTCCGGGATGATTGCCAATGCTGCCAACGAGGAGCCGCCCACCGAGGGTGAGGATCGGGACGTGTACGAGTTTCTCGCCGACGTCCAGCTCTGGTACAACACGTTGACCGCGGAGCTCCTGAACGAGTTCAAGACCGCGACGGACGCCTTCGGCAACAGCATTCTCGACTACACGGTGATCCCCCACGTGACCGAAGTGTCGGGACCGAACCACAGCCTCAGCCCCAAACCTGCCTACCTCTTCGGCGGCTCGGCGCTCGGTCTGCAGCACGGGACGTTCCAGAACTTCGAAGAGCGGCGCCCACAAGTCGATCTCTATCTCACCGCGGCCCAAGCGATGTTCGGTACCAGCGACGTCATGAGCCTGCTCGCCGACGAGCGCTTCATGCAGTTCAATCCCGATGGGGCCGTCATCCCCGGCTTGTGGCAGGATCCGGCGTAGTCCCTGACCGCAGAAGGCGTAGTCCCTGACCGCAGAAGCTGTGGCCGCCGGGGTAGCAGCGCTTGGCCCGCGCCTGCTCGCGGACGGTCAGAACAAAGGTCCGCGCACCAAGGTCACGGCGAAGGCGACGATGATCAGCGCCAGCACCAGGTTGGCGCGTCCCATCAAGCTCGCCAGCAGCCTCAGCTGCCGTGTGCTCGGCGCGTCCGGCGCCTCTTTCATCGCCCGAGCTGCGCGCGGCCCGATGAAAAAGTCGTGCACGACGCTGAGCAACGACACGAGTGCTACGAAGAGGAGCTTGAGCGCCACCGTGCTGCCATAGCTGCTGGTGAGGAAGCCCGCGTCGAACAGCTGGCTCGACAGCAGCCCGCGGTGGTGCAGGTTGATGAGACCGGTCAGCAGCAACACAGCCAGCGCGACCCAGCCCACGGCGCGGAAACGACGAGCGGCGAGCAGGATCAACGCGCCACGCTGCGGGTGGCCACTGAGCGCGGGCACCAATACGAGCGACAGAAAGAGCATGCCGCCCAACCAGGTGGCGGCCGCGACGATGTGCAGCCAGACGGAGATGGTGTACAGCGCTTGCACGACGTGCGCGGCATCATACACGTGCCGCGCGCGGTGAGTACCTGGGTATCGCGTGCCTGCGGGACACGGCGGAAGCGTGCGGGTGACGGCGAAAGTGTGCGTGGTGAGCGCAGCCGGAAGTTGCCGTCCGCGTTCAGCTCCGTGATTGGCGCCCATGTGGTTGGCGCATGGTCATTCTGGTACCTCGCCCCACACTCTACTCGTAGGTTGAGTGCGCGTCTTGGCGTTGCGTGGCGGTGGTGAGCGCTTGCTCGTGCTGGCATTTTGGTGGGGTTCCGCCGGGTTTCCGGTGCAAGTGTGCGTGCTTCACCGTGATCGAGCGCTGCCTGTGCACTGCTGCCGGCTGCTCATCGTCGTCGAATGACGGCAGGAAGGGTCTTGCGCGGCCGCAGAGACTTTCGGCATGGTGGTCGTCATGGTTTCGGTCAGCAAACTCGTTGGTAGGGCCGCTCTGTTGAGCGCGTTATCCGTTCTTGGATGTGGCGATTCGTCGAGCGACGACCCAAACGACGACGCGTTGGCCAACACCGACGACGCGACGGACTCTGCGTCCGATACCGACGCGGAGGCGACGGCCAGCGAAGGTGCGTCCGACGGACAAACGGATGGCTCCGGGGCGAACGAGGACGATGAGGGCGCAACCGACGCGACCGCTGAGACCGATCCAGGCGCCGGTGACGGAGCGACGGACGCCGACGAGAGCGCGGGCACCGACGCTGCGACGACCGACTCGGCGACCACGGATGCGGTGGGTACGGATGCGGTGGGTACGGATGCGGTGGGTACGGATGCGGTGGGTACGGATGCGGTGGGTACGGATGCGGTGGGTAC
>JBNKZR010000437.1:0-6161 GCA_050301735.1 Polyangiaceae bacterium | reverse complement strand
ACTCTTCACAAGTCCTTGATTTATCGGGATAGATTCGAACCTTCTTCGGGCTGCGCGGGGGCTTTTGCCGTGGCCCATCCCTCCTTTCCAAAAAGCCTGCCGTTCGCGTTGCATCGCCGTCGCAAGCGCTCTTGGCGATCGCCCGGCACACGAAGCCGAAGGTGCAGAGGCCGTGCAAAATCGGTCCTTGTTCGAAGCCAACGCTGCGGGCGAACTCAGGATCGGCGTGCAGCGGGTTGGGGTCCCCACTCAGGCGGTAGAGTAGCGCCTGCTCTTCGGATACCCGTTCCTCGAACACCCAGTCCGGATCACGAGGAGGCACTTTGGTCGGCGGTCGTCGCGGTCGTCGCGGGCCCCCAAACCCGCCCTCACCACGAAACAGAATGTGCCACTCGGTTTCGAACAGCGGCTCGTCGTCGAGGGTTGTGGTGGTGGTGAACTCCACCTGCGCGAGGACCTTGACGTCGTAGATGCCGGTGATGGTGCCCTTGGTCTTCAGCACCCCTTGGGGCGGTATGGGGCGCAGGATCCGGACTGATTGCCCGCTGTGCAGCACTTGGTCGTAGGGGCCCTTGGTGAGCTCCAAGAGCTCCGTCAGGATCGGGTAGGCCGGGACTACCGCAAAACTCGGGTAGGCCACGGGGCCCCGCTTCTCGTAGAGGTAGTCCAGCTCATCGCGTTTGGCGCCGATGCCCAACGCGTAGAGGGCGAGGTCCCTCCAGTCGTAGTTCATTTCGTGAACGCGCGTTTCCGCCCCTACGGCGTTGGTGTCGAGAGACATAGGCTCCTAGAAGTTAACGAGGAAGATACGGTGGGTGATGATGGCACCGGCTTGTAGCCAGAGGGTCTCGGTGAGTCAACTGTCGACGAATTCCACGCCATCGGGCTACAACGGCGGGATGCAGTCCATGGGGCCCGTCACTCTGATGCTGGAAGCGCTATCGTCTCGTGGCGTCGACCTCCAGGCTTGGGTGCTGGCTTGGGCCCGTCTGCTGCCCACGCTCACTCTGGTGCCCGCCTTTGGCGCCAAGCTGCTGCCTGCACCGGCGCGCGTCGTGTTGGCGTTGGCGATGGCTGTTATCCTGATGCCAACGGTCGCGTCTGGGACGTCAGTGGGTCAGCAGCCATTGGCATGGGCGTTTGCTCGGGAGTTCCTCAGGGGCCTGCCCATCGCCCTTTCCGCGGCGGGGTTGCTGTGGGCGGCGATGATGGCCGGGGGTTTGGTGGATGATCTGCGAGGGGCGAGCAACGCGCAAGCCACCGTGTTCAGCGATGCACCGACGCCGCTTTCGACGCTACTAGGGCTGTACGCGGCGTTCGCTTTTTTGCACCTGGGTGGCGCGGAGCGAGTCGTCGAGCGGCTGATGGCCCCTGTGGATCCAGCTTCGCCACTGCTGCTATCCGTCGCCCTAGAGCTGGCCGCGGCAGTCGGCATCGCGGTCTCGTTGGCCGCCCCGGTGCTGAGTGCCGTCATCGTGTGGGAGGTGACGTCCGCGTTGATCACCCGGGCAGCGAGCCCCGCGCACATGCAGCAGACTCTCGTACCCGTTCGAGCGTTGGTAGCGCTATTTGCCCTGACCTTCTCGTTGGACGGAATGCTCGGGCTGATTTCCCGCCTGTTGGCGAGCTGAGCCCGTTTGCGTGGCAACTTGCCGAGCGAACCACTATCGTGCTCGCGTGTTCGATCCCGCGCGGTTGGCGCTGAATCTGATCCCGATGCTGCTTTCGCTGAGCGTGCATGAGTACGCCCACGCGTTGGCTGCGGATCGGCTCGGTGATCGCACTCCTCGGGTACAAGGCCGGCTGACGCTTTCGCCGTTGGCGCACTACGATGTCGTGGGTACATTTCTGGTGCCGGCGGTCGCGACCGTCGTCAGCGGGTTTGCCCTCATCGGATGGGCACGCCCGGTGCAGTTCGTACCGGCCAACCTGACGCGCCGCCTGTCGATGCGAAAGGGCGCGGCGTTGGTGGCCATTGCCGGGCCGGCCTCGAACTTGTTGCTCGCGGTTCTGGCGGCGGGGGCGCTCGCCGCCCTGGGAGGCAGCCCGTCGCTGACCGGCGGTCAAGGAGGCGGAATCGTGCCTCTATTTGAGGCCATGTTCGTACTGAACATCGGTCTGTGCATCTTCAACCTGCTGCCCCTGCCGCCGCTGGATGGCAGCCACCTGCTACCGCGGTCCTGCGACGACCTCAAGGCGAACATCGCGCCGTACTCCTTTCTAATCATTCTGATTCTGCTCAACATCGGCGTGGTTCGCGAGTATCTCTTCACCCTTCCGGTTTTCTTCGTGCACCGACAGTTGGGAGCGCTGTTCGGGCTCTGACTTGGCAGGCCGGCATCGCAAGCGAAACATGAGCGAGAGCACTGACGATCCCAAAGCTGCAGCGGCCAGCAGCGCTTCGCCCGACGAGCCGAAGGCCAGCGAGGCAGTACCCGGTGACGCCGTCGATGAAGCTCGTCAGGAGACAGCTGTGGGGGCAGATGAAGCGCCCGCAGGCGAAGGTGCACAAGCGGACGCCACGGCTTCGGATGACGTCAGAGTGGTCGACGTCTCCAACGCTGAGGCTGGGTCCCAAGCGGCGGGAAAGCGCGACGTCAGAAGGGAGCAGCCGGCCAAGTCCGCAACGCCTGGGGGTGAGACGCCAGCCGATCCCAACGCCTACCACGTGCAGCTGCCTGAGTTCGAGGGGCCGCTCGACCTGTTGCTGCACCTGATCCAGAAGCACGAACTCGACATCCTGGACATCCCCATCGGCTTCATCGCCAAGAAGTATGTCGAGTACCTGAACCTGATGGATGCGCTCAGCATCGACGTTGCGAGTGAGTACTTGGTCATGGCGGCCACCCTCGCGCACATCAAGTCCAAGTCGCTGCTACCGCCCGATCCAAACGCGGAAGAGGATGAGCTGTCCGAGGAGGAGGAAGACCCGCGCACGGAACTGATCCGTCGACTCCTCGAGTATCAGAAGTACAAGCAAGCTGCCGAGCAGTTGGGGGGGCGCAGCGTGTTGGGGCGAGACGTGTTCGCGCGCGGGATCCCGATCGAGGCGTCGACAGAGCCAGCCCCACTGGCGCAACTGTCTCTCTTCAAGCTGGTGGATGCTTTCGAAGAGGTTCTCAAACGCGCTAAGCAAGTCGAGGACCACCAGATCGACTTCGAGCGTATCTCGATCACGGAGAAGATCGGTCAGATCAGCGAGCTCTTGCGCAGCCGCGGGCGGCTCGAGTTCGTGGACCTATTTCCTGCTGAAATCACGCGCATCGAGATGATCATCACGTTTCTCGCGCTGCTCGAGATGACGAAGCTGCGCATGACGTTCATCCAGCAGGACGATCCGATGGGCCCCATCTTCGTCGAGCTGCGGGTAACGGACGATGACGACCCGTTTGCACTCGGCTCGGGCGAGCTTCCGGACGAGTCCGCCGAAGCAGAGGGTCAGGAAGACGACGTCCTAGCGCAGCAGCGTCGCAGCGCTCAGGGTGCGTCCTGGACAGACACGGACGAAGACGACACAGGGTCAGGCCTTGATGGGGCCAGCGGAAGGGTGCTCGCCCCGCTCGAGGGCGAATCGGAAGACGAACTGAGCGAGCCGGCGGCGGGTGCTACGGCAGCAGCGCCGGCGCTAGATGTCGAAGGTGAGCGGGGCGCTGAGGTGCTGGGTGACGCTGACTCGAACTCGGCGGATGCTCCCGTCGAGCCCGAAGGGGTTTCCGCGCTCGGCCGAGTGGAGGACGTGTTCGAGCGCGACACTGAGCAAGGCGACGGTGTTCGCGACGGTAGGCCGGTGCGCACGTTCGAGCGCGAAAGCGATGTGGAGGCCGCGTTTGCTGACGAAAGTGAGCGGATGGGGGCGCTTTCAGGAACGGTGACCTCCGAAGCGGTGGGCGCGAATCAACGCCTAGAGCAAGACTCGGAACCCGGCGAAGCGCGAGCGAGCGCGGATACGGACTCCGATCGCATGACAGAGGGACAACCCTCAAACGCGACCTCGGAGATGGGCGGAGACGGCAGCGAACCAGAGCCAGAGAGTGTGAGCGCGGAGTTACCCGTTGATGCCGAAGTGGCTACGGAGACCATCGCCGAGTCAGTCGATCACGGCGGTCTCCTTGACGACGAAGTAGTCGAGGGTGCAACGGCAGGAGAGCGCAGAGCGCCTTCACCACCCACGAATCACGACGCGAACGAGTGAAGATGGCCAAGAAGACGTCGAAAAAGAAGAGTCCCGCAAAAGCTGACGGGACCCGCAAGAAAGCAACGAGCGCCAACGCCAAGCAAAAGGCTTCGAAGAAGGCGCCAGGCGCCGCGGTGGAGCCGGCGTCTCCGTCCCCAGCACAGGCCACGGAGAAGAAAGCCGAGCACTCGAACAAAGCCAAGAAGACCAACAAGAAGTCTGCCAAGAAGGCGCCGGGGTCCGCGAACTCCGCGGCTGACATGAAGGCTTCGAAAAAGAAGAAGGCCGGGGCGAAGCCTGCTGCTTCGAAGAAGCCGGTTGCTTCCCAAAAGCCTGCAGCTTCCAGGAAGAAGGTTTCGAAGAAGCAGCTTGCGACGGAGGGGAACACCAGCGAACCGACGAACGACGATGACAGCACGGGCTCCCGAAAGAAGGTAGCCGGCAAGAAAGCATCGAAAAAGAGGGCTTCGAAGAAGAAGCCGACCAAGTCCAAGACGTCGTCTTCGAAGCCGACTGAAGCGAAAGCTGCGGAGACGGATGCTCCTGTTGCGCAGACTGCCGACGGTTCGCAGGACCGCAAGAAGGCGACGCCCGCAGGCGTCGTGAGTCTCGACGAGGTTCGGCGCCGAGTTGCACGTCGGGGAGAAGTCCCGAGCGACGACGAAGTCGAAGTGGACGAAACGTCGGCGAGCGTCGCTCAGGGAGAGGTGAGTGAAGATGTTGCGTCAACGTCGGACTCTGTGGATACATCAGCCAACGAGGATGATGACGACTCGGAGGTTGCGGACACTGACGACGAGGACGCCGAGCTCCAAGATGGTGCCACCGTCGAGGCGCTGTTGGGGCAGGAGCCCGGCGAGGATGACGACGAGGAGGAGCTGAGCGAGGAAGAGGAGACGCGCCGTTACCTCAAAGGGCTGATCGAAGCCCTGTTGTTCTCGTCCGACAAGCCGTTGACCATGAAGGAGCTGGCTCGCGCTGCCAAGCTCGACAAGAAGCGTACGGCCGAGCTGGTCGAGGAACTCGCCAGAGATTACCGCCACCGCGGCATGAACTTGTTCGAGATCGGTGGCGGGCTGAGCTTTCGCTCCAATCCAACTTACGCGGAGTATGTGCAACGCATGCTCGCGATGCGCCCCGTGCGGTTGAGCCGCGCGCAGCTGGAAACGTTGGCGATCATCGCCTACCGACAGCCCGTGACCCGACCGGAGATCGACGACATTCGAGGCGTCGACTCGGGGCAGGTCATCAAGGGTCTGCTGGAACGCGAGCTGATCAAGATACTCGGCAAGAAAGATGAAGCAGGCAGGCCGATGCTGTACGGCACCGCCCCCGCGTTCCTCGAACTCTTTAGTCTGGAGTCGTTGAAGGAGTTGCCGAGCCTGCGCGAATTCGCCGAGTTGAGTGAAGAGTCGCGGGAGGCATTCGAGAAGAGGACCGGCGAGGCGGCGCCCGTGGGTTCGGTGATGGATGACGACTCCGAGACGGACGCTCCGGACGCCGCCCTCGACGAAGGGGACGCCGAAGCGGTCGAGGCAGACGCCACGGGTGGTGCGGTTCAGGACTCGACTGATGATGCCGAGGCCGGCGATTTCGACGGGTTGCGTGTTGCTGATGAATCGGTAGCGCGCGAGTCCACGAATGACGAAGGCGGGGCGCAAGGCGATTCTGACGCGAGCGATTCGGACGCGCTGGGTTCGTCGGATCTGCCCGCCGACGATGCTGCGGAGGACCTCGACGCCGACGACGCTGCGGAGGACCTCGATGCCGACGATGCTGCGGAGGACCTCGACGCCGACGACGCTGCGGAGGTCGACGCTGACAGCGGCTCAGATACCGAAGAGCCTGACGGAGACGAAGAAGTGGCTCCGGTCGTGTCCGAAGGCAGCGCACTGGTGGCTGACGAACCCGACGACTCGGACGAAGACGACTCGGACGAAGACGACTCGGACGAAGACGACTCGGACGAAGACGACTCGGACGAAGA
>JBNKZR010000436.1:0-6179 GCA_050301735.1 Polyangiaceae bacterium | reverse complement strand
GTTGAATTCCAATTTAGTGGGGAGGTCGTCGGTGGGCTTTGGGTTGAATTCCAATTCGGGGCATTGGGGGCGACCGGGCGCCCGCGGACGCGAGCTTTCCCATCTCTGACCCCCTTCGAGCCCAGCTCTGTGACAAATTGCCGTCGATGCGTTGGAAGCAGCGTCAGTTGCGCGTGATCGACCGGCTGTTTGCCAAGCTGGAGCGCAAGGTCGCGCTCATTTCTCGCTGTCAGCCGCGCAACGCCGCCGCTGAGCAATCTCGGCTGGTCGACGGTCTGCGGCGCGGCGATCCGCGTTTGCCGCGTTGGACATATGGTGTCGTGCCGGAGCTATCCGAGTGGCGGAGTCTGCTCGATCAAGCTCTGCAGAGCTTGTCCGAGGCGCATCCGATCGAGCTGCTGTACTTGGAGCGGGCGGAGGAGCTGCGCCTCGAAACGCAACTGGTGGAGGCGGTCGGCACCCGACAATTTCGTGGCCTGTCCACTCGACGCTACGTCGTTGGGGACGACGCGGAGCACTCGGAAGCCGAAGCCCTGATGCACGCCTGGGGCAGCCTGCCCGAGCCGACTGCGCGAGATGGCGGACCGAGTGACGACGAGTCGGACCCGGACAGTCTCTATTCCGCGATGCGGCGCGCCGTGGGTGAGCTCAAGTTGCCCGTCAGAGTGCAGCTGAGCGAATCGTTGTCCGCTGCGGCCGCGACGGGGGACGGCGCGATTCTGGTTGCCCGTGGGCGACACCTGAGCCCCAACGACGTGCGTCGCATCGTGCTGCACGAGGTCCTGGGTCACGCCGCTCCCCGTTACCGCGCGTCGCTCGAGCCCTTGGGACTGTTTGCCGTGGGCTCCCGCGCTGGCAACGACGAACAGGAGGGCTACGCGCTGTTCTTGGAGCGGCGTGCGGGAGTGATGGACGATGCGCGTCGATTGGAACTCGCCCGTCGCCACCGCGCGGCCCTCGAGGTGCGGCAAGGTGCTGACTGGGTCGAAACGGCTCGCGCGCTGATCGCCCAGGGCGCTCCGATGGAGGTGGCAGCAGCGATCGCCTCGCGCGTGCTGCGCGCTGGGGGCCTCGCCCGAGAGGTCGTGTACTTGCCAGCACTGGCCAGGGTCAGTCGAGCCGTGCAATCCGACCCCGCCGTGGAAGGCTGGCTCAGTCGCGGTCGGCTCAGCGTCGAAGCAGTCCAGGTGCTGCGCCGAGCCGAGGTCCCGGTGGTGGTGGACGGTACGGTCTGACGGGGCTCAGAGGTCGATGTCTGCGATTACCGGGATGTGATCGGAGGGCTTGTCTTTGCGTCGCTCCTCGACGTCCATCGTGACGGCCTGGCAGCGTTCTGCGAGCGGTCGCGAGACGAAGACGTAGTCGATGCGCATGCCCAGGTCTCTCTGGAAGGCACCGGCTCGGTAATCCCACCAGCTGTAGCGGCCCCCTTCTTGGTGGTGCAGGCGGTAGGCGTCTTGCAGGCCGAAGTCGCGCAGTTTGGACAGGGCAGCATGCTCCTTCGGATGGAAGTGCGTCTGCCCTTCGAAGGCAGCGACGTCGAACACGTCGCGCTCGTCAGCAGCAATGTTGAAGTCACCGCAAACGACGAGGTTCTTGTCTGGTGAACTCCATCGACGCAGCGTGCGTTCGAGTGAGTCCAGCCACTTCAGCTTGTACTCGAAGTCGGGGTGGTCCACGGCCTTGCCATTGGGCACGTAGCAGCAGAAGACCTGAACCTTACCGATCGTCGCGCTGATGAGGCGCTTTTCATCATCGGGTTTGGCAGCGTCGAGCCCGATTCGGACGTTACGGATCAGCTTTCGCGCCGCAATGGCGACGCCGTTGTAGGACTTTTCCCCCGCCATCACGACGGAGTATCCAAGTCGCTGGAATTCGTCCGTCGGAAAGTCGTCGTCCGTGACCTTCGTCTCTTGCATGCAGAGCACGTCGGGCTCGGTGCGCTTGAGCCAGTCCATGACCAAGTGGTGACGGGCTCGCAGCGAGTTGACGTTCCAGGTGGCGATACGCATGTCGGGTGGGCGGCAGGAGGAAAGGCGAAGGGTGTAGCGAAGGTTTGGGGCTCGACTCAAGCGCTGCGTACGCGGCTGGCCGCCTTCGCTCCCAGCCCTCGCGCGCCCCGTTCCCGCGGGTCGGAAGAAAATTTCTTGGGGGGCTTCGGGGGCTTGTGGTTCTGGCACACCCGCGCTAGCCAGCTAGTCGATGCGTCATACGGGGCCGCGGCGGAGGCTGTCATCAGTTGGGAGGATGTGGGCAAGCTGCGCTGCGTTCGTCCTGAGGTTCGCGCCCGCGTTCGGCCTCGTGCCTGCCATCGCGCTCGTGCCTGCCATCGCGCTCGTGCCTTCCATCGCAGGGGCACAACAGGAGGGGAAAGCAGCACCGGCAGCGCAGCCCGTCGTCGTGCCGCCTCAGTTGGTGTACTTCCACGAAGCCGAGTATCCCAAGCAGGCTTTCGAGCAAGGCTTGGAAGCGGAAGTCTTGCTCAAGCTCGTCGTCGCCACGGACGGCAGCGTGCAGAGTGCCGAGGTGGTCGAGCCCGTGGGCAGCGGCTTCGATGAGGCAGCGGTCGCTGCTGCCAAGCAGTTCGTGTTCACTCCTGCCCAGCGCGATGGTGAGGCGATCCCGGTGGCGATCAACTACGTCTACCGCTTCACCGCAGACGTCGTGGAGGCGGAGAGCGAGCAGCCTTCGCAGGCAGCGACGACCGGTAACCTGGAAGGACAGGTCCTGATTGCTGGCGTGGACGTTCCGTTGGCGGGCGCGGAGGTGGCGGTCAGCCCACTGTCGGAGCCGAGCGTGGGCGCTGGGCCGGAGTCGACGGTGCCCGGCACTGAGCCAGCTTCAGATGCGACGGTGAACCAACCGTCGAGCGTTCGTACGGATGTCGAGGGACGATGGGAGCTCGTGGGGCTGGCGCCGGGTCAATACGAGGTCCGCATTTCCGCTGATGGCTTCGACGAGATCGTCTCCCAGGAAGAGGTTGTGGTCGGCGAAGCAACCGCCGTCACATTTCGCATCGCCGAGACTTCGGAGGGGATCGAAATCTTGGTGGTGGGTGAGCGCCCACCGCGTGAGGTTACTCGCCGCACGCTACAGCGCCGTGAAATCACTCGTGTGCCAGGCACCGGCGGAGACGCTCTGCGATCGATTCAGAGTCTGCCTGGCGTCGCGCGGCCTCCAGGTCTGGCCGGGCTGCTGATCGTGCGGGGCTCTGCGCCCCAATCCACCAATGTATTCATCGACGGTGCCTTGGTGCCGCTCGTCTACCACTTCGGCGGTCTCAGCAGCGTCGTGCCGACGGAGCTACTCGACAAGATCGATTTTTACCCGGGTAACTTCAGCAGCAAGTACGCGCGCGTGACGGGCGGCATCGTCGACGTCGCGATCCGTTCGCCGGATACCGGCTGCACTGACGCCAAGGGGGCACCCACGGACGGCGACGGTTGCTTTCACGGCTTGGCCCAGGTGGACTTGATCGATGGTCGCGTCTTGCTTCAGGGGCCCATCGCCGATGGTTGGACGTTCGCCGTCGGTGGGCGACGCAGTTGGATCGACGCCTGGCTGAAGCCCGTGCTGGAAGAGGCAGGCGCGGGGGTCACGACGGCGCCCGTCTATTTCGACTACCAGGTGATCGTCGAGAAGAAGCTCTCGAAAGACAGCAAGTTCCGCACTCAGTTGTACGGCTCCGACGACGCGCTGGAGCTGTTGATCAACAATCCTTCTGCTCAGGAGCCCGGGTTCGGTGGGCAACTTGGCTTGTCAACGGCGTTCTGGCGCGTGCAAGCGATCTACGAGCAGCAGCTGACTCGAGATTGGAACCTGTATTCGACGCTGGCGGCGGGGCGAGACATCATTCGTTTCAAAATCGGGCCCGCTCGTTTCGACCTCGATTCGTACCCGGTAGAGCTCCGGACCGAGTTGGGATGGAAGGTGGCCAGTGGCATCAAGCTCAACGGCGGGGTGGACTTTCTCACCATTCCTGTCGAGGTGTTCGTTCGGGCGCCGCCGCCGCCGCGCCCGGGGGAATCGGCATCCGGACCGTTCACCTCCGTGCCCCTGCTCGAGAGCTACACCGACACGACCGCCTTCCGTCCGGGTTGGTACCTGGAAGGAGAGGTGCAGCCGACGGACCGCCTGTTCGTGGTCCCGGGAGTGCGTCTGGATTTTGCCCGTGACACGGGGCACGCCGATTTCAACCCCAGGATCAATGCTCGCTACACGTTGATCGGTATCGACTCCGACGTGGACGAAGGCGGGAACCAGCGGCGCAAGACCGTGATCAAGGGTGGAGTGGGCAAGTACAGCCAGCCCCCTCAATTCCAGGAGACCGACGAAGTCTTCGGCACCCCCGGCATTCGCAGCAACGATTCGCTGCACTATTCGGTGGGCATCGAGCAGGAGCTCACCGAGCAGATCGAAGTCAGTGTAGAGGGTTACTACAAGGATTTGTACAACTTGGTCTCGCGGAGCCCGGCTTTGACCACGAATCGCTTTGCCTACAACAACCAGGGTAGCGGTTCGGTCATCGGGGCAGAGACGCTACTCAAGTACAAGGCGGACGATCGCTTCTTCGGTTGGCTGGCGTACACGCTGTCGCGCAGTCTGCGTCGCAACAGCCCATCGGAAGACGAGTACACCTTTCAATTCGATCAGACGCACATCTTGACGCTGCTCGGCAGCTACCGCTTGGGTGACGGCTGGGAAGCGGGCGCGCGCTTTCGCCTCATCTCCGGCAACATGAGCACGCCGGTGGCTTCGGGGGTTCCGTCGCTGTACGCGGCTGATGCCGGATCCTACGCCCCGCTGCAAGGAAAGCCGTTTTCCGAACGGCTGCCGCTCTTCCACCAGCTGGACTTGCGCGTAGAGAAGGCGTGGCGCTTCGACTACTGGCGCATCATCGGCTATCTCGATGTGTGGAACGCTTACAACAACGCTGCCGTGGAGGGGTACCAGTACAACTTCAACTACAGCCGGCGTGCCGCGCAAACCGGTCTGCCCATCATCCCGAGTTTTGGCGTGCGAGGTGAGTTTTGACACAGCGACGACGCACGAATCGAGCTGGCTGGCGTTCCCGGCGTGATGCGCTTGGTGGCGGAGCTGCGGTTCTCGCCACCTGCTCGAGTCTGATGGGCTGCGGCGCGGAATTCGATTCCGTGGCTCAGCTCGAGGGCCTCCGCATCATGGCGGTGCAGAAGTCAGCGCCCTACGCACAGCCCGGCGAAGAAGTCGAGTTGCGCATGCTCTACCACGACACCGGCATTCGTCAGGCGGACGAGGCCGAGGGGGAGCCTCGCGACATTTCCATCTTCTGGCTCGCGGGGTGCGAGAATCCTCCCGGTGACTTGTACGCCCTGTGCATCGAAGGCTTTCGACAGCTGCTCTCGAACGTCGAGCTCGACCTGACCTCGTCGAACTTGTCCGACTTCGAGCCGGAAGATGTGGAGGGGCTCAACGCTCTGCTCGAACCCATCGGGCTACGCATGGGGGTCGAAGACACCTTCAGCATGACAGTGGCCGAAGATATCGTCTCTCGTCGGCCGCCCACTCCGGACTCGGGCATTCCACCGTATGGTCTGAACATCGTCTTCTTCGCAGCGTGCGCAGGGGAGTTGCGACTGAACTTCGATGGGGACGAGTTCCCGATCATCTGCGTCGATGGGGATGGCGAGCTGCTACCTCCGAAGGACTTCGTGCCCGGTTATACGTCCGTGTTCACTTGGGAGGGCTTGTCCAACGACAACCCGGTGATCGATGGTATCGAAGTCGAAGGAAAGAGGCTGCCGCGCGACCAATTCTGCATCGGAGCAGAGTGCGACGTGCTGGAACCTGATCCCAATCGACGATGTGGTGCTGACGACGTCACGATCGCGCGCTGCAAAGACGAAGACGACGACTCCAAGTGCAAGAAGCTAGACGTGAAGGTTCTCGTCGATCCCGATAGTGTCGACCGTGACGACGTGATCTCGGACCGTCAGAACGACGAACTCGACGAGTCGATGTGGGTCAACTATCACACTGACCGAGGCAAGTGGACGTTCGACCTGGCGTTGGTCAACGGTGCTGCCTCCGGCTTCAATCCGGATCCCGCGACCAAGTACATCGCCTCGACGGTGCCTGGACCGGCTCACGTCTGGGCGGTCGTACGAGACAGTCGCGGAGGCGCGGATTGGGCCCGCTTC
>JBNKZR010000435.1:0-6213 GCA_050301735.1 Polyangiaceae bacterium | reverse complement strand
TTCAGTTGATGCTACTCAATTTGTGCATGAATGCGCGCGATGCGTTACCCAACGGTGGCGAGATCACGAGGAACTGTCACGACCCAGAGCTGGAGGATGATCGCGTTCATTGGTGGCAGCCTAGTCAGCGGGCCTGCACTGAGACCGGCCGGGCTACCCTGCGTCCTGTCGTGTCAGCGGGAGCCCAACGCCACTCGAGCCAACGCGACCCGTGGCCGCCCCATCGATGAGCTCGAGGAGTTCTTCGGTGCTGAGCTTGGCCGCGCGTTGGCCACCTTCGAGCAACGCGTCTGCCAGACGACGTTTTTTGCCGTGCAGCCGCAAGATGTCCTCCTCGATCGTGTCCTTGGTGACGAACTCGTACACGGTGACCGGGTGCTGTTGTCCAATGCGGTGCGCTCGATCCGTCGCCTGGGCCTTGACGGCGGGATTCCACCATGGATCCAGGTGCACCACGGTCTCCGCTGCCGTCAGGTTGAGCCCAAGACCACCCGCCTTCAGGCTGATGAGAAACAACATCGCAGCGCCACCCTGGAATCGATCGATGCACGCTTGCCGTTCGGCCTTGGGTGTCGAGCCATCGAGGTACTCGTAGCCTACACCTAGCTCGTCCAAACGTTGACGAACCATGGCGAGATAGTCGACGTACTGACTGAACACCAGAGTCCGACGACCGTTTTCGGCAAGCTCTGCAGCCAACCGAAGGAAAGCGTCAAGCTTCTCGGTCTCCGTGGGTGCCTCCGGAAAGACCAACCGCGGATGACAGCAGAAGCGACGCAACCTGGTGATCTCCGCAAGAATCTCGAGCTTGTTGTTGCGCTTGCCCGCAGCCGTTCTGAGCTTCTCGTGTATCTCCTTCCGCAAGAGGTCGTAACGAGTGCGCTCTTGGGGAGACAGGCGAATCTCGTGCCGAACCGTCGTCAGCGCTGGCAGGTCCTTCAGCACTTGACCCTTTTCGCGCCGCAGGATGAACGGCTCCAAGAGCTTGCGCAGGGCATGCCTCACGACTGAATCGCCTTCCCGCTCGATGGGCTTGAGAAAGAAGGTGCGAAAGTTCGCCCAACTCCCCAGCAATCCGGGCTGAACAAAGTTGAAGATGCTCCACAGATCGCCCAAATGATTCTCGATGGGCGTCCCGGTTGCCACGATGCGCACTTGGGCTTCGAGCATGCCCGCAGCACGTGCACGCTGTGAGGCAGCGTTCTTGATGTACTGTGCTTCATCCAGCACGACGGTGTCCCACGGTACCCTGGCCAAGGCAGCGCAGTCTTCGACCATGAGCCCGTAACTTGCAACGATGAGGTGACCTGCACCCGAGACCGAATCAGCCGTCGCTTCACCCACTGCTGCCACTTCGTCGGCCAGCCTTTGGCGCGCCTCTCCGAGATATTCAGTAACCACGAGCTCGGGCAAGAAGCGCTGACACTCTCGAACCCAGTTGGTGCAGACGCTGGTCGGCGCCACCACCAGATGCCTGGCCCCCCTGGGTCGAGAAGCGAGCAAGGCCAGCACCTGCACGGTTTTGCCGAGTCCCATGTCGTCAGCCAAACAGGCCCCCAAACCCAGCTGCGCCAGGCGACGCAACCAACGATAGCCTTCCAATTGGTAGGGGCGCAACTGCGCCTGAAGAGTTGGGGGGGGTGCGTACTCCTCGCTTCTACTTTGCTCGAAACCGGACAGCGCCATTTGCACATCGGCGTCGAATTCGAATTGGTCCTGCGAAAGCACCTGCCGTAGCGCGGGCAAGTGGGCCCTGGCGACACGCAGTCCAGCGTCCTTGCCTTTTGATTTCTGACCGAGCGCCAGCAGGCTCATCACACGGCGCACACGCGCCTCGAGTTCCACGTAGGCGCCGCTTGGCAACTGCACGAAGCGCCCCCGGCACACGGTTGGCAGTCGGACGAGCTCCGATAGGTTCAGCGTGGTCATGTCGTCGATCGCCACTTCACCACTGAGGAGGTACCATCCCTTCTTGGCGCGCAAGCTACCCTGCAAGCTGGCGCTGCTCACCGTGCCTCTCAACACGACCGGCGGACTCGTGGGCCACTCGAAATCCACCTCATGGCCACCATCGCGAAGGTTCGCCAGCAATTCCAACAGGCCGTCGCCGGAGAGTGACCACGACAGATCGGACTCGCCAGCCACTCTCTCGTCCGGACCTTCTACGAGCGAGCGAAGAGTCGCGCAGGTCGCGAGCAGGTCGTTCATCTGCCGCGTCTCGTCGACAAAATCTCGATCGAGTCGCTCGAGCTGTCCGTGCCGCGCCCGCGTCAGCACGGATGGTCCTGTTCCGGTGACGAAGAAGCGACCGTTCGGCCCGAATGGTTTGACCCCTCCCTCGACGAGCCAAGCTCCAGCAACGGACGAAACCCGAAGACATGGCCGCGCATTGGCTGGCACGATTCGCTCCGACCCGAGATGCTCACTGTTGACGGGCACGGTCTCCGCGAGCTTGCTCAACACCTCCAACGCGCGCGGAGCTTCAGCCATCGGCACTCTCAACCCCTCCCCCACGGCCTCGAGCACTCGTTGCATCGACGGAGCGAGACGAACCACCAACAGCCGAGAGTCGCCCTCTTTGACCACGTTCAGCCCTGGGCCCAGACCTGGAGGGTTCACTTCGATGCAGAGATGGTCCGCTTCCTCTCGGGTAGATAGCTGACACACCGCTCGCGCCACTTCAATCGGAGCTCTGCCGCGCGTGCCGTCGACGACACGCGTGTGACCCACCAAAGCGTCCAACAACCTGGGCGCGAGTTCCAGAACTGCATCCTCCAACTCCGGCTCCCGCAAATGCGTACGAACGACATCGAGCACCCTCCGATCGTCATCCGGCAGGTCGTCGTACAGATCGGCAGCTTCCGAAAGCGACAGGCGTCGCAATAGTTGGAACCCGGTTCCAGCCGAGTAGCGTTGCAGGCCTGGCCTGTGCACTCGGGCTGTCCGTGGTTCCACATACCATTCCAGACGTTGCTGACTTTCGGGGGGCTCTTCGTCAAAACTCAATTGGTCCAAAACCTGGAGCCCGATCTCCCAGGCTCGGCGAGGACGCACCAGTTGACAGACATCGCCAGTCCGCTCTTCGAGCCACTGGGCGCTGATCCGCAGCTCCCGAGCCGCCTCTGCCCGGTCCCAGGCTCGTTCGAACTCTGCGCGATCGATGGCGCGCGCCAACAGGAAGGCTTGCCGGGCGAAGTAGAGATAGCCGTGATGAAACCACTGAGCCCCCCGTTCGACGAGAACGTGGGGCCAGCTCACGCGGGAGCTCGATCGCTCTTGGAACGCAAACACCGTCAAGCCAAGCAGGAGCACTTCCCAAGCAGAGGCGCTCGACGACACTCGATGGGGGTCGATGCGAGCAAAACGGGCATCCGGGTCTCGCCGTGCGTCCTGCAATCGCGAAAGAGCGCGAGCCACAGGCTTGAGCGAGAGCGATGTACCACGAGCGCGCAACCACTTGTTGGCGAGAGCATCCGCCTCCTCCTGATGACGCACCGTCAACAACAGCGCCAGCATGGGAGTCCACAGCGTCGCCCGCGGCACATTGCCGCCAGACCAGGCCACGCATTCGTCGATCAACTTCTGGGCGCGTTCAACCCTACCCCGCAAGAGCTCGAGCGCTGCTCGCCCGCCGATGCTCGACGGAGCCGACAGCGACGCCAACAGTCGCTCAGCCTGCTCTTCGTCGTCTCGATACAGGGCGTGTGCCGTCAGCACCTCAGCCATCCGATCCGCCCCCGCCACATCCGTCACGACCGCCCACGCGTAGAGCTCGGTCACGTCGTCGAGCGTACCAAGCGACTGCTCGAGCACTCGGCTCGCGATGGGTGGCGCCTGCTCTCCCCAAGTCTTCGTAAACCAGATGGCATCAAACGGCGACGCGATGGCTTCCCGAAGATCCGCCTCGATATCTTCACTCCCCGAGCCTCGACCCTTCGTCGGGCGAGGGAGCCTGCCGCGAGCCAACTCGCAAACACGCCGGCCGACACTGCGGTGTCCGAGCAGCTGCACCGCCGACGTCACCGCATCGTCCAGTACGCCCAGCGCGGCACTCCTGCGCAACACGAGTTGCTCGAACTCGGGCGCCACCGCAAATGCAGACTCGGCTGTTGCCGATAGTCGCAATTCCACCGGGCGCACCTCTCCCACAGCCATCACCAGACCACTTTCCAGCGCCCGCCGGAGCTCCGCATCCGATGCTCCCAGCCGTTCCAGGGTCGATCGACCGAGCCGGCGTTCCGCCGACAGCGCAGCGAGCCAGCGCCAAGTTTCCGGGGCGGCGTACTCTGTCAAACGCTCGAAGCGCTGCTTCAGCTCACGGGGAGCTGCCGAGGATCGGGCGGCCACAACCGGTCATATCAAACCACGGAGCCGACCACCACGACCCGCACCAATCGAGGCACCCCCTTTCGCGGGGTGGGGGCGCGTGATGGCTGGCGGGTCCCTGGCGGCGTGAAGCCATCGCATGGGGCCGCAGCACAGATTGCAGACCTCAACGTCAGCGCGAAACACATGACGGAGCAGCCATCCCCAACGAGAGCGCCGAGCGCAGAAGCCGCCTCATCAACGGGGTCTGCCGCGACGTCTGGACGCGCGGTCGAGTGCGGCGACGAGTGCGGCGGTAAGGTGGTTCAGTCGGGCTGTTGTCCGTGCCCCGAGGACACCTTCAATTCCATATCCGGAAGCACGGTGGCGTTGGAGGGGGGGACGCGTTAAGCACACCAACAAGCGCGTTGCGCGGGTACGATCATGGATCTGGTACTGGAAAACACTTTCGCCGAGCGCCTGCGGGGCGCTTATGCGCCGCATCTGCCTCAGGGCTTCCCCAAGCCGGAGCTGGTGCTGTTCAATCAGGAGTTGGCAGCTGAGATGGGCTTTCCGAGCCTTTCCGCCGAGGACGCGGCTGCGCTGTTTTCTGGCAGCTCCGTGCCGGAGGCCGCAGCGCCGTTGGCGCAGGCCTACGCGGGGCACCAATTCGGGTCGTTCAACCCTCAGCTCGGCGATGGCCGCGCGGTGTTGCTCGGGGAGTGGGTCGGTGATTCCGGGCAGCGCTTGGACATTCACCTGAAGGGCTCCGGTCCCACGGCGTTTTCCCGCGGGGGCGACGGTTTCGCGACCTTGGGCCCCGTGCTGCGTGAGTATTTGCTCGGTGAAGCCATGCAGCAACTCGGCATTCCGACGACGCGGGTGTTGGCTGCCGTCGGCACGGGCCAGACCGTGCTGCGTGAAGGTCCGTTGCCCGGCGCAGTGCTGGCGCGCGTCGCCACCAGCCACTTGCGAGTCGGTACCCTGCAGTACTTCGCGGTGCGGCGGCAGGATGCCACTCTGCGGCGTGTCGTCGACTACGCGTTGGAGCGGCACTACCCCCACGCCCTCGACGAACCCAATCACGCGTTGGCACTGTTGCAAAACGTGGCGCGGGCTCAGGGGCGGTTGATCGCGAGCTGGATGCACGTGGGCTTCATCCACGGAGTCATGAACACAGACAACATGGCGCTCTCCGGTCAGACCATCGACTACGGTCCCTGCGCGTTCATGGACGTCTTCAGTCCGGACACGGTGTTCAGCTCCATCGACCACCACGGTCGTTACGCCTACGGCAATCAGGCGAGCATCGGTCAATGGAACATCGCGCGCATGGGGGAGGCACTGCTGCGCCTGGTTCACGACGACGAGGAAGTGGCCATTGGCCACGTGCAGGCGGCGCTGGAGGAGTACCAGGCGAGCTTTCAAACTCACTACCTGCAGGGCATGCGAGACAAACTGGGTCTGCCCGGAACCGAGCCTCGAGACGCCGAGCTGATCTCGGAGTTGCTCGATTGGATGCAAGGCGAGGAGCAGGACTACACCCAGACGTTCCGCCGTCTGGCGCGCGGTCTGCGCGGGGACTCCCCCCCTTTCGACGACGCCGTGTTTGCAGCGTGGCAACGGCGCTGGCTTGCACGCCTGGCTGACGAATCCCCACAAGCCGTCAGTCGACGCATGGACGCGCATAACCCGGTGTACATCCCGCGCAATCACTTGGTCGAAGAGGCGCTCGGCGCCGCGGTGGCCGGAGACTTGGAACCATTCAAACAGTTCCTGGCCGTGCTGGCTCGACCCTTCGAGGAACGCCCGGGCCTCACCCGCTACGAAGAGGGTGCGCCTCCGGAATTCGGCCCCTACCGCACGTTCTGCGGCACGTAGCTCTCGCGATTGTGACGGAGAACCAGA
>JBNKZR010000434.1:0-6215 GCA_050301735.1 Polyangiaceae bacterium | reverse complement strand
AATTCCGCGTCTCCGTCTGGGTCGTAGTCTGATTCAAACAAGCCCATCTCGCACTTGATGGCGAGGATGCGACTCACGGCATCGTCGATTCGCTCCTGAGGAATGTGAGCGTCGTCGGCGGCGGCCGGAGCGGCTTCGATGATGTCCACGATCTCCCGTGCCGAATAGGGCTCCATCAGCATGTCCAGGCCCGCGTTGATGGCCGTCGCGACCTTCACCTCCATAGAACCACCGAGCTGGGCTGTGGCTGCCCAGTCTGAGCTCAGAAACCCTGCGAAGCCCATCTCGTCTTTCAGTACTTCGGTGAGCCAGTAGTGGTTGGCCGTCATCTTCAAGCCGTTGGCGCTGCTGAGGGAAACCATGATGTTGCCCACTCCAGCGTTGATCAGCGGCTGGTAGACATCGACGCCCAGACAGCGGAACTCGGCATCGGCGAGCAGCGTATTACCCTGATCCGCTCCGCCCTCGGTCGCGCCGTCACCGGCGAAGTGTTTGGCGCACGCGAGCACCGACTCCGGGCCGCCAAGCGTTTCCCCCTGCAGACCCCGCACCACGGCGACAGCCATCTGAGCCGTCAGCTTGGGGTCTTCGGAATAGCTCTCGAAGGTGCGGCCCCAGCGCTCATCGCGGGCGGGCGACACGGTTGGGGCAAACGTCCATTCCGCCGTCGTGCCGCGCATCTCCCGCGCGGTGATTCGACCCACTTCCTCGACGAGCTCGAGATTCCGCGTCGCTCCCAGGCCGATGTTGTGCGGGAAGAGCACGGCGTCGCTGACGTTGTTGTGCCCATGAACCGCATCCACACCATAGAGCAGCGGGATTCCGAAGGTTGCCTGGGCCTCGTAGGAAGCTACGTGATCGCGCCATGCCTGCGGCGAGTTGCTATCCGGTGGATCCGCATTGCCGCCACTGAATACGGACCCGAGTTCGTAGCTGGTGACATCAGCCGGGGCTACGTCGTCGGAGTCGCCTTGGACCATTTGCCCGGCCTTCTGACGGGGAGTCATTTCCGCAAGGAGAGCCGCCGCTGTGGCCACGCAGGCCTCGCTGGGTTGCCATGGCTCTATGGGCGCCGGATAGGCGAACTCTGCGGCGTCGTCGGGCATCGCATCGTCTTCGATGCCTGGGGTGATACTCGGGCAGACAGCGGGAGAGCTGGGCGAATCGCTCCCATCCGTGGCCGGCGCGGGTGCATTGGGCATCGTCGACTCCCCTGCTTCGGTTGCCGCCTCATCGGAACCTTCCGAGCCGCAAGCGGCGGGCAGCAGGAGAGTAATCAGCAAAGGATGGAGTAGGATGGAGCAGCGCATGACGAGGGACGGGTCGCGGATGAGGCTGGGCAGAGTCCCACAACCGCGGCCCGCAGCGGCCAGTTCAGTCAGGGACCCCGCCACATATCCCAAGGAATGCGAACCAGCGGGTCAACCGTGTTCTGCTTCAGCCTCACTGGCGCCAAGAGCGTGACAACGAGTAGACCGCAAGCTTCACACTATCACGGGTGACGGCTCGTTTGTCCTGCAGTGCACCACGATTTCTCGGTCAGACGACCATGCGAAGGAGAGTTCGGAGTTGCAGTACCCAGGTGCGCAGCCTGCGGGTTCACACGTCTGCAGTCAATTCTCTGCCCTCCTGAGGGCCGCTTCCAGACGGGACTGACAGCGAACCAGAGAGTGTGACAAATTCTTGAGTGTATACTCAGCCAATGCCTGTTGACCGTCGATCATGTCGGGAATCAGCAAGCGCTTGCTGCGCCCTTCGATGATGTACGCGCTGCGGAGCGCACTGTAGTCGACCGAAGAAACTTCATTCCAGCGTAGCCTCTGACGCACTCCTCGCCTGCGAATCAGCAATACTCCGCTGTCCGAAACATGGAAGACCAAACGTCGCGTCCGACACCAGAAGAGCGTTGCTGGCACGAGCACGATACGAGTCGCAGCCAGCGCTCCTTGCAGCGCTTGCAAAGGCTCTCGGTCCCCGACTGGGTGAGGATCCACGCGCCGTCGAGCTCCGGAATGTCAACGGGGTGAGCGCTGAGTTGGGGTTTTCACCTTGGGTGGGGGCCTCCTTCGCCAAGGAGTAGCCCACGTCGAAGCCATGCCAATCGGTGAGGCCGCTTGAGGTTTACACTTGCCTCTGACGCGGCAGTTGTGGCGTCCATTCAGAGGTAGCACCTGCATGGCGCGACGATGGCTGCCTCAAACCGCTTTGCGGCGCGGCAGATTGTTCGGCTTGGCTGACTTGCTCTGAGCCCCCGCTGCCCCTCGCCCCTTTCCGCGGGGGCGTGTGCCTTTGGGTGTCGCCGGTAGCGCCTTCTTTGCGCCAGCACCGTCGGTCTTGTCCTCGGCCTCTTCAGCGGCCGCAGCGGCCGCGATGGCCTCCTCCGCCGATTTGGCGTCAGCTGCGTTCTGCGCGGCCTGGTCTTCGGCAAGGTGGCACCGCTTGTACTTCTTGCCAGAGCCACAGGGGCAGGCATCGTTACGTTTGGTGGACTTCAACCGGCTCGTGCTTTCATCGCTCATGTGGCCCTCAGCATAGGCTAGCCGCGTCGTCAGCGAAACCGATTCCACCACATGCCGGCTCCCCAGCGGCCGCAATCAAAGGAAGGCCTCCGGGCTCGCCGACTCTGCGGGACCCTCTGGAGTCGATGCTGGCGAGCAGGGGTAGGTCTACGTGATTGTGAAGCGCATGGCCCGCGCCGGTCAGGCGAGTGCCTCCTCGCTGGAGCGCCGAAACGAACTTTTCACAGGCCTGGCGAGCGGAGCCGATGTGCAGACTTGGAACAGCTGCGCCGCGACGCGTAGAATTGACCCAACGTACCGACCACTCCACGACGAAGCGCTGACGCTGAAGGATAGGTGTCCCCCTTCCACAACTTTGACTAGCAGCGTGTGGTCGAAGTCGGACCGAGTTCGCTGGTAGCGCGGCGAGGGCACCAGACGCTGTTCGAGCTCGCCCGGGAGACGACGGATCCGAGTCGCTCAGTTTCCATGTTGCGATTGAGAGGTCGCCGAACACCACGAGTGGGGAGTGAGGAGAGCTACCCTTGGAATTTGGTACCAGAGGACGGGTATGCCATCGGGGATCAGGGGGGGACGAAAGCGTCGCTGTTGCCACCAGCCGAATCTTGGCAAGCTGCTATCGTCGCCCTTAGGGGCAAAGTAGAAGCATAGAAGTAGCAGGCAATCAATCAGGGAAGAGCAAGCAAGAACATGAAGCGAAGCATACATTGGTTCGGAGCAGGAATGCTCCTCAGCGTTGTACCCAGTTGCGGCGATTTCGACGGCGGCACGGCAAGCTCGGTGGAATCCGTCTCCGCGGCGGAATCCGCACTGAACGTCAAGACGTTGCAGGGCGCCGGTCATCACGGTGGTCGCGGAAACCACGGCGACAGACCATTGGCGATTGAGTGCGCCGACCTGCTGACTGCTCTTCAGTACCCCAACACCACCTTCACGTCAGCGACAGAGGTTGCCGAAGGCGAGCTCGTTCAGCCGGGGCAGGTGCTGCCAGCACACTGCCTGTTGGTGGGCAAGATGAATGATCGTATCAGCCCAGTCGATGGACAGTCCTACGCGATCGGCTTCGAGATGCGCCTACCCCTGTCGTGGAACCAACGATTCTTCTACCAGGGCAACGGCGGACTCGATGGCGTCGTCCTGCCGGCTACGGGTGCCATCGTTGGCGGAGGACCGTTGACCAGTGCATTGCTGAAGGGCTTTGCGGTCATCAGTTCTGATGCTGGGCACAGCGCTGCCCAGAACCCGATATTCGGTTTCGATCCGCAGGCTAGACTCGACTACGGCTATCAAGCAGTCGGCACGCTGACTCCAATGGCCAAGAGCGTGCTCGAGGACGCGTACGGCAACAAACCGAGGTATTCATACATTGGCGGCTGCTCCAACGGAGGTCGCCATACCATGGTGGCTGCAGCGCGATACCCCGACGAGTACGACGGCTACCTCGTTGGCGCTCCCGGCTTCCATTTGCCCGACGCCGCCATCGCGAATATCTACGGAGCTCAGCAATACGCACCGTTTTCAGCGGGTGGCTCGATTCCGGGTGGACCGTTCGCCGGTCTACCGGACTTGTCCGATGCGTTCACCCAGAGTGAGCGACAGCTAGTAGCGGACAAGGTGCTCGAACAGTGCGATGGACTCGACGGAGTCGTGGACGGCATGGTGCAGAGCAGCGCGGACTGTCAGGCAGTCTTCGACCTCGACCAACATGTGCCCACCTGCCCGGGGCCGCGCGACGGGAGTTGCCTCAGCGCTGGTCAGAAGGTGGCCATCGGCAACATCCATTCTGGAGCGACCACCAACGGCGGAGACCCATTCTACGCGAGCTTCCCCTACGACACGGGATACGCTGGCGCGGACGCGGCGTTCTGGGAGTTCATCGCGCCAGTCGTTCTCGATCCAAGTGCCGTGGGCTTCGTGTTCTCCGCGCCCCCGGCAGACCCTTTCACGTTCGTTCCGCCCCTGTTTGCCCTGACCGGCGACATCGATCAGATGCTGGCGTCGGTCGCAGCCACAGACGCCACGTACACCGAGTCCGCGCAGTCATTCATGGTGCCTCCAGATCTGACTCTGGAGGGGTTGGGCAAGAAGGGCCGAATGATCGTCTATCACGGCGTGAGCGATCCGATCTTCTCGGCAGAAGACACCGCCGCCTGGTACGAGAGTCTCAGCCGGCGCCGCGCCAAGCGCTCCGCTCGCTTGTATCTCGTGCCCGGCATGAGCCACTGTTCGAACGGCCCCGCCACCGACCAATTCGACATGCTCACGCCACTGATGCGCTGGGTTGAGAAGGGCGTGGCTCCGAAAGAAGTCGTTGCAAGCGTGCGTGGTCCCGCCAACCCGGGTGGCCCGAACTTCGAACTGCCTGCTACCTGGTCGCCAGACCGCACCCGCCCCCTGTGTCCGTTCCCGCGTACGGCGGTCTATCACGGCGGTGACGTGGAGAGCGCCGACAGCTTCAAGTGCGAGTGACGCGTTAGCGCGGCATTCCTTTCGAGCAGCGCGGCCTGCTTTCATCGACCATGGTGGAAGCAGGCCGTTCTGCTTGCGCTCGGGCCATTTGACGTCTCCGAGTTGCCTCCCGTGTTCACTCGCCGGGTGCCTGGCCAATGGGCGCGCGGAAGACCCACGAGAGCATCCGGTAGATCACCCAGGTAAACAGGAGTAGCAGCGCGAGGGCGATGATCCTCCTGTTGCGCACGGACGTGCTCCACCACGCCGTCTTGGACTCGATCTTGGCGATCTTGAACCAGTGGGAGACATGCACACTCTTGTCCAGCGGCACGCCGTAGAATTTGGCGGACTTACCGAGCAGGCTAAGCTGGGCTCGACAGGAACCGTGGGTGCTCTGCCCAGTCGTCGCGGTTTGCCCTTGGGCACCGAAATCGCTTCGCCCGGTCGCCGTGGGATGCTCTTGGGCATCGACCATCGCTTCAGCCAGTCACCGGTGGGTACTCTTGGGCACCGAAATCGCTTCACCCGGTGGCATCGGCGTGCCCCGGGGCATCGGCGAGTGATTCACCGAACCATGCGGGCATGCTCTTGGGCACCAAAATCGATTCGGTGAAGCGATTTTGTTACCCCAGGGCATCAAGTGGCGCTTCGCCGAACCGGGGAAGCATGCTCTTGGGCACGAAAATCGATTCGGCGAAGCGATTTTGGTGCCCCATGGCATCAGATCTTGATGCGTTGCGTCGTGGAGGTGGGGTTCAGGGCTTCTGGAGTTCGCTGTGCCGTCGTCGAAGCCGTCGCGCTTTTCGCGAGGATAGCGACGCGCTCGCTCCGCGTTCCGATCGTCGGGCCGGGCATTCGTCGACTTTCTGCGCAACTGCCGCAGCGCTGGCGCCGAGGTCCGAACATGCGATCGCAATGGTGCGGTCGATTCACCCTCTCCCAGAAAGACCCACCTACGATGTTGGATCTCAGTCGACATTTCGCCGTGCCTGCCGCCGGCGTTGCCCAGTCCGTTGCGCTGGGCATCAGTTTACTTTCCGCGGTGCCCGCAACAGCACCGACACCCGTCGTCAATGCCGCGTTGAGGTTGCGCACGAGCACCGTCGCACTGCAAACGGATTGGGCAGGGCGCCTGCAAAGCCAAGCTCAGAGTACGGCCGTTCGCCCCATCGACAGCCTCGCCGACACCGCTTGGCGGGGGCTTCATACGGCGCTTCAAGCGGCGGTCACCCTGCGCGGTACGCC